>JALOPD010000261.1 GCA_025454075.1 Desulfobacterales bacterium | reverse complement strand
CTCCGCCTTGATCTGGTCCGCGTCGACGTCGACAGGCAGGCTGAAGGAGCGTACGAACTTCCCGTAGGACATCTCCCGCCGATAGAAGTTTTCCTCCTTGCATTTTTTTCTTGTTTTATTCAGCCACAGGGTTATTATTACCTTGTCCTTTGGCTAAAAAATTAAATCATCCATCATAATTGTCAATATAATAACATTATTTTTTTATAAAAATATTTTTGATAATAGAAAGGCGGCGGATGGATGGACAAAAAGGGCGGACGCTCATTCATGGACGACATCAAGCTTCCGCAACCCGACACGGATGATCTCAGGGGCCGGCAATCGGTGCGCGCGACCTTCAAGCTGTCACCACGGGCGATTGAAGCGCTGAGCATCGTTGCCGTGCATCTGGGCATCAAGCAGAAATCCTTGTTTGATCATCTGATCGAAGATGTTCAAACCCTCAACACCATCGCGCAGGAACTGGAGACCGATCGGTTCCGGACCATGGACCGGGTCCAGAAAACGTTCGTCATCAGCCGGCGCACGCTGGTCTGCCTGGATGAAATTTCCCGGGAATCCCGGGCGCCGCGGGATGCCCTTGTGGAGTACTCGATCCAGAGGCTCCTGCCGGTGATCATGCGAGAGCGCGAGAAGCATCGCAAACGCAAGAAACTGCGCGACGACATCAGCCTGCACGTGGAGGAGGGGTTGAAGCTGCTGGAGAAATCAAAGTCGCTGCTCGGCGAGGACGATCCGGTGACCGCCCGGCTTGAGGCGGCCATGAACTATTACGAAACGGCGCGAGCCAGCATTGAGCACTTTGTGGAGAAAGGCGACATCATCGAAGATTTTTAGCCTTTAGAGAATTTTCACCACCAGCATGGTGATGTCATCCGCCGGTTTGACGCCTTGCCGGTAGGTTTCAAGCGCCTGGGTAACCGCGTGGATGATCTCCCGGGCGCTGTCGCCGTGGCGGGTGCGGAGGATCTCGCGCAGCCGCTGTTTGCCGAACATTTCACCCTGCGGACCGGTCGTCTCCCAGATCCCATCCGTCCCGATGAAGATGATCCCGCCCGGCTTCAGGTCTGCATGGCGCTGTTCCTCGAAGGCCACGCCTTTTTCCATCCCGAGCGGCGCGCCGCGGCCGGCAAACTCCTCGAAGCGGCCCGGCTCCGGTGCGTAGTAAATCGCCGGATCATGCCCCGCCCGCACCCACCGCGCGGTTTTGCGTCGGCCGTCAACGGACAGCAAAAAGAGCGTCATAAAGGCGCCGCTGTCGCCCACATCGTCCGTGAGCTGTCGGTTCACGTCGGCAACGATTTCAGGAAGGCTGCCGGGCAGCGAGACGCGCAGCCGCAGCGCCGCGCGCGCCGAGGCCATCAGCAGGGCGGCCTGCACCCCGTGGCCGGACACGTCGCCGACGACCACCGCCGCCGCACCGGTGCGGTCCTGCGCAACCTCCAGAAAATCGTAATAATCGCCGCCGGTTTCGTCGCAGTAGAGGCTGGTGCCGGCGATATCCAGCCCGGGCAGGCAGGGGTCACGCCGCGGCAGCAGGTTCTGCTGGACCTCGGTCGCCAGTTGCAGCGACTCGCGCATGCGCAGCTGGTCCTCCAGCTTGGGCACCATGTCGTTGAAGGCCTGAATCACCTGATCCCGCTCATCGCCGGTCCGAGTGGACAACCGGACGCTGAAGTCGCCGCGGCTCAGGCGGCCGGAGGCGTCCGCCAGTTCGACCATGGGGCGCGTGAAGCCCCGCGACCCGGCCAGCGCAGCCAGGACAGCCAGCAGGATCGCGCCAAGGGCCGTAAGGGCCGTGGTGAGCAGACTTTCGGCGGTGAAGGCGCGGACCGCGCCGACGGTTTTTTCCGGCAAGCGGTCGGTCACCTCCCGGGGCACGATCATGACGAAGGACGCTTTCGGGGTGATGGGAGCATAGGCCCATATCGAAGCCACCCCCTGGTAAGGCATTTCCAGAACTCCGGAGCGGCCGCCGGCGATTTCATCGGTAAGCTCCGACATCTTCCCAGGGTCCTCAACGGCAAGCCGCTCGCTTCTGATCGCACCCTCCCAGGAGGACGCCTGAGTCTGGTAGTCTTTCTGAGCCACAATCAGCAAGTCGGTCGCCTGAGTTGCGGCATTGAACACGGGGGCAACCAGGAACGACTGCATGGCGGCCGTCCAGGAGGACGACAGGGCGTCGATGCGCAGCACCTCCGTCAGCAGAACATCCATGGCGACCACTCCGGCCGGCGAACCGTCCGGGTAGCGGAGCTGTTTCGACACCGTCATGATCACCTGGCCGGTGGCGGCGTCAACCAGGGGCAACCCCCAGCGGGTCTCCTCCGCGGCGTCCAGGTACCAGGGGCGCCGGCGCGGGTCGTAGCCGTCTGGGTACCCCCCATGGCCGGGAAAAGAAATGTGGGCCCCGCTTTCCGAGCTGACGTAGACCCAGTGCAGGGCAGGCCCGAGCTTGGTGAAGATCTCCGAAAAAAAATCGGTCAGCAGCGTAAGGCGGTCGATGTCCCCAGCGGCGTCGGATGCCGAAACCCCCGGGGCCAATACCACCACCGGATGCTCGAAGCTGACGATGTCGTTCTTCAGCCGCCCGTCGGCGGACTTTTTCATGTAACCGGCCTGGGGGCCGGCATCCGGCGGCGCTGTGGCCGGATCCTCGAAGTCCGTGGCAAAATAGACCTTCACGCGGCCCGGCGGGTCCTCGGCGAAAACGGCCTCCGCCTCGTGCGCCAGCCCGGCCAGCGCCAGCTCAAATGATTTCTTGGTCTGAGCCAAAATGGCGGCCGAGTTTTCCGCCGTCCGTTTCAAGATGGCGGCGGCAAGGCGTGAAGAGTTCTGCCGCACGTCCTCGGATATGACCTCCCCCATCCGGCTCGTCCCCCGCTGGCTGACGAACGTGAGGATGCCGAGCGGGATCAGGCTGAACATCAGCAGGATGAAAAAAAACTTCCAGCGCAGTTTCATTTCCCCCTCCTCCCGTGTTCAAGGCAGAAGATGGATCAGCTTCGCACATCGCGGGTCTTTGAGCAAGTCGCGGCCTCTACGCCGGCTTTACGGAACTTGCGCTGAAAAGACGGCGGTGTTAAAAAGCAAGGCGGGCGACTTTTGCTCGCCGGCGATCTTGAGTCTTCACGAGGCATGCGATGGAAGTCGAACTCCTTTACGGCCGCGGCAAGCTTCCCGTTCATCTACCCGACGGCCTTTCGATCACCACGATCCGCAAGAAACCGATGCCGGTCGAGGTGGACCCCGCGGCGGAGGTGCGAAGATCCCTCCGGGAGCCCGGCGCCGGCGCCTCGCTGCAGGAGCTGGCCCGCAACCGCGAAACGGCGTGCATCCTGATCTGCGACATCACCCGGCCGGTTCCCCACGACCGGCTGCTGCCCTCGCTCGTCGATGAACTCACGGCCGCCGGGATGTCGAACGAAAACATCCTGATCCTCGTCGCCACCGGCCTGCACCGTCCCAACGAGGGCGCCGAGCTGCGCGAGGTCATCGGTTCCGATGCCGTTTTCAAAAAAGTGCGGATCGCCAACCACTTTGCCCGCGACCGCGAAGCCCACGCCGACCTTGGCCGGACGCCCTCCGGGATTCCCATCCGGGTGGACCGGCGTTTCGTGGAAGCGGACCTGCGCATCGTGGTCGGCCTGGTGGAGCCGCACTTCATGGCCGGCTACTCCGGCGGCCGCAAGCTGGTCATTCCCGGGGTCGCCCACAGCGACACCATCCTCAAGCTGCACGCCGGCGTCATTCTCGACCACGCCAAGGCCGCCAACACCGTCATCGAGGGCAACCCCCTGCACCGGGAGCAACTGCAGATGGTGCGGGCCGTGGGCGAGATTTTCGCCCTGAACGTGGTCATCGACGAAGGGCGGCGCATCGGCTTCGTCAATTTCGGCCCCGTCGAGCAAAGCCACCTGGCGGCGGTGTCCTTCATGCGAAACTACGCGGAGGTGCCCTGCCCGCGCCGATTCAAGACCGTGGTCACCACCAGCGCCGGCTACCCCCTGGACAAAACCTATTATCAGACGGTCAAGGGCATGGTCGGCGTCATCGACATCCTGGAGCCCGGGGGGACCATCATCATCGCCAGCGAATGTTCGGAAGGGATGGGCAGCCCGGAGTTCGTGGAGGCCCAGCGCGTGCTCTGCCGCGTGGGGCCCGAGCCCTTTATGGCCGAGCTCATCGCCCGCAACCACGCACGCATCGACGAGTGGCAGACCCAGATGCTGGTCAAGGCCCTGCGCAAGGGAAGGATCCAGCTCTACACCAGCGGCTTGAGGCCTTCCGATCTTGCCGATATTTTCGTCGACCCCGTCGTCTCCATCGAAAAAGCCGTCATGGAAAGCGTAAAGGCCCACCAGGACAACCACGTCGCCGTGGTCCCGGAAGGCCCTTATGTGATTCCCGTGCACCGGCCGCAGGTGCAATGCCTAACCAGTATGTGAGCATTCGCAAAAGGCCGCGCAACGCGGGATCACGGCCCGAAACGCCGGTTTTCAGGAAGCCGCCAGCTTGCCGGCCCGGAACGCCTTCAAATAGCTCATGCAGTAGGGATCGCGGCCCATCAGGGTCTCGGCGGCGATGATGCCGCCCATCATGCGCGCATCGAGCGGGTTGACGATGGCGCCGTCGAGCCCCCTGGCGATGGCCATCACCATGAAGGTCTGGTTGATGAACTTGCGCTCGGGCAGGCCGAAGGAGATGTTCGACAGGCCGCACATGGTGTGGACGCCCTTGAACGTCTGCGTGATGCGTTCAATCGCCTGCAGAAATTCGACCCCGAAGGCGTTGTTCGTGGCCACGGGCTGGACCAGCGGGTCCACGTAGATGTTCTCGATCGGCACGCCCTTCTTGACCAGCCCGTTGACCAGTTGGTCGGCGATCGCCATGCGCTGGTCGGCGGTCTCGGGCATGCCTTCGTCGCTCATGCACAGCGCCACCACCTTGCTCTTGGACCCCGCCACCACCGGCAGCAGCTTCTCGTAGCGCTCCTTTTCAAGCGATATGGAGTTGATCATCGCCGTGCCCTTGTGCACGGCGAGCGCGGCTTCGATCGCCTTTGGGTCCGGGCTGTCGATGCAGCAGGGCGTGTCGACCGCAGCCTGGACGCTGGCGACCAGCCACGTGAGCAGCTCGGGCTCCCGGCCGACGAAGAC
>JALOPD010000064.1 GCA_025454075.1 Desulfobacterales bacterium | reverse complement strand
TCGACGTTGGCCGGGACGCCCACCTTGTCGTTCAGCAGCTTGGCGAAGCCGCCGGCCCAGACGAAATAGGTGCCGCCCAGCGGGGCCGCACCGATGGTGACGCCTTTCGGCCAGCCGGGTTTCACCTGGGCGTCGGCGGAAGCGGTCACCAGGGGAATGCTCAGCGCGACAATTGCAAATGCTAGTACCAAACGCTTCATCTTGCTACCTCCCGATACTATTTTTCGATTCTTCGAGCCGAAGAACCGTGGTAATTCGATTTATTAAGTGATTCCAGCGGCAGGATGAATCCCGTTCATTTTCCAGGCGGCCGTGCAGGCTGTCGCCGCGCACTCAGTTTATTCCCGTTCTGGAGAATCTAACTATTAATGCGGTGCGATTTTTTTGTCAACCGAAATCGGTCATCCAGAGGCGGCTTTTGCGGTCGGAACCAGCGCAGGAGCCTGAGATCCGGACGCGGGAAACGAGGCTGTTGACTTCCCTAAAAAAACTGGCCAAGTTCACTTTCGGAAGAGTTGTGTGGCGGCATCCACTCGAAACCTGGAAAGGTCGAAACGATGAAACGCATGCCTGTCGCCCTGCTGGTGGGGTTCTTTTTTTTGTCCTCCGCGGTCCATGCCCAGGAAGGCGCCCGGGTCACGCAGTTCAGCCCGCAGGGCACGGTCAAAAAAGTCCGCCAGGCGCGGGCAGCCTTCAGCGAGGCCATGGTCCCCTTCGGCGACCCGGGGGCCGCAGCGGACCCGTTCGTCGTCGAGTGCGCGGAGGAGGGCAGCGGACGCTGGGCGGACCCCCGGAACTGGGTCTACGATTTCGGCCGCGACCTCCCGGCCGGGGTCCGCTGCGTCTTCCGGTTGAAGCCGGGGCTGCGGTCGCTGGCCGGCAGGGCGCTGGACCCCCGGGAGTTCGGCTTTTCAACCGGCGGGCCGGCCATTGTCTCCTCCGTGCCCTATGAAGGCAACCGCGGTATCAGCGAAGACCAGGTTTTCATTCTCAAGCTGGATGCCGTCCCGGATGAGGCCTCGGTGCTGGCCCACGCCGGTTTTGTGGTTCCGGGGCTCAAGGAGCGCATCGGCGCCCGCATCGTCGCGGGCGAGGAGCGGCAGCGGGTGCTCGATTCCCTGCGCTGGCTCTCCGCAGGCGATTCGACCGTCTACCTGCTGCTGCAGTGCCGGCAGCGGCTGCCCGTCAAGTCCCGGGTGAGCCTGGTGTGGGGGCGGGGCATCCAGTCGCTTTCCGGCGTCGCCACCGGCCGGGATCAGGTCCTGAATTTCGAAACACGGTCCTCCTTTCTCGCCGAATTTTCCTGCGAGCGCGAAAACCCGCGTTCAGGCTGCATACCTGTCCGTCCGATGAGCCTGCGGTTCAACGCCGCCATGGACCCGCAGGTGCAGGGGGAGGTCCTGCTGAAAGGCCCCGGCGGCCTGAAATGGACGGCGCCCCTGAACAGCGAGAACGGGGAGATTACTTTCAAAGGGCCCTTTCCTGAAAAAGCCGAGCTCCGTCTGGAGATCCCCGGCGGCATCAAGGACGATGCGGGCCGGCCGCTCTTGAATGCCGACAAGTTCCCACTCCGGGTGCGCACCGCCGGCTACCCGCCGCTGGCCAAGTTTTCGGCCCGCTTCGGCATCATCGAGTCCAAGGCGGACCCGGTGCTGCCGGTGACGCTGCGCAACCTCGAGCCGCAGGTGAAAGGCCGCATGCTTCAGGCAGAGACGGAGCGCGGCCCGGACGCCGGGGCCGTCGCCGGCAAGGTTTTCGCGCTTCCGCCGGACCAGGCCGGGGATGTCCAGGGGTGGCTGCGCCGCGTGGCGGCGGCCTCGCGCGAGACATCCATTTTGAAAAGTGTACCGGGGGTCCAGGAGATTGCGGTCCCCAAACCCCAAGGGGCGAGCGCCCTGGAGGTGGTCGGCATCCCCTTGCGAAAACCCGGTCTTTACATCGTGGAGCTCGAGAGCGCCATCCTGGGCAAGGCGCTTCTCGACCCGCCGCGGTCGATGTTCGTGCCCGCGGCCGCCCTGGTGACGAACCTTGCGGTTCATTTCAAGCGCGGCCGGGAGTCCTCCCTGGTGTGGGTCACCACCCTGGACCGGGCCGAACCCGTGGAAGACGCCGCCGTGACCGTGATGAACTGCGAGGGGCTGGCCCTTTGGCAGGGGCGGACCGACGCGTCGGGCGTCGCCCGGATCGACGCCCGCCTGCCTCTGGACACCGAGCTGCCGAGCTGCCCGTGCGAACCGGACGGGTACGACTACCCGCAGATGGGGGCGCTGCGCCGCCTGGACGGGGGCCTTTTCGTCGCCGCCCGGAGCGAAGCGGACATGAGCTTCGTGCACTCGAGCTGGGACCAGGGCATCGAAGCCTGGCGCTTCAAAATTCCCGAGGAGACGGGCGTCGGTCCCGAGGTCGCGCACAGCGTTTTCGACCGGAGCCTGCTGCGGGCGGGTGAAACCGTCCACATGAAGCATTTCATCCGCCGCCACACCATGGACGGATTTTCGGCGATCCCCGTGGGCGAGCTGCCGGACACCGTTTCCATCCGGCACGCCGGCAGCGGCCAGTTCTTCGAAGTGCCGATCACCTGGGATGCGGCCGGCATCGCCGAGACCGACTGGCCCATTCCAAAGGACGCCAAGCTGGGCGTGTACACCGTCAACCTGACCCGCAAAGCCGGCGGCGGGCCTTCGCCGGAATCGGTCGCCGCGGAAGCGGAAGAGGAACCGCCGGAGGATTCCGGCGGACGCCTTTTGGCTGCGGGCCGGTTCCGGGTGGAACAGTTCCGGGTGCCGCTTCTCAAGGGGGTCATCAAACCGCCGGCCGAGCCCCTGGTCAACGCCGGCGAGATCCCGCTGGATCTCAGCATCCAGTACCTGGCCGGCGGCGGGGCAGGGATGCTGCCGGTCACGCTGCGGGCCGAGATCGGTCCCAAACGCCTGCCGGCCTTCGAAGGGTTCGAAGACTTCGTGTTCGGAAACGGCGGGGTGCGCGAAGGGACGGTGCGGCGCGGGGAGTCCGAGGAGGCGCCGGGGGGCGATCGGCGAACCCCGTTGCCGGTTGCGCAGCTCACGCTCGATAAGACGGGAGCGGCGCGCACACGCCTCTCCGGCCTGCCGAGCATCGACACCCCTCGGGAAGTGACGGCGGAAATGGAATTCCAGGACCCGAACGGCGAAATCCAGACCGTCGCCGCCCGAGCCCCTCTCTGGAGTTCGCGCGTCCTGGCCGGCATCCGGCCGGACCGATGGGCGATTTCAAAGGACGCGCTCAAGTTCGATGCCGCCGTCGTGACGCTTTCCGGGAAGCCCGTGGCCGGGGCGGCCGTGCGGGTCGACCTTTACGAGCGCAAGGTCTATTCGCACCGCAAGCGCCTGGCCGGCGGGTTCTACGCCTACGACCACACGGTCGAGATCCGGCGGGTCTCGACCCTGGCCGAGGGGAGAACCAATGCCCAGGGCCTGTTCACTTGCGATGCCGAGCCGCCGGTTGCGGGCGAAGTCATCCTGGTCGTCGAAACGCGGGACGAGGACGGCCATCGGGCCCAGGCCCACCGGGCCGTGTGGGTGGCGGGCAGGGACGACTGGTGGTTCGAGGCCGAAGACCACGACCGCATGGACCTTCTGCCCGAGCGCCGGCGCTACGAGCCGGGTGAAACGGCCGTCTTCCAGGTGCGCATGCCCTTCCGCGAGGCGACCGCACTGGTGGCGGTGGAGCGGGAAGGCGTCATGGAGACCTCGGTCCGGAAAATCTCCGGCCGGGAGGCGGTGGTCGCGGTCCCGGTCAAGGGCCATTATGCGCCCAACGTGTTCGTTTCGGTGCTGGCGGTTCGCGGCCGCACGGCCGGGGTGCCGCCGACCGCGACGGCCGATCTCGGTAAACCGGCCTTCAAACTCGGCTGGGCGGAGATCGACGTGGGCTGGCGGGCCCACGAATTGAAAGTGTCGGTCACGGCCGACCGGCCGGTCTACAAGGCGAGGGAATCCGCCCGGGTGGCCGTCCGCGTGTCGACGGCCGATGGCCGGCCGCCCCCTGCCGGAAGCGAGGTGGCGCTCGCCGCCGTGGACGAGGGCCTGCTGGAACTCATGGCGAACACGAGCTGGAGTCTGCTGGCCGGCATGATGGGGCGCCGCGGCTGCGAGGTTCAGACGGCGACGGCCCAGATGCACGTGGTCGGGAAGCGCCATTACGGGGTCAAGGCGCTGGCCCAGGGCGGCGGCGGCGGGCGGCAGGCCACGCGCGAGCTGTTCGACACGCTGCTGTTGTGGAAGGCCCGGCTGCCGCTGGACGATCGCGGGCAAGCCGCCATCGAAGTGCCGCTCAACGATGCCGTCACCTCGTTCCGCATCGTCGCGGTGGCCTCCGGCGGGACGGGACTGTTCGGGACCGGCGAGGCCTCCATTCAGTCCACCCAGGACCTGATGGTCTTTTCCGGGCTGCCGCCGCTGGTGCGCGCGGGCGACCGCTTCCGGGCCGGCATCACCGTGCGCAACGCCGCCTCGGCGGCGATGACGGTGGATGCGCGGGCGGTGGCGCCGGGCCTGTCCGTAACGCCGGCCGTGCTGACCGCGGCGCTCGCGCCAGGCGAGGCGCAGGTGTTGAGTTGGGACGTGACGGTGCCCGAGGGCACGGGTCATCTCGAGTGGGAGTTCGAGACGGCGTCCAGAGAAACCGGCGACCGGGACCGGCTGCGGGTGTCGCAGAAGGTGGTCCCGGCCGTCCCGGTGCGCGTGCTCCAGGCCGCCGTCGCTCCCTTGGAAGGGGAGTACCGCATGTCGGTCGAGCGGCCGGCCGGCGCGGTTTCCGGGGGCGGGGTGCGGCTCGAGGTGCGGCCCCGCCTCGGCGACGGGCTGGCCGGGGTCGCCGACTACATGCGCGGCTACCCCTATGGCTGCCTGGAGCAGAAACTGTCCGCGGCGGTGGCGCTGCAGGACCCTGCGAAATGGGACCGGCTCTCAGCCGAACTTCCGGCCTACCTGGACGCGGACGGCCTGCTGAAGTATTTCCCCACCGCCTCTTACGGGGACCCGGTCTTGACGGCGTATGCGATTGCCGTTGCGCACGAGGCGGGCCGGCCGCTGGCGGATGATGTGCTGCAGCGCGCCGCCGGGGGGCTCAAGCGGTTCGTGGAGGGGGCGCTCACCCGCCATTCGCCGCTGCCGACCGCGGACCTCACGCTGCGCAAACTCGCGGCCGTCGAAGCGCTGTCGCGGGTGGGGCGCGCCGAGCCCGGCATGCTGGGCTCGCTCGCCATCGACCCCACCCTCTGGCCGACCTCCGCCGTCCTCGACTGGGTGAACATCCTGCTAAATATGGACCAGGCCCCGGAACGCGCTCAGCGGCTCTCCGCGGCCGAGCAGGTCCTGCGCTCGCGGTTGACCTACCAGGGATCACTGGTGGCCTTCTCAACGGATGCGAGCGACCGGCTCTGGTGGCTCATGGTGTCGACCGACGTGAACGCCGCGCGCATGCTCCTGACCGCCCAGCGGCTGGACGGCTGGAGGCAGGACCTGCCGCAGCTGGCCCGGGGCACACTGGCCCGGCAGCGACGGGGGCATTGGGACCTGACCACGGCCAATGCCTGGGGGGTGCTCGCCCTGCAGCGGTTTTCGCAGTCCTTCGAGGCCGAACCGGTCACCGGGGCGACCCGGCTCGATCTGTCCGGCCGCTCGGAGGTGGTGGATTGGTCCCGCTCGCCGCGGGGCGAAACGGCGCTTCTGGCCTGGCCCGAGTCGAAGGCCGAACTCAGCGCCGTGCACGCGGGCGGCGGCAGGCCCTGGCTGAACGTGCAGAGTCTTGCCGCACTCCCGCTGCGGGAGCCGCTCACGGCGGGATACGCCATCCGGAAAACCGTCAGCGCCCTGAGCCGCACGTCGCCGGATCGCTGGAGCCGGGGGGATATCCTGCGGGTGCGCCTGGAGACCGAGGCGCAGGCCGACATGACCTGGGTGGTCGCGAACGACCCGGTGCCCGCCGGCGCCACCATCCTGGGCAGCGGGCTGGGGCGGGATTCGCGGCTGATGACCCAGGCGGAGTCACGCAAGGGCCCGTGGCCCGTCTTCGAGGAACGCGCCTTCGACGGCTTCCGGGCCTACTACGAATTCGTGCCCAAGGGCAAGTGGGCCCTGGAGTACACGCTGCGCCTCAACCAGGATGGGGAGTTCAACCTGCCGCCCACGCGCGTGGAGGCGCTCTACGCGCCGGAGATGTTCGGGGAGATCCCGAATGAGCCAATCAAGGTGGGGCCGTAACGACGTGAGTTTGAGGTTTAACGTTTAAGGCTTAAGGTGAGAGGAAAGAAGTCCAAATTCAAATTTTTCAATAAATTTAAAAGCCTCGTCCGAATATGAAAAATAATACCATCCTCTGCCGAATCGCCCTCATTCGCCTCATTCGTGCCCTGGTCGCAGGGGCGGTTCTCGCCCACGCCGGCGCCGCGTCGGCATTGCCGACGTACGAAGAGGTGCGGGCGGGGTATCGCTCGTCCGAATCGTTGCTGCTCGACCGCAACGGAATCGTCCTGCATGAACTGCGGACCGACCTCGGCGTGAGGCGTCTGGCGTGGACGCCGCTGGAAGATACCCCGCCTGCGCTGCGCGAGTCCGTGGTCCGGGCGGAGGACAAGCGGTTCTTCGAGCACGCGGGAGTCGACTGGCGCGCGCTGGCCGCCGCCGGGCTGCGGGGGGTCGTATCGGGGAGTTTCCGGGGGGCGAGCACCATCAGCATGCAGCTGGCCGCTCAACTCGACCGGGAGCTGCAGGCCGGCCAACAGCGGCGGTCGCTGAGCCAGAAGTGGCGACAGATCCAAGCGGCGCGCCGCATCGAAGCCACCTGGGACAAGAAGGAGATTCTCGAGGCCTATCTCAACATCGTTTATTTTCGCAGGGAGTACCAGGGGGTCGGCGCCGCCTGCCGGGGGCTTTTCGGCAAGGCCCCCCACGGCCTGACCGCGGCGGAGTCCCTGGCTCTCGCGGCCCTGATCCGCTCGCCCAACGCGAGCAGCGAACAGGTGGCCGACCGGGCGGTGCGGCTTCAAAGGGCGCTCGGTTGGCCGCTCCGTGAAGAGGAGGTCCGGCAGACCGTGCGGCAGTCCCTGCAAAGAACCGATGTCATCCTGCCGCAGGCCGACCTTGCCCCCCATGCCGCCCGTCGACTGGCCGCCGGCCGCCGCGCCGAGCCGGCGGTGTCATGCACCCTGGATGCCGGGCTCCAGCGGCTGGCCCGGGAGCGCCTGGCCCACCACCTCGAGATCCTCAAACCGCGGAACGTCGGGGAGGGCGCTCTCCTCGTGGTCGAGAACCGGAGCGGCGAGGTGCTGGCCTACGTCAGCCACACGAACGACCCCGCCCGCTCGCGTTACGTGGACGGCGTTTTAGCTAAGCGCCAGGCGGGCTCCGTGCTGAAACCTTTCCTGTATGCGCTGGCATTCGACCGACGCATCCTCACACCGGCCTCCGTCCTGGACGACACGCCGATCGACATCTCCGTGCCGAGCGGCATCTACCAGCCGCGCAACTACCATGGCGGCTACCAGGGCTCCGTGACCGCCCGCGCGGCGCTGGCCTCCTCGATGAACATCCCCGCCGTGCGGACGGCCGAGATGACCGGGGTCGAGGAGTTCCTGCGGGCGCTGCGGGACCTGGGGTTCAAAGGCCTCGCGGAGGACGGCGACTTTTACGGGCCGTCGCTGGCGCTCGGCACGGCGGACGTGAACCTCTGGGAACTGGTCGCGGCCTACCGCGCGCTCGCCAACGGGGGCGTTGCCGGCGGGATTCGCCTCACGGCCGCCGGGTCCGGGCCGGCCGCTGTTCAACGCGTGTTCTCGGAGGAGGCCGCCTTCCTGGTCTCCGACATCCTCGCCGACCGCGAAGCGCGCAGCATGACCTTCGGCCTGGAGAACGCTTTGTCCGCTCGCGTCCGGGCGGCCGTCAAGACCGGCACGAGCAAGGACATGCGCGACAACTGGTGCGTCGGGTATTCGCGGCACTACACGGTCGGCGCCTGGGTCGGGAACTTTTCCGGCGAGCCCATGCGCGAGGTGAGCGGGGTGACGGGTGCGGCGCCGCTGTGGCTCGAGGTCATGAACTCCCTGCCCGCCGAGGACCCCGGCGAGGCCGCCTCTCCTCCGGCAGGCTTGGTCCGGTGCACCGCCGGAACCGGGCCCGAGCCGCGCCAGGAGTGGTTCATCCGCGGCACCGAGCCGGGGCCGCTGCGGGCCGAAGGCGCGGCGGCCGGTGTTCGCATCGCGTACCCGCCGGCCGGCGCCGTCTTTGCCATGGACCCCGACTTGCCCCGGGAGCGCCAGCGGATCTTTTTTTCCGTTCAAGGGCCAAGTGACGGGCTGCGCTGGCTTCTCAACGGCCGCGATCTGGGGCTTGCCCGTGCCCCGACGCATTGGGAGCCCGCGGCGGGCCGATACGTCCTCGCTTTGAGAGATGCCGGGGGGGCGATGATCGATTCGGTTCGGTTCCAGGTGAGGGGGCCGCGGACTTCTGAAGAGGAATAAGGCGCCGCGCGCTTCCACGATGGCGATGGTGCGCCGACGTTGACAGGCAAAGGGGGCTTTGTTAAGAATCAGCGCTCCTGCGGGGACACCTGCCGGCCGGCCGCCGGCCGATGCGGCGTCCCGCGTCGAGGCATCGTCAACTTGTCGCCATCGGAAAACCGGTCGATACCATGCTGAAACACATCGTTCCTCACCTGCCCACACGGGCGCTGGGCCGCATGTTCGGTGCGCTGCTGTATGTCTGCTCCGTTTCCCAGCGGCGCATCGTCCGGCGCAACCTGCAGTTCGCGTTTCCCGATTTCAGCCCGCGGCGGGTCCGGCGAACCGCCTGGGCCGTGTTTCAAAATTACGGGACCACGCTGGTGGAAATCCTGCAGATGGGGTTTTTCAGCCGCGAGCAGGTTCTGAGCCGCGTCAAACTGCACGGCCTCGACCAGGTTTTAGGGAAAGTCGCCCCGCAGCAGGGGGTCGTCGTCGTTTCGGCCCACATGGGCAACTGGGAGATCGGCATGCAGGTCATGCCCTGCTTTTTCGGCAGGCCCCTGACGGCGGTGGCCAAGAAGTTCAAGGCCGGCCTGATCGAGAACTGGCTTCACAAGACCCGCACCCGCTTCGGGAGCCAGATCCTGTACAAGAAGGGCGCCCTGGCCGAGATGACGAGGATCATACGAGAGGGCGGGGTGCTCACGATCCTCGTCGACATGGCCAGGCGCAAGGACGGGGTCGACATCGAGTTTTTCGGCAAGAAAGCCACCGCCACGCCGGCGGCCGCGATGCTGGCGCTGCGGTGCCGCTGCCCGGTCGTGCCGGTCTTCTGCCTGCGGGAAGCCGACGGCACCATCGGGATCCGCGTCGGGTCGCCCATCGAGATGCGGCGCAGCCGTGACCTGCGCCGCGATCTGGTGGTGAACACCCAGCGCATTACCGACGTGGTGGAAAGCATGGTCCGGCAGCACCCCGAGCAGTGGCACTGGGCGATGCGGCGGTGGAAGGAGCACTACCCGGAGCTGTATGAATGAAAAAGGTTTAAGGTTTAAGGTTCTAAAATTTAAGGAGCCCCCCTTTTTGACCTTTAACCTTAAACTTTAACACCTTAAACTCCCTATCTGAATTTTTTCACCAACTCCGTCAATCCCAGCTTCTCCAGTGTCTCCCTCGTCGGCGCCCCGGTTTCGGCGTCCCAGCCCATGGCCTGTCGGTATTCGCGGGCGAGGCGGTCCACGTCGATGGTCACCCCGGCCAGCGGCCCCTCGATCTGCGGGGGGCGACCGGTCATGCGATCGGGCAGGCGGACGCTTCCGGCCGCAATCCCCTCCCGCAGGTTGAAACTCTGGCGCAGAGTCTGGATGCGCGCGCCGGCGGCGAGCGCCTCGGCCACGTCCATCCCCCAGCCCGTGACCGCGTTGAGCAGTTCGATCAGGGGGAAGTTGCCGAAGAACATGAACGGCATGACGCAGACCCCGGCACAGTTGCCCACCTGGAGGTAGGCCGAGGCGGTTGCGCTCATCGGGCCCTTGCCGCTGTAAACGTAGCGTTCGAACTTGTCGATGCGCAGCTCGGGGTAAGGCGCGTAGGCGCCGGGGCCGCCCTCGAGGCGCGCCATCGGGGCGGCGGTGTGCCGGCCGGGGGTGGGGTCGCACACGAAGCCGGTGCCGCGGCTGGGAAGAAACAAGGCGTTGTGCAGGCCGGGCTCCTGGCCGCCGACGTGCATGGCGCAGTCCTCGGCGCCGCCGCCGATTTTGATCGCGGCCGCCTTCACGCCGTCGGCCAGCACATCGCCGATGCCCTCGCGGCGGATCACCCGGTCGAGCAGGGCGACCATGGCGGGGCCGTTGCCCCAGGTGATGCGGATGCCGTCGGTGTCGGCGTCCGTCAAGATGCCTTTTTCGAAGCACTCCATGGCGAAGGCCAGCACATGCCCGGCCGAGATGGTGTCCAAGCCGCTGCGGTTGCACATGTCGTGCAGCTTGATGATGGTCTCCAGGTCGTCGCAGAGGCACAGCGGCCCGAAGGCGCCGATGGTTTCGTACTCCGGCTTGTGCACTTCGCCTACGGGGTACTTCCCGCCGGTGACCTCGCAGATGCCGCCGCAGGAGATGGGGCAGCTCGCGCACCCGTATTTGCGGGTCTGATGGCGGATGACGGCATCGCCGTCGGCGACCTGCCGCACCGTCGGGAAGGCCTGCTCGCCGGCGAGCTGCCAGTTCTTTATCGGGGCGGCGCCGCCGGCGACGAGGGCCTGCGTGAAGCCGCAGGTCCCGTGCTTCATCAGGGCCTGGGCCATGCCGGGGAGGTCGCGGGCCTGCTGCGCGAAGGCCTTGGTGAGACGGCCGAGCTCGGCGGCATCTGCGACAGGGACCTTCGCGCGCCCGCGGACGGCCACCGCCTTGAGCTTTTTGGACCCCATCACCGCGCCCACGCCGGAGCGTGCGGCGATACGGCCGCGGTCGTTGACGATGCCGGATATCCGGGACAGCCGCTCGGAGGCCGGGCCGATGCAGGCCACGCGGATCTTGGGGTCCCCGAACTCCTTTTGAATGGTGGCCTCGGCATCGAGGCTGTCGAGGCCCCACAGGCGGGCGGCATCCCGGATCTCGATGCGGCCGTCCGCAATCCAAAGAAACACGGGAGCGTCCGCGGCGCCGGAGACGAAAATTGCGTCGAAACCCGCGGCCTTGAGCTCGCTGCCGAAATAGCCGCCGGCGTTGGCATCGCCCCAGCCGCCGGTGAGCGGCGACTTGCAGCAGGCCATGTAGCGGCCGCCGGTGGGGGCCTTGGTCCCGGTGAGAGGGCCGGCCGCCAGACCTAAAATGTTTTCGGGGCCGAGCGGGTCGACCTGCTTGGCCTGGCGCTCGAACAACATGCGCACCCCGAGGCCGTAGCCGCCGATGAATTCGCGGGCCGTGCGGTCCGAAAGCGTTTCGATGCTGACGGACCCGGTGGTCAGGTCGACCAAAGCGAGTTTTCCCATGTAACCGCCGGGCATGAGCGAACCTCCTTCATTATATTCCGGTTGCGGCGTGCAGCGCCTTATGATCGGAAACGGCGCGCGGGTTAGGCGTTAAGCCTCGATCATCGCGGCTGGAAAGCCGCTCCCACGGAAAAAAGTTAAACGAAATCCCCCCTCGCACCCTTTGTCAAAGGGGGGTTGAAGGGATTTCGAATTCGACTCCCTCGGCAACTGCCGGACTATACTTGCTTGGCGTTGGTTTGACAAGTCCGCAACGGGCCGGCCGGACCGCCGCGCCTTTCAAAATGGATTCGGCCGCCGAAGCCATGGCGGCTCTTGTAGTTACGGCCAAAAAGGTTATTATGTCCCGGAATGTCATGTCCTGCTTGATTCCCCGGAGGTTCGCCCTCCCGGGAGATTTCCGAAACTGCGAGGCGACCATGTTCAAGTTTTTCGAATTTTTCCGAAGGAACCGAACCGCCGAATGCGATTCGCTGGAGGATTCGGTCTTTCACCGGAAGTACGCCAGTTTCAAAGAGCTGCTGCTGGCCAACAACCGAGCGCTGGAGATCATCGCCGATCTCGAACACACGATCTACCAGGACAAGCCCTTCACCTACATGTACGCCGTGTCGCAGACGGAGTCGCTGAGTGTGGAAGTCGACACGATCGTGCGGGAACTCAACGCGATGTCCGGCGACCGATACCCGGAGCTGGCGGATGCATCGCGGCGCATCGCGGAGAAGATCTTCTCCGAGCTGTTGCGCAAACGGAACTTCGAGGACACCCGCTTCGTTCTGCCCATCGAGCGGCTGAGTCTTGAAAACGCCCCGGAGGTGGGAGGAAAGGCCGCCAACCTCGGAGAGGTCTGCAACCGGGCGCATCTGCCGGTGCCCCCGGGGTTCGCCATCACGGCTTACGGCTACCAGTTGTTCCTGGATTACAACGAACTCCCCGAGCTCATCCAGCGCAAGCTGAAAAACCTCGACATCAACCACACGGATGCGCTCATGGAGGTGAGCCAGGAAATCCAGAACCGGATCATGGACGCCGACCTGCCGTCGGATTTGGAAGGCTCCATCCTGCAGGCGGCGCGGGATTTGCGGGAGCAGCTTCAGCGCGACATCAAGCTTTCCGTCCGCAGCAGCGCCACCAGCGAGGACTCGGAAGCCAGCTTTGCCGGGCAGCACTCCACGGTGCTCAATGTCAGCGAAAACAACCTGATCGACGCCTACAAGGAAGTGGTCGCCAGCACGTTCAGCCCGCGCGCGATCTACTATCGCCGGCGCCGCGGCTACCGCGACCAGGACGTGAACATGAGCGTCGCCTGCATCGTCATGATCCACGCCAAGGTGAGCGGCGTCATGTACACCGTCGACCCCAACGACAGCCGGCATTCCGTGATCATGATCAGCGCGGTGTGGGGCCTTGCGGCGGACGCGGTCGAGGGGTCCGTCCCCACCGATTTCTTCCAGGTCAACAAAAAAACCGGCGCGGTGGAGACGGCGGACGTGGCGTTCAAGCAGCGCCGGCTGCGCCCGGACGCGGCCGACGGCGTCAGCGAGGAGTCGCTGCCGGAAGAGCTTCAACAGGCGGCGTGCCTCACCGCGAACGAAATCGGCCTACTGGCCGACTACGGCTTGAAGCTTGAAAAGCACTACGGCCATGCCCTGGACATTGAGTGGGCCATCGGCCAGGACGACCGGCTGTACATCCTGCAGGCGCGTCCCTTGAAGCGCTCCCAGCGCTACGAGACCGCAGCGGCGGGCCCCGCCGCTGCGCCGGAGCCGGCCGCCGCCTTCACCCAGCCGGTCATCCTCAAGGGGGGCCAGACCGCCAGCGACGGGGCCGCATCCGGATTTGCCTACATCATCCAGTCGGATCACATGCTGCATCACATCCCCGAGGGGGCCGTTGTCGTCGCGCGCCAGACCTCGCCGCGCTACGTCCCGCTCATGGGACGGATCCGGGCCTTCATCGCGGACGTCGGCAGCGTCACCGGGCACATGGCCTCCGTCGCCCGCGAATTCCGGATTCCCACCCTGGTGGGCGTCGGCAACGGTACGGCGCTGATCCCCCACGGCGAAGAGATCACGGTGGACGCCTCCACGCGCGTGGTCTACCGGGGGCGGGTGGAGGCGCTCTTGACCGAAAAGAAGGCCGTGAATCCCATGCGGGACAGCCCCACCTACAACCTCATGAAATCCGTTCTCAAGCGCATCGCCCCGCTCAATTTGACGGACCCTCAGAAGGACGACTTCCGCCCGAACGGCTGCCGGACGCTGCACGACATCATCCGCTTCGCACACGAGATGTCCATGCGGGAGATGTTCCGGATCAGCGACAGTCTGGCGCCGGACGACTGCGCGGCGGTCCCGGTGCGGGCCTATCTGCCGATGAAAATCCTCGCCGTGGACCTGGGAAACGGACTCCGCCCGGGCCGGACCGGCGCCCATGCCGAACTGGAGGATGTGACCTCGGTCCCGTTCCGCGCCCTGCTGAAGGGCATGAAACACGAGGACGTGGACTGGTCGCGGGACACGGGGATCAGCTGGGGCGGGTTCGCCTCCATCGTGGCCCAGACCGCCATTCGCGACCCCATGACCGAGGGCCGCATGGGCGCGCCGAGTTACGCCCTGCTCGGAGGGCGCTATCTCAACTTCAACTCGCGCCTGGGCTATCACTTCACCACGATCGACACGTTCTGCGGGCCGGAGGTGAACGACAACTACATCACCTTTTACTTCAAGGGCGGGGCGGCCGACATCGGCCGGCGGTCGCGCCGGGCGCTCATGATCGCCCAGATTCTCAAGCAGCTGGGGTTCAAGGTCGAGCAGAAAGGCGACATGGTGCGGGGGGAGATCAAGAAGTACCAGGAGGAGTTGCTGACGGAGAAGCTCGATCTGCTCGGGCGCCTGCTGGGCACCGTCCGGCTGCTGGACATGCACCTGGCGGAGGACCGCCAGGTGGACTGGTACGTGGAGCAGTTCATGCGGGGGAACTATCGCTTCGAGGCGAGGGCCTCATGATCCAAGTGTTCGCCGCCGCCGCGGCATGGCTGGTCCTATCCGCCGGGCTCAACGCCGCTGAAGCGGCGGAGAAAGCCATCGCGTCGCCGTCCGTGGTCCCGTGGACCGAATTCCGGCTCCAGGCGGAGAAACTGGTGGGTCGCGTCACGGCGGATGTCCGGATCGAGCCCGAACCGACTGCATCCTTTCCTCCCGGTCCGTGGCCGGCCTTGAGGGGCGAGCCCATCCGGCCGGAGGGATCGACGGCGCTCAAGCTCTCGATCAGCGTGACGATCGAGCCGCGCGGCATGGCCCCGCTGCGGATGGAAAACCGTCTGTGGTTCGATCCGGCCTCCGGTGCTCCGCTGCGTCTGATCCGCACCCGAACGGGGACCGGAGACTACGCCCAGTGGTTCGTCTTCGGCCGGGAGGAGGTGGTCCGGCGCCAGTATGAACCGGCGAACGCGCTCCAGGCGAAGGGACCGCCGGAGCGTTGGACGCGGATCAGCGAAAACGCCTACGCGTTTCGGTCGGAGCGCTGCCCCTCGCCCGCCGAGACCTCGATGCTGGTCTACCTCTTGTCCGACGCCGTCGCCCGGGGTGCCCTTGAGCTCGCCCCCCGCTGCGTCTTTCACAAGCGGCAGCTTCACCGGCTGAGTTTCCGAACGCAGCGCGAAGATCGCGTGGCCTATGATTACCTGGAGCGAAGCGAGGCCGGATCCCGGCGACGCTCGGGTGCGGGGGATGCGGTGACCATCCGAATCGAATCCTCACCGGTCGGCTCCTACCGGGGCAGCGTGGAGCCCTGGTTCAAGGACGGCTTTCTCACCATCAGCGCGGACGGCCACTTGCCGCTGGCGGTCGCCTGCGACCTGCCCGTGGTCGGCCACGTCGAGCTGCGCTTGGAGGAGATCCGCTTCGGCTGACCCGGGCGCCGCGCTCTTCCGGCGATCGGCGTCTGGCCCGTGCCTTTTCCCCGTCGTTCTTGAGCCCGGCCCTCGAAGGACCACCGCTTTTCTCCGGCGGTCGCGGGGTGCTCCGACGGGGGCAGGAGAATGTCAGTTCCGGGAGTAATACCGCTGCATGAGGTTGTCGTAGAAGCGCTTCAGGATATTGGAGTGCCCCGTGTCCGCGAGGTTTTTCACGTACACCGATGAGAACC
>JALOPD010000260.1 GCA_025454075.1 Desulfobacterales bacterium | reverse complement strand
TGCTCCCGCCGGAACTCCCGGCTGGCGTTCTCCTGGCCGTCGGTGATGACGACGAAGATCACCTTCGCCGGCCGCCGGGACAGTTCGATGCCGACCAGCATCCCTTCCAGGTCGTTGATGCCGCGCCCGACCGCGTCGAGCAGGGGCGTGCTGGCCCGCGGGACGTAGGTCTCCCGCGTGAGCTCGGGGACCTCCGCGACCGACCGGAAGCTGTGGATCACCTCGTAGGGGTCCTGCGAGTCGAACTGCACCAGGGTCAGCGTGGCGTTGCCGGGCCGGCCGCGCTGCTCGCCGAGAAAGGTGTTGAAGCCGCCGATGGTGTCGTCCCGGATGGACTCCATGGAGCCCGAGCGGTCGATGATGACGGATATGTGGGTGTGCTGCGGGTCGGGCTGGGAACCGTGTTCGTTCGACGGGATCAGGCTGAAGAACATGAAACACCTCCTTTTAGAATTGGACGAGTTGGGCGCCGATTACGCTTACGGCTCGGTGGCGGCGTTTTTCAAACGCCGAACGGCGCATCGCATCACGATCCCGATCGTATCCGCCCGGTGTGACAGGGACGGTCACAGTCAGCCCGAACATTTCATGGAAATTTTTCAGCCTCGACGAACTCCGGAGGCAACCTCCGCCCCACCTCCGCAACGGCGCCAAGCCCGCCTTCACTGGAAAAGCCGCAAAAATACCGGATTCACCCCATTGATTGACCAATGCCCAGACACGAGTTTCCAGGGGCGCGTCAACGAACAGACGCGTGATCGGCGACATCAAAACCGGTGGGTCGCATTTTGAACACCAAGGAGGATCAGCATGACAAAACCGATCCCGGAAGGGTTTCATTCCGTCACGCCGATGTGCGTGGTCAAGGACGCCCGTAAAGCCATAGAGTTCTACAAGCGGGCATTCGGGGCGGAGGAGCTCTTCGCCATGCCGGGCCCCGAGGGCAAGGGAGTGATGCACGCCGAGATCCGGATCGGAGACTCGATCGTCATGATGGGCGAAGAAAATCCGCAGGAGGCCTGCAAAAGCGCTGAAACCATGGGCGGCTCCCCCGTCAGCTTCTACATCTACGTGGGGAACGCCGATGCGGCCTTCCGGCGGGCGATCGAGGCCGGAGCTGAGAGCCGGATGCCGGTCGAGGAGATGTTCTGGGGGGACCGCGCCGGAACCGTGAAGGACCCCTTCGGCTACAGCTGGATGCTTGCCACTCACACCAAGGACCTGACGATCCAGGAGATCCGGCAGGGCGCTCAGGCGTTCTTCGCCCGGATGGCCAAGAAATGAGAGGAAGCGATCATGACCAGGTTCACATACACCCGTCTCGCGAAAAACGACGCCGCCTGCCTGCTGGTGGACCACCAGTCGGGCCTGATCTCGTTGGTTCAGGATTTTTCCCCCGGCGAGTTTAAGAACAACGTGCTGGCCCTGGCTGCCTGCGCCAGGTACTTCAAGCTGCCGACGATTCTGACGACGAGCTTCGAGAACGGCCCGAACGGACCGCTGGTGCCGGAGCTGAAGGAGATGTTCCCCGATGCGCCTTACGTCGCGCGCCCCGGGAACATCAACGCCTGGGACAATGAGGATTTCGTCCGGGCGGTGGAAAAGACCGGCCGCAAGCAGCTCATCATCGCCGGCGTGGTCACGGAGGTCTGCGTGGCGTTTCCGGCGCTTTCCGCCGTCGAGGCGGGCTACGACGTGTTCGTCGTCACCGACGCCTCGGGCACCTTCAATGAGGTGACCCGGCACACGGCCTGGGCCCGCATGGCGGCGGCCGGCGTGCAGCTGATGAACTGGTTCGGGGTGGCCTGCGAGCTGCACCGCGACTGGCGCAACGACATCGAAGGCCTAGGCGCGCTCTTCTCCGATCACATCCCGAACTACCGGAACCTGATCACGAGCTACCTCGCAAGAAAGTAGACGCGCCCGGGGAAGGCGAGACCAACAACCAAGAGGAGAAGAACGATGAGAAAATCGGCTGCGTTGATCATAGCGGCTGTATGGTTTTCTTTGACCGGGCTCTGTGCGGCATATGCCGGGGAGCATCAACCCGGTCAGTACACCAATTCAAAGGAGTTCGACCGGTTGAAGCAGTTGGTCGGCATATGGGAAGGCACTGCGGACATGGGAAAAGGGAAGGAGAGCGTGCGGGTTGAATATCGGCTGACGTCAGGTAACAGCGCTGTCGTTGAAACGCTCTTTCCGGGTACTCCCGAGGAGATGGTCTCCGTATATCACGACCGCAAAGGCAAACTTGCCATGACCCATTACTGCAGTCTCCAAAACCAGCCGCACATGACGCTCAAAAAGAGCGATGCACGGACACTCGATTTCGTGCTCGCAAAGGACAACGACTTCAATCCCGCTCAGGAGACCCACATGCACGCCGTGAGCATCGCCTTCGAGGACAACGACCACATCGTCCAGAGATGGACGACGTTTGAGAAAGGCAAGGCCGCGGGAGTGGTGACGCTCAGACTGACGCGCATGGGTTGAACGCGCCGCCCAAACAGGGCCGCCGTTTCGCCTGCAGCGGGCCACTCCATCGCCTGGGTTGGAAATGCGGTTGGAAACAAAACCAAAGGGGGTTACGATTTTTGCCGTAACCCCCCGGTTTTGTTTGGTAGCGGGGAGAGGATTTGAACCTCTGACCTTCGGGTTATGAGCCCGACGAGCTACCAGGCTGCTCCACCCCGCATCAGTGCGTGATCATTTAGACGACGGCGCGGCATAAGTCAAGCGCTTATTCCGAAAAAGTAGACCAGGCGCCGCGCTGCGGTCATCCCGCGGCGAGCGCTTCCAGCCGCTTGCGGAGTTCCTGCCCGCGGCCGGGGGCGCAGGCGATTGCGATGGTCTTGCGGCGGGCGGTGTGGCCCGCGACGATGGCGAGCGCGGATTTGGGCAGGTCGAGGGCGTCGGCCAGGAAGGCGATGCAGGCGGCGTTGGCCGCACCCTCGACCGGCGGGGCGGTGAGCCTGACCTTCAGGGCGTCGCCGTGCACGCCGGCCACCTGGTTGCGGGAAGCTCGGGGCTGCACGTGGACCCGGAAGGCGAGGCCCGCAGGGTGGCTCAGCACGAAGCTCATGAGAACCCATATTGGAAAGGCATCTGAAGGCCGTATGCGGCGTTGCCGGCCGCCTCAACCTTCTCACATCCTGTACTGTACGCTGCACCGTCTCGGCCACCGGCGCCTTGCCTGCGGCCGTGATCTGCTGTTTCTGAGGTGGGTTCAGACAAGGTGCCGCGCGCGAGGCGCGGGCCGTCACTTGCCCTTGATCGTTTCGATGATGCGGGTGGAGGAGACGGCCTCGGTCACGGGGACGAGGGCCACCCGGCCGCCGAGGCGCTCGAGCAGCTCGCGGCCGGCGACGGTGTCGTTCTCGTAGTTGCTGCCCTTGGTGAGGACCTCCGGCCGCACGGCCTCGATCACCCGGTCGAGCTCGTTGGTGGCGAAGACCGTCACGTAGTCGACACTGTCGAGCGCGCTCAGGATGCGCACGCGTTCGGCCGCACCGATCACCGGCCGGCCCGCCCCCTTGAGCTTGCGCACGGAGGCGTCGTCGTCTATGGCAACGACCAGGACATCGCCGAAGGCCCGCGAGGCGGCGAAGAGCCGGATGTGGCCGGCGTGCAGCAGGTCGAAGCAGCCGTTGGTGAGCACGATCCGCTTGCCCTTGCGGCGGAGCTCCGCCGCCGTCTCGGCCATTTCGGCCGGCGTCTTGTGCTTGGCGGCCGAGGGCTCAAGGCCCGGCTGCAGCGCCTCCAGGAGCTCGGCGCGCGTGACCGCGGCCGTGCCGACTTTGCCGACCACGACCCCAGCCGCCGTGTTGGCCAGGCGGATCGAATCGGGGTAGCCCAGGCCGGCCGCCAGCCCGAGGCTCAGCACCGCGGCCACGGTGTCGCCCGCTCCCGAGACGTCGAAGACCTGGCGGGCGCGCGTGCCGATCTTGAGCGGCCCGGCCCCGCGCTCGAAGAAGACCATGCCGTCCTTGCCGCAGGTGACCAGCAGCTTTTCGACCGCCACGGTTTCGAGCAGGCGCCGGCCGGCGGCATGGAGTCCGTCCTCGTCGTGGATCTCGATGCCGGAGGAGAGGGCGGCTTCTTTTTTGTTGGGAGTGATGAGGGTTAAGCCGGTATACTTTGAGTAATTTATCCCCTTCGGGTCGGCGATCGCGATCTTGCCGGCCGCTTTCGCGGCCACCGCCAGCTCGGAGACGACGCGCGGGGTGACGACCCCCTTGCCGTAGTCCGAGATCAGCAGGACATCGGCTGCCGGCAGCCGATCCTTCACCTTGCGGATCAGGGAATCGGCCGAACGGCTTGAGATCTCTCGGGTTGTCTCCCGGTCAACGCGCATCATCTGCTGGCGCTCCGCCATGATGCGGGTCTTGCGCGTGGTCGGCCGTCCGGACTCCTCGACCACGGCCTTGATGTCCACCCCGGCCCTGGTCAACTCCTCCCGCAGCTTGCGCCCCTCGGGTCCCTTGCCCACGACCCCGGCGACCGCTACCTGCGCGCCGAGCACCGCGATGTTCCTGGCCACGTTGCCGGCGCCGCCGAGGGTGAACTCCTCGCTGGTCACCGACAGGACGGGGACGGGCGCTTCGGGGGAGATCCGCTCGACGGTGCCCCAGACGTACTCGTCCAGCATGAGGTCCCCGACCACAAGGATGCGACATCGGTCGAAAGCTGAAAGATCAAGCATCATGGCGCGTCCCTTAAACCGATCTCTCAGGGTTTTGCCCGGGTCAGGAGCTCGCGGATGAACGCCGGGGGGCGCACCACGCGGCCGGAGGCGTCGACGAACGCGTGCGTGGTGTAGCCCTCGGCGAGCAGCGTTTGGCCGTCCTCGCGGAAGATGCGGTAGACGAACTTGATCCCGGCGCGAACGGATGGGTCGACCGCGGTCTCGATCACGAGGGTGTCGTCGTAAAAGGCCGGTGCGGAGTATTTGGCGTAGGTTTCGGAGACGGGCAGCAGGATGCCGCGCGCTTCGATCTCGCGGTACGCCAGGCCGAGGGCGCGGAAGAACTCGGTGCGCCCGATCTCGAACCAGCGAAAAAAGTTGCCGTAGTAGGCCTGGCCCATGCGGTCGGTGTCGCCGTAGATCACGCGGCAGTTGGTGCGGTGGCTCACGTCAGCCCCCGTCGGCGAGGATGGTCTCGAGCAGGCGCCGCAGCGCG
>JALOPD010000590.1 GCA_025454075.1 Desulfobacterales bacterium | reverse complement strand
CGCCCTGCTCGCGGATCCCCGGCGCCTGGCGCGCCTGAAAGCCAACGCCCGCCGCCTGGGCCGTCCGCGCGCGGCGTTCGCCGTCGCTGAAAAGATCCTATCCCTCATCGCACCCGCATAACCGCATTGGATATCGTTTGGCGCCGCAGGTCTCTGCTTGTGCGAGCGGCTTTCCAGCCGCGATATCGAGGCTGAAAGCCTCTCCCGCATTTCCTCAAAGTGAGGAGAGCGCTGCCGGCGACCAGCCTTTTTCCTGAGAAGCCGCCGTCATTCCAATGCGGCCAGATACAGAACCGCGCCGAGCGGAACCCCCAGCCAGTATTCCCGCGGCGCGATCCACCACCAGACATCGCGGTGCCAGCTGATGCGCTGCGGGGTGAACCCCTTGAAGCCGTAGTCGCGGTTGCAGATGAACCACAGGAAATCCTCGAGGATCCAGAACAGGACGACGAAGGCCAGGATGCGCAGCTCATGGTGCAGGCTCCAGGGCACCAGGTTCAGGCCGAAGGGGATGCGGCTTCCGGTACAGGGTGCGGGTCCACTTGTTTTCGATGCGCCAGGTCGGCAGGTTCTGCGCCCAGCCGTGCCGGCCTTCGATCTGGATCTCCAGCAAAGCGAACAGCCAGGCCGCCAGGGTCAGAAACCCGATAAACCGCGCATGCTCCATAACGTTCTCCCTCTCCCGGCCCCTGCCCGCAGGCCGCCGGGGCCGGTGTCAGGGCAGGTCCCGGACAGAGCCGTAGTCCCAGATCTGCCGGACGTATTCGGCCTCCATCAGCGGGCTGGACAGCACGAAGTCCGCCGTCGCGCGGTTGCAGGCGATCGGCACGTTGTGGACGACGGCGATCCGCAGCAGGGCTTTGACATCGACGTCGTGGGGCTGGCTCTCCAGCGGATCCCAGAAGAAAATCACGAAGTCGATCCGCCCTTCGGCCACGCCCGCCCCGACCTGCTGGTCTCCGCCGAGCGGCCCGCTCAGAAACCGCGTCACCTCCAGCCCCAGCTCGCTTGCCAGCAGCCGGCCGGTCGTGCCGGTCGCGTAAAGCTCGTGGTGCGCCAGGGTGCCGGAATTGTAGCGCGCCCATTCGAGCAGATCGAATTTCCGGTTATCGTGGGCAATCAGCGCAATGCGCTTGCGCGTAGTCATCGGCTGGGTGCGCTGTTTCAGGGACGGACGCATGGGATCTCCTTGCCTCTATGAGTGGGCGGATCAGGTCAACACAGGCAGGTTGTTAGGAAACTTCGGTTAACGCATGGATAGGATACGGTTAATTTGGTGTGAAGCCGGCCGGGGTATCCGGAAAGCACGCTTCCGGCGAAGGAAGACATCGAAGTTCTGCTGAAACCGCTGTCAGAGGTCCCCGCGCTCATCCGCGAGGGCGCGATCACTCACTCCCTCGTGGTGGCCGCCTTTTACCGCCTGTTCATGGAGCGCCTTCCGCTCCTGCCGCGGTGAGGGGATCTCGAGTGGCGAGATTCGGGTTCAATTCTCGGAAGGACGCGCCGCGATCATCGGCATTTTCACACCGAGGTCTTGAGAAGGCGTTTGTCCAGGGTGACCAATTCCCCGCCTGTCTTCCGGGCCAGCCACAGATAAGATGCGTCGTAGGTCGTCAGGCGTGCCTTGGCCGCCAGCTCGATGACTTCCAGGTGATCCACGGCAAGCAGCTCAACGGCCAGCCGGCCGGCCATGCGGAAGGCTGCCCTGATCTGCTCGGCGTAAGCGGCGTGCATAGCCGCTTTTTTCAAGGCGATGCTCGCCAGTTCGAACCACAGCAGGTGCGGCGCCACCATCACCGATTCCTTGAGTCGCGCTGCGACCTCCGGCGCATCCGGCTCGCCGAAAACCAGCGCTCCCAGCGCCGAGGCATCCACCACTTTAACGCCCATCTCGATCCTCTCTGACCATCGCGCGGGATTCAGC
This sequence comes from Desulfobacterales bacterium, assembly GCA_025454075.1. The sequence continues at coordinate 1,234 of JALOPD010000590.1, read as the reverse complement.
CGGCGTGCGCAATCCAAGCGCGCGAAGCCCCACCAGAAACTCCGAAGGGCTCATGGGGCTGCGCCTGCCTGCGGCGTCCTCAAGGATGGCCATCATTTCATCCGGAACGTTTTTGATCGAAAGGTTGACTGGCATGCCCTGCCTCCCGCCCCTGATTGGATCTAAAATAGATCTATTTCAGATCCGCGTCAAGCGCCCCAGCCAGGAATGGGCGGCAGCCGGGCAGTCGCCATCGGCCTTTCTTGACACGGTTCTCCCGCCGATGCTATATGATGACCATCGCTGGCTCTTCTATCAATCTTTTCCGCATCTTGGGGCCGCATGAGCCCCGAGGCACCCGTTGAACGTTTCCCCCGATTCACCCTGGACCGACAGCGCCCATGAATACCGGGACCAGGCCTTATCGTCGTCGCACGCTCTGCATGCCCTTGCCCTGACACGTGCCGGTCGGCATGCGGAGGCATCGATCCCGACCGGCGTGTCGGAGGAGGCCGCCATGCTGCACCGCCTGCAAACGAACGCGCGTACCCTTTCCGTTCTGGCATCCGCACTGCTTTTGGTTCTATGGTCCGCCTCGACCGCCCGCGCCCAGGAGGTGGGCCTGGTCGAGAAGAAAACCTTCACGCTGCCGTCCTACACCACCGTCGGCGGCCAGGCGATCGCCAACGTGCGCCTGGGGTATGAGACCTACGGCCAGTTGAACGCCCGCGGCGACAACGCCGTCTTCATCGCCCACTTCTATTCCGGCACCTCGCACGCGGCCGGGAAATATAAGGAGAGCGACGTGCTGCCGGGCTACTGGAACGCGGTCATCGGGCCCGGCAAGGCGATCGACACCGGCAAATTCTTTGTAGTCGCCGCCGACACATTCGCCAACCTCAACAGCAAGGACCCGAACGTCGTCACCACCGGCCCGGCGTCCGTCGATCCGGCCACCGGCAAGCCCTACGGGCTGAGCTTCCCGGTGGTGGCGATGCGCGACTCGGTGCGCGCGCACAAGGCGCTGCTCGACTCGCTCGGCGTGAAGAAGCTGGTCGCGGCCGCGGGCGCCTCCGGGGGCTCCGTCCAGGCGATGGAGTGGGCCGCGCTCTACCCGGATTTCGTCGGCCGGGTGATCCACGTGATCGGCCCGGGTTTCGACATCCACCCCTATGTGGTCGGCCTGCTGGACGTCTGGGTCACGCCCATCCGGCTCGACCCGCGCTGGAACAACGGCGACTACTACGGCCGGGAG
>JALOPD010000259.1 GCA_025454075.1 Desulfobacterales bacterium | reverse complement strand
CTGGTCAAGCCGGACGGCGCCAAGGACATCCCCCCGAGCCTGCCGGTGGTGGAAACCGGCACCCAGGCCGCCGTGGCGGCCGCCGTCCTCAACGGCGCCCACATCGTGCGCGTTCACGACGTGGCGAACACCGTTGCCACGGTCAAGGTGGCGGACGCCATTCTGAATGCTTGATGGGTTTTTAGGCTGGCTGACCGCTCCGTTTTTTTGGAGCGGTCAGCCAGCCTAAAAACCCGCTGACGCTGTTTTTCAGGAAATACCGTTCCCGCTCCTGCACCGGCCGAGGGAAAAGACCGAACGCGCTCAGCAGCGGGTCCTCCGCGAGAAGCCCTTCCACGCAGAACGGCACCGCCTCATCCGCCGCGCACTGCCCGAGGCGGGCGGACATCCACTGCTCCCAGAACAGCAGCTGCCCGCGGTGCCGGCGCAGCAGGCCGACGCCGTCGGGCTTCATCCCGAAATGGCCCACCACCATTCGACCCGGCGCGCGCGCGATGAGCGCATCGATGCTGTCCAGGGCGGTGTTCATGAAAAACATGGGCGGGGTGGCCGGCCGCATGTAGTCTCGGCCCCCGGGCAGCGCATAGTGCACGCCGCAGGCTTCCCCGGCAAAGAGCGCGGCGGGCGAAAAATAGCTGACATGATGCGCGGCGTGCCCCGGCGTGATCACGGCCTCGATGCCGTCGGCCGCAAAATCCTGGGCGGCGACAAACCGCTCGGCCGGCAGCGGCTCGGGCGGGCCGTAGCCATCGGCCACCGGCCCCAGCACCTTGCGCGTGCCCTCCCAGAGCTTGGCCGGGTCAACCAGATGGGGGACGGCTTTCGCGTGGCAGACGATTTTGGCGCTCCGGAAGCGGCGGGCGATCCGGCCCACGGCACCGGCATGGTCGAGATGGATGTGGGTGAGCAGAATGTAGTCCAGCCCGGAGAGGCCGAGCGTCTCAAGGGCCTGGACGAGCTGGCCCGCGGTGGATGCGGGGCCGACATCGACCAGAAACGTCGGCGGGCCCTTGACCAGCCAGACGCTGATAAAGTCCGCAAACCCCTCGATCGGCGGGGTGAGGGTGATCTGGTAAACGCCGTCTTCGACGGCGTTTACTATGGGTTCCAAATGAATGTCCTCCATCTCAAAGTCAACGAATGCCGTATCCGGATAGTAAAATAGTACCAGATGGGGGAACCACTTATCAAGCGGTTGCATCGGGAGACCCGACGCGCAGGTATGAATCGTGCGGGGTGCGGCCCTGCTGAATGGTCCGCCTTGCTTTTCATTTCAAACACTATAGGCACTTTAGGCACTATAGCGCACTTTAGGCACTTTCTTTGACTCAGGCTCGTCCGGTCTCCTTGAGCTTTTCACGGAACACCCGGTAGAAGGTGAGGTGGTCGGTGAGGCCGCGGCTCAGGATCTTGGGGAAGTCCTCGATGTTCTTGGAGTTGACGATCAGGTTAACGCTCTTCAGGAAAGCCGTCATGTTGTCCATGGTGCGGTGCCGGCTCGAGACCAGGGCGACGAAAATGTTGCGGCGGACGGACATGCCCAGGCGTTCGAGGTAGATCAGGACGCCGTTCGCCTCCGGGGTGTCGGTGTCGAAATCCTCGTCCACCACCACGATGTCATAGACGTGATAGCGCATGCGCTTGAGGGCATCCCGCGCGTTTTCCGCCACCGTGATCTGGTACTCCATCAGTTCCAGGCTTTCGATGATCGGCTTCTTGAGCAGCGGATGCTGCTCGCACACCAAGGCGGTTTTGCCTTCCTCCTCGACGAAATCGAAGGGCCGGTCGGCCGGGTTGTAGCCGCTCGTGTCGACCTCGTTGAGGGACACCTTGCCCGCGGGTGCGGCGGGTTCGGCGCCGACGGTGATGCGGGTGCGGCATTTCGGGCATGGGAAAGATGCGGATCGCCCGGCCGGGATCTTGTCGTCGGCGATTTTGAACTGGCTCTTGCAGCTGGTGCAGATGATGTTCATGCGCATGTCCGTTTTCTGCCGCGGAAGGCGGCTTCCGCCCTCGCGCCGCGGGTTCAGATCATTTTGGTGTAGGCCTTGTCGATCTCCAGCTTGCCGATGTCGGTGGTGGCCTCGCCGCGCGCGCTCTTGATCATGTCGATGCCCCGGCCCACCGCGCCGCGATGGGAGGCGTAGGCCATGGCAGTCTCCTGGGTGATCATCCCCTGCTCGAAGAGCGAGACCAGGTGCTGGTCGAAGGTCACCATTCCGAAGGCATTGCCGGTCTCCATGATGTCGTAGAACGTCTTGCCCTCGGCCTCGCCGTTGAGAATGGCGTCTTTGACCCGCAGGCTGGTGCCCAGGATCTCGAAGGTGGCGACCCGCCCCCCGCCCACCTTCGGCAGCAGCCGCTGGCAGACGATCCAGCGCAGGGAATCCGCCAGGCGGATGCGGATCTGCCGCTCGTCCTCGTTGGGGAACATGCCGAGGATGCGGTTGATGGTGGACCCCGCATCGGTGGTGTGCAGGGTGGTCAGCACCAGGTGGCCGGTTTCCGATGCGCTCAGGCCGATTTCGACCGTCTCGCGGTCGCGCATTTCACCCACCAGGATGACCTTGGGGGCCTGGCGCAGGGCGGCGCGCAGGCCGCCGGCATAGTGGTCGAAGTCCATGCCGAGCTCCCGCTGGTTGAAGGTGGCCTTCTTGTGGGGGTGCTGGTACTCGACCGGGTCCTCGAGGGTGACGATGTGCACCGAACGGCGCTCGTTGATGTCGTCCAGGATGGCGGCCAGCGTGGTGGTCTTGCCGGATCCCGTGGCGCCGGTGACGAAGACGATTCCGTTTTTTTCCTTGGCCACCTGGTACATCGCCTTGGGCAGCGCGCGCTCCTCGATGGTGGGGATCTTGGATTCGAGCTTGCGGCAGACGATGGAGACGTTGCCGCTCTGGGAGAAGATGTTGACCCGGAAGCGGGCTTTGCCGGGCAGCGCGTAGGACAGGTCGCAGGAGCCGGTTTTGAGAAAGGCTTCGGTGAGCCGGCGGTCCTGGTTGATCATGTTCAGCGCGACCACCTCGGTCTGGAAGGCGGTGAGGGGCTTGGCGCTGTTGCGGATTTCCACCGGCACGAGTTCGCCGGCGCTCTCCACCTGCATGGGTTTGCCGACCGTGAAGTTCAGGTCCGACACCTCGCGGTGCGAGTCGAGCATCTTGACCAGGATGTGGTCGATCTCCTGCTTTTTCACTTATCCCTCTTTTCGTCCTGCGTAGGCGTGTTGCCGTTTTTCATCAATGGATCCCCTCAGCGGAGCCATTGACCTTTTCATATGATGCCGCATGGCCATGCGGCATCATGCCTCCGTGAAATCGACGGGGTTGCCCCTCAGCAGTGGACGGAAGCGCGCCTTGTCGTTCGACTTGGCATAGGCGTCCTCGGCGCTGATGACCCCACGTTTGAACAGCTCCATGATCGAGTCGTCCAGCAGCGTCATGCCGTATTTTTTCCCCGTTTGGATCATGGAGGGGATCTGATGGCTCTTGCCTTCCCGGATCAGGTTGCGCACGCCGGGGGTGGCGATCATGATTTCAAGCGCCACCGTCCGCCCGATTTTGTCGATGCGCTTGAAAAGCACCTGGGAGATGACCGCGCGCAAGCCGTCGGCCAGGGTCGAGCGGATCAGGCCCTGCTCCTGGGCCGGAAAGACCTCGATCACCCGGTCGACGGTCTTGGAGGCGCTGGAGGTGTGCAGGGTCGAAAAGACGAGGTGGCCGGTGGTGGCCGCCTCGACCGCGAGCGAGATCGTTTCGAGATCGCGCATTTCGCCGACCAGGATGATGTCCGGGTCCTCGCGCAGCGCGCCTCTCAAGGCGGCCGAGAAGCTCTTGGTGTGCAGGCCGACCTCGCGCTGATTGATGATGCAGCCCTGGCTCTGGTGGACGAACTCGATGGGGTCCTCGACGGTGATGATGTGGTCCTTGCGGTTGCGGTTGGCCACGTCGATCACGGAGGCGAGGGTGGTCGATTTGCCGCTGCCGGTGGGACCGGTCACCAGAATCAGCCCGCGGGGCAGCATGGCCAGCTTGGACACCACCGGCGGCAGGCCGAGCTGCTCGGCGGTCATGATCGCGTTGGGGATTTCCCGGAACACCGCGCCCACCCCGTTTTTCTGCATGAAATAGTTCGCGCGGTAGCGGGCGAGGCCCGGGATCTCGTAGCCGAAATCCACGTCGCCCGTCTCCTCGAAGACCTTGATCTTGTGCTCCGCGGTGATCTCGTAGAGCATGGCCCGCAGGTCGTCGCTCGTCAGCACCTTGTACTTGACCCGCTCGACTTCGCCCCGGATGCGCAGCGCCGGGGGCTGCCCGGCCACCAGGTGCAGGTCCGATGCGCCCTGCTCGTGCATCAGCTTGAAAAACGCGTCGATTTTCGCCATGGAATTCCCTCAGTCCCGGCTGCGGCCGGCCGCCGACCCGGCGGGGTCGCCCGCCGCCGGCTTATTTGGATGATTTCAATATCCTGAGTTTTTCGTCCTGCTGGTCGGGCTCCCGGGTGGCTTCACGCCCCGCCTCCAGCAACCGGCGGTGAGACTCGATCACGAACGTGATCTCCGCTTCGACCTGCACCCGCTGCCGCTTCAGGTCGGCGATGGCTTCCTGGAGCTGGGCCATCCGGTTCTGCGCATGCTGCAGCAGCTTGTCGGCCTTGGCCTGCGCCTCGGCCACGATGACGTCCGCCTGCCGGCGGGCGTTTTCCTGCATTTGATCCAGGACCTTCTGGGAGTGCAGCAGGGCGCGCTTGAAGGTCCCCTCGCGCCGCTGGTACTCCCCTTTCTCGCCCTGCATCTTTTTCAGCTCGTCTGTCAGGCGAAGGTTTTCGCGCTGAAGATCTTCGCAGGCGTTGGCCGCCTGCTCGAGAAACGCTTCGACCTCTTTGGGGTCGTACCCGCGGAAACCGGTCCGGAAGCGTTGCTGCTGGATATCAAGGGGGGTGAGCGCCATGATGGACTCTCCTCTGCGGCCGGCTAACGCATGCCGGCGGCGATTTCATAAAGGCTCGCCACGGCGAAATGCTCCAGAAACATGATCGCCATGATGACGACGACCGGCGCTAGGTCGACCCCGCCGAAGACCACGGGCAGCCGCCGGCGGATCCGGTAAAGCACCGGCTCCGTCGTGTTGTGAATGAACCGGACGATGGGGTTGTATGGATCGGGGTTCACCCACGAGAGCACCGCGCGGGCGATGACGATCCACAGAAAAGCGTTC
>JALOPD010000258.1 GCA_025454075.1 Desulfobacterales bacterium | reverse complement strand
CCGCAGCCGGAAGGAGCACCGCAGCCCGGCCGGCAGATCGGACGCAAAGTCGTAGACCCAGGTGCGCGGATCCACCCAGCGGCCCTGGCCGCTTTCGGAGCACTCGACGCCGAAGGGCGCGGCCGAGGCGCGCGGGTCGCCGAACGGCACCATGGCCTCGCTGAAGGTCGCCCGCACCTGGCGGACGTCGCGGACCTCGCCCTGGGGGCTGAACAGCGACACCCGCGCCGGCTCTTGGGCGCCGGGCGCGGAGCACCACAGCAGGAGCATGAGGGCAATCCATCGGGCACGTTGCATGGCGGCGGTCCTTTCCCGAAAGTGGAAACGGTCTGGGGTCACGAGCGCTTGCACGGGACCCGATCTCCGCGTTCGACTGGATCGGTCCCGGCCGTCGCGCAGGCGATGTTTTCATTGACAAGAAGCCCTTGTCAATATTATTTATCGCTTTTATATTGCAGCGGCAGCAGGTGGTGTACACGTCTCCATTTAACGAGTCTGATTCAGGCGCTGACGACCGGGTGTTCCGGCGGTCAAACGCCGATTGGGCTTTTTTTAGCTCGTTTCGCTTTATGTTGTCGGGCGTTAACTACAACCGAGATCAGGAGGTCGCCATCATGAAACGTTTCATCGCGTTGCTCTCCGTCTTCACCCTGGCTGGACTCATGATGACCGCAACTGCGGACGCCCAGGCGAAGCCGGGCTGGCCAAAGGGCGTCACCATCGGCGCCGCGCCGCTGGGCGGAACCTATTTCGTCTGGGCCGGCGGCTTCGCCAAGCTGCTGAACGACAAGGTCGGCGTCCAGGCCAACGTGGAATCCACCGGCGGCCCGAACCACAACACCCAGCTCGTTCAAGCCAAACAGCTGGACTTGGGCATGGTGACCGCCGCCATCGTGTACGAGGCGTTCGTCGGAGACCCGGACGGCTGGACCAAGGGAAAGAAGCATTCTGATATTCGCGTTATTTTTCCGATGTATACAACCTATTTTCAAATGTATTCTCTAAAGAAGTCCAACATTAAGAGCATCCTTGACCTCAACGGCAAGAGCGTGGGCGTGGGGCCCGTGGGGGGCACGCCGGCGACCACCTGGCCCAAGATTTTCGAGGTTGCCGGGGTCAAGCCCTCCCGCATCGTCAATGCCAGCTCGGCCGACCTGAACTCGCAGGTCAAGGACGGCATGATCGACGCCAACGGCCAGGCCGTCGGCCTGCCGTGGGTGACCATCACCGAAATCGAGACCACCAACGAGGTCAACGCCTACGGCGTGCCGGTCGACGTCGCCGCCAAGTTCATCGAGAAATTTCCCTCCATGTCCAAAGGCGTCATCCCCAAGGGGACCTACAAGAGCAACCCCACGGAGGACATTCCCACCATCACCGTGTGGAACTTCATGATCGTGCACAAGGACGCCCCGGAGGACTTCGTCTACGAGGTGGTCAAGAAGACCTTCGAAAACGTCGACATCCTGGTCGCGGCCCACAAGTCGGCCGAAGAGGTCAAGATCGAGAACATCCAGTACAGCCCCATTCCGCTGCATCCCGGCGCGCTGAAGTTCTACAAGGAAAAGGGCATTCCCATTCCGGACAAGATGATCGCCAAATAGCGTTTGAAGACACCTCGTTCCCATGGTCGCGTCACCCCGTGTGCGGTTGACTCTCCAGGCGGAGTCACCCGCACACGTTTATTGAACCCCGGACGACCTGAATAGGCTGCGGAGAAGACATGTCTGAGAAGAAGCCGAGCATCGATGATATCGCCGTGGATATTAAGGATGTCGAGAAGAAGCTCGAGGCGATGAAGATCAAGGACCTCGAAATCGGCGGGATGCGGGAGTTCGCGCCCAAAAGCCCGCTGGCCGTCGCGGTGTATCTGCTCGGCCTCGCCATGAGCTTCTTCCATATCTGGGTGCTGACCATCCGTGCGATCGACCCGTGGTATTTCCGCACCGTGCACGTGGTTTTCGCGGGCGCGCTCCTGTTTCTGCTCGTGCCCGGCTGGAAGCAAAAGGAAAAGGGCAAGGTCCACCTCCTGGATTGGGTCCTGATCGGCATGCTGATCGCGCCGGCGACGTACATCTTCATCGAGTTCGACGAATGGATCTACCGGGTCGGGGTGGTGCCGAACACGTGGGATTTCGTCTTCTCGCTCATGTTCGTGGCGGCGGTGTGGGAAATGGCGCGCCGGGCCACGGGTCTGCCGCTGGCGATCCTGACGGCGGTCTTCGTCCTGTACGGCCATTTCGGCGCCTACATGCCGGGGCTGTTCTACCACAAGGGCTACACCTGGGAGCGGATGATCACCTATCTCTTCAGCCTGGACGGCATCCTGGGCCTTCCGATCCAGGCCTCCGCGCACTACATCTTTCTCTTCGTTCTGTTCGGCGCGTTCGTCGACTCGTCCGGCGCCGGCAAGTTCTTCGTGGACTTTTCGCGCTGCATCGCCGGCCGCTTCCGGGGCGGGCCCGCCAAGGTGTCGATCATGTCCAGCGCCCTGATCGGCACCGCCTCCGGTTCGTCGGTCGCCAACGTCGTGGTGGACGGCGTGCTCAACATCCCCCTCATGAAGGCCAGCGGCTACCGCGGGGCCGTGGCGGGCGCCATCGAGGCCATGAACTCCACCGGCGGCCAGATCATGCCGCCGGTCATGGGCGCGGGCGCCTTTCTGATGGCGGAGATCCTGGCGGTGCCCTACGCCAAAGTGGCGACCGCGGCCATCATCCCCGCCTTTTTCTATTTTCTGGCCGCCTACTGGATGATCGATTTCTACTCCGCCGCGGCCGGCCTGAAAGGGATCAGCCGCGAGGACCTGCCTGTGTTCCACCGGATCATGGCTCAGAAGGGCTACCTGCTGGTCCCGATCATCGTGCTGCTGGTCAGCCTGATGGTGTTCGACTGGTCGGCCTACCGCGCCGCCATGCTGGGCATCGTCACGCTCATCATCGTCAGCTGGGTGCGGGCCTCCACGCGCATGGGGGTGACCGCCATCTTGAAAACCCTGGCCAACGGCGCCAAGGGCGCCATGGAAATCGCGGCCACCTGCGCCGCCGCCGGCATCATCGTCGGCGTCCTGACCCAGACCGGCCTGGGGACGAAGTTCGCCATGATCATCTTCAACTACTCCGGCGGCAACCTGTACATCGCGCTGGTGTTCACCATGATCATCGCCCTGATCCTCGGCATGGGCATGCCCACCACGGCGGCCTACGCCATCTGCGCCTCGGTGCTGGCGCCGGCCCTGATGCAGATGCAGGTGCCGGCGATCGCGGCGCACCTGTTCATCTTCTACTTCGCCTGCATCTCGGCCTTGACCCCGCCGGTGGCGCTGGCCTCTTTCGCGGCCGCCGCCATCGCCAACGCCCGCAGCTGGGAGGTCGGCTGGCAGGGCATGCGCTTCGCCATCGCCGGCTTCCTGATCCCCTACATGTTCGTCCTGGGGCCGGCCATGGTGCTGGTCGGCGAGTGGTGGGAAATCGCCATGGCCGTCCTTACGGGCTTTTTCGGGACGGCCGCGCTGGCCGGCTCCGTGCAGGGCTGGCTCCTGACCCGCTGCGCCCGGTGGGAGCGCATCGTGCTCTTCATCGGTGCGCTCTGCCTGATCAAGCCCGGCTGGATCACGGACATCGTCGGCGCGCTGATCATGGCCGGCATCATCACCCTGCAGCTGATGCGCAGAAAAGCCGCGGCCGCGACGGCCTAGCCGCTATTTTCACCAAAACGAAACCCGGGCAGGCTGGGGCCCATCCAGCCTGCCCGGGTTTTGGTCTGGCTGAACCCCTGCCCCCTGAACCCTTGGACCTGCAGTTACCTCCCCTGCCACCAGCGGAAGATCCGGTAGTCATCCAGCATCCGCGGCTCCTTCTTGACGAAGGCCAGCGGCGGGATCAGGTTGAGCTCCTTGATGTCGCGCACCGAACCGGAGCGCACCAGGGCGTTGAGGTTGGCCATCATCGTGGCGGCCATGCGCGCGCGGGTATCGGCGTCGGCGGTGGCGCTGTGGGGCGTGAAGATGAACCGCAGGTCCGGCCGCTCCGCGTTGATCGCGCGGAACTGCTCCAGCACCTCCGCCGGCAGCGGCTCCTCCGCGTAGACGTCGAAGGCCAGGTGGATGGCGATCTCCTTGTCTTTGAGCAGCCGGACCAGGGCTTCGAAGTCCACGATGGCGCCCTGCGCCGTATTCACCAGCAGGGTGCGCGGCCGCATCAGCCGCAGCAGGCGCTCGCCGACGAGATGGCGCGTGCTGTCGTCCAGGGGGATGTGGATCGAAAGGATGTCGGCGATCTTGAAGAGCTGCTCGATGTCCTCGTAATAGGTGAGGTTCGGGTACGTCTCCTCCATCTCGGCGCTCTGGAAGATGTCGTGGTAGCCGATGTGGATGCCCCAGGGCGCCACGCGGCGCACGACCTCGCGCCCGATCTCCCCCATGCCCAGGATGCCGTAGGTCAGGTTCTCGGTGTTCTTGGTGATGTGCCGGTCCAGGTCCCACTTTTCGCCCGGCCGCCACTGGCCGCTCCAGACGTACTGGTTGAGCCCGGTGATATTGCGCAGGTTGGCCAGGATCAGCGACAGCGTATAGTCGGCGGTGGTGCCGGCCAGGACCCCCGGGGTGTTGGTGACGAGCACCCCCGGTTGCAGGTGGATGTGGTTGTAGCCCACGTTGCTGGTGCAGACGGCCTTGACGCTGGGGATGGAGACGATGCGCTCGGTGATGCGGTGGCCGATGTGACAGCCGATGAAATCCGCCTCCTGCTGCTCGACGGCCCGGCCGATCTCCTCCTCGCTCGGGAAACGGCTGTCGGCCACGATCACCGTGGCGGCGGTGTTCAGGTTGCTCCAGACTTTGTTGATCAGGAACTTGTACTTGACCGAAACTTTCGGGTGATCGGCGATCTCCCGAAAGACCGGCGACGTCAGGTACACCTTGGGGGTCGTACTCACGGGGGGCCCTCCTTTTATCAATGGTTGTAACTGAGGTTCAACGGTTCACGGTTCAGCGGTTGGTTTCTCGATACATGTTCTTCCAACCGTGAACCGTGAACATTGAACCTTGAACCTCGGCCGTTTCCCTCAGTTCACTTCGTTTCGGGCCACTTCCGAATGACCCGATTGCCGGCGTCCAGGATGCGGATGGACACGCCGTGATCGCCGTCCAGGCGATGGGTGGCGCAGCTGATTCACGGGTCGTAGGCGCGCACCGCCATTTCGATCCGGTTCAGGATCCCCTC
>JALOPD010000063.1 GCA_025454075.1 Desulfobacterales bacterium | reverse complement strand
TCGGGCAGGTGCGGGTCCAGCCGCGAGAGCGGCGGGTAGAGCACCAGCACGGTGTACGGAAAGGCGATGTAGCACATGCCGCAGGTGAGCGCCCAGAAACCGGGCGACCAGCTGACCGGCTTCTCCATGAGCCCGAGCCAGACAAAGAGGTTGGAGACCCCGGCCGTCTGCGAAAGCAGCAGGGACCAGGCAAAGGCCACGATGACCGCCGACAGCGAGAGCACCGACACCAGGATGACCAGCCACGCCACCTGGGCCCTGCGCGGCATGCGCGTGACGAAATAGGTGAAGGGAAAGCCGACGGCCACGCAGACCAGGGCGCAGAAGGCCGAGATGAAGATGGAAAATGCCAGCACCCGGCCGAAAAGACCGGTGAAAAGGCCCGCGTAGTTGTCGATGGAGAAATCCGTCGTGTAGAACCCGCCCGGCTCGCGTTGGAAAAAGCTCACCGCCAGCATGATGCCGAACGGGATGACGAAAAAGACCACGAGCGTAATGGCCGGGTAGAGGATCGGTAGATGGGTGCGCAGCCCCTTGGGCTTGTCCCCGATCATGCGGTCAGCACCACGCAGGCCGACGGCGGAAGAAACGCCGTGGCCGCGTCCCCCTGCCGGACCGCCGGGCGGCTTTTCGGGGTGGACTGGCTCACGATCTGAAAGCCGTTGCAGTCGAGGTAGATCTCGACGCTCGAGCCCACATCCCGCACGAAGGTGACCCTGCCCTGCAGCTGGTTTTCGCCCTCCCGGGCGCCGGCCGCCACGGAGATGTCCTCCGGCCGAACGGAGACGGTGATCGCGCTTCCCTCCTTCACCGTTTCCGGCACGGCCTCGACGCGCAGCGTTTTGCCGGAGACAGCCACTTGGTGGCGGCCGCTGCAGACGCCCCCGAGCAGGTTGCTCGTGCCGATGAAGTCCGCCACGAAGGTGTCGGCCGGGTGGCGGTAGATCTCGAGCGGGGTGCCCATCTGGTGGACCTGGTTGTCGGGGCCCATGACCACGATCAAATCCGACATGGTCATGGCCTCGCGCTGGTCGTGGGTGACGAGGATGGTGGTGACCCCCAGGCGTTGCTGCAGCATGCGCAGCTCGAGCTGCATGTCCTCCCGCAGCTTGGCATCGAGGGCCGAGAGCGGCTCGTCCAGCAGAAACAGCCGGGGCTCGATGGCGAGGGCCCGCGCGATGGCCACGCGCTGGCGCTGGCCGCCGGAGAGCTGGGAGATGTGGCGGTCGGCGTAGCCGTGCAGGCGCACCAGATCGAGGAGCTCGTCCATGCGCCGCCGGCAGTCGTCCGTGGACCTTTTGCGGATTTTCAGGCTGTAGGCGATGTTGTCCCCCACGGTGAGATGGGGGAAAAGGGCCAGCGACTGGAAGACCATGCCGAAGTTGCGCTGGTGGGCGGGCTGATCGGTGATGTCCCGTTCTTCGAGCAGGATCCGGCCCCGGGTGGGGTGTTCCAGACCGGCGATGAGCCGCAAAAGGGTCGTCTTGCCGCACCCCGAAGGGCCTAGGAAGCAGACGAAGCGGCCGTGGGGAATGTGCAGGTTCACATCCCGGGCGGCGACGACGCTGCCGAAGTGCTTGTGGATGTCTTTCAGGTGCAGGCCGGCCATAAAAAACCAACAGCCATCCCGCGGCGGGCGCGGGATGGCTTCAAGGGAATTTAGAGGTCAAGGGTGCGAGGGTTCAAGGGGTCAAGTGGAAGGACAACAGACTTTTTCACTCGCACCCTCGGCCCCTTTCCAATCACTTCGTGATCATATCCGTCCACTTCTGGTTGATCCAGTCGCTCATCTTGCCGGTGTAGATGTCATAGCGCGGGATGATCGGCTTGATATCGCTCGATACCGCGGCGAAGTCCTCGGCCGACAAACCGGTGAGCTCCCTTTTAACGGTCGGTGAGGTCCCCACCTTCAGCGAGAGCTTCTTCTGGATGTCCGGGCGGCACATGTAGTTGATGAACACGTGGGCTTCCTCGACCTTCTTGCAGGCCTTGGTGACCGCCCATGTGCCGGAGTCGAGCACACCGCCCTCCTTCGGGAAGGTCGAGCGCACCGGGTGATCCTTGCTCGCCAGCGTGGCGACGTCATGGTAGTACTGGCCCATGGGGATTTCGCCCGACTTAAGGGCCTGCTCGAACTGGGCCTCGTCCCGGTACCAGAGCTTCACGTTGGGCTTGAGGGCGGCGAGCTTGTCCAGCACCTTCTGGATGCCTTCCTGGGTGTCCAGGGTCTTGGTCCCGCCGAAGAAGGTGGTGGCGGTGATCTCAAGCAGGAAAGAGTTGGAGGCGAGCGCCAACAGACCCAGCTTGTCTTTTTTGTCGGCCGCCCACATGTCGCCCCAGGACGCGGGGGCTTCGGGGAAGGCCTTGGTGTTGGAGACCAGGGTGATGTACCAGGAGACCGCCCCGATCCCGTCCACCTTGCCGTCCGGGTACTTGTGGATGAAGACCGGCAGCAGGTTCTTGTGGTTGGGGATCTTGTTCAGATCGAGCGGCTTCCACAGGTTGGTCTTCTGGCCGCGCAGCATCGGGACTTGTGCGATCATGTTGACGTCCGCCGGGGCGACGCCAGCCTTGGCGGCCTGCTCCAGCTGCACGAGCCAGGCCTCGCCCGTGGGCTCGGCCACCGACTCGACCTTGATGCCGGTTTCCTTGGTGAAGTCCGGGAAAATATGCTTGTCGAAGGAATCCTTGAAATAACCGCCGTAGACGCCGACTTTGAGCGATTTCTCGGCGGCCGACACCGGCTGAGCGACCAGCGCGATCACAACGGCAAACAGGATCAGGAAAAAGCCCTTCTTGCTTGTGGCCATGGAATGCCTCCTTGGTGGGGGTTGGGAACCATTCGGAACAGCGGTCCATTGCGATATTCGCACCTATCGCAGAAAGACCTCGGGTGTCAAGGTGTAACCGGCCGCCGCCGGCCCGGAAATGTGGAAACGGCTGTTGCCTGCCCGAGGCGTTATGTGGTAGCAAGAGCCAAACGGTGCAAAAGGAGACTGCCATGGGAGCGATCTTCACCCGGTTCGGCGACGGAACGGCGACCACGCTGAGCGAAAAGGAGCTGCGGGCCGATCTCGAGGCCGGCACGACCGACGCCGGCGATCGCGGCAAGATACCGCCGCTCACCGACGACGACCTCAGGCACCTCTTCGACATCTTCAAAGCCCCCCAGGGCTTTCTGAGCGTCGAGCCGGGCAACGAGGTCGTCCTGACCTACGACGCCGGCACGCTCAAGATCCGGCGCGTCGGGGTGGCGGTCGACCGGATCCAGGCCCTGCAGATCTACGAGAAGATCATGGGGGCGGACACCATGGAGCTCTGCCACGTCGATTACAGCTTCAAGCCCCTGAAACCCATCCTGACCATGGAGCAGCCGGTGCTGGAGCAGGCCCTGCTCGCCACCCACATCCCGCTGTTCTACGGCGCCATGCCCAACCTCGGCCTCTACTCGCAGCCGGACGGCCCCTTCCCGAACCCGGCCGAGCTGATGCCGGCCGGCAAGATCAAGGAGGCCCAGGAATCCTACGAGCAGACGGTGGCTGAAGCCGTTCGGGACATCGTGTTCGTGGCCGGCGCCATGCACGAGTCGGGCGCCGACGGCATCAACATCGACACGGTCGGCGCCGCCGGCGACGCGGATTTCCTGGCGGCGCTGCTGGCGAGCGAGCAGCTCAAGGCCCGCTACCCGGACATCTGCATCGAGCTCGGCATGGCCGGGGAGTTCGTGCTGGGCATGCACGGCGGCCTGCAGTACGACGAGGTGAGGCTGGCCGGACTCTACCCCCACGACCAGGCCCGGCTCGCCGCCAAGGCCGGCGTCACGATCTTCGGTCCCGTGGTCAACACCAACACGAGCCGGACCTCGCCCTGGAATGTGGCGCGCGCCGTGACCTTCATCAAGGCCGCCGTCGCGGCCTCGCCGGTGCCGGTGCACGCCAACATGGGCATGGGCGTGGGCGGGGTCCCGGTGGCCGACCACCCGCCCATCGACATCGTCTCCCGCGCCTCCAAGGCGGTGGTGGAGATCTGCCGGCTCGACGGGTTGTAGGTAGGCGTCGGCGACCCCTTTGCCATGGCGCTTGCTCACGGGCACGCCTCGGGCATGGGCGGAATGCGGGCTGCCGGAGACCTGGTGGCGCGCATGCAAATGACCCGGGGGATGAAGATCAAGGAAGCCAAGGAGCATGTGGCCGGCAAACTCAAGATCGCGGTGTCCGAGCTGACGGACCCGGTGGTCATGACCGAGGTGCGCCGCGACCTCCAGCTCGGAGTCATCACGCCTTTCCCGCTGGAGGCCCGCGGCATCGAGGCCAAGTTCCGCATCGCTCAGGCGCTGGACATAGACATCAACTGCGTCCAGCGCTTCAAGGGAAAAACCGGTTTGATTTAACAGGCCGGTGCAAGATCCATTTTTTTCCCGGGCAACCTGCGATCGGGAGAAGGCAGCGGCTTTTCGGGCCTGGGAATAGGGGTTGATTGAGGCGGCCGGATGCCCGGGAAAAAGGGGGGTGGATCGGATGCGATCACGCGGGCTCTAAACCCGCGCAGCCGGGTGCAACCCCCGGACTCCCCACCAAAAACAGTGGTGAGTGCCGAGCGATGAGTTTTGAGTAGGTTGATCATGAGTGCGGCCGCCTCCAAGCGGCAGCGAGGGACGGTGCGGGATGGTTGCCAAAGAGACGTTGGAGGAAGCGGCGCGGTTGATCCTTGCCCAGGACGCGGAGAAGGCCGCCGAGCTTGCGCGCAGGGTCATCGGCGAGGGCAGCGACCCCCTGGAGCTGATGAACGGCGGGTTCATCCCCGGCATCAACCAGGTCGGGGAGCTGTTCAACCGCGGCGAGCTGTTCCTGCCGCAGCTCATGGGCGCGGCCAATGCCATGAAGGCGGTCACCGACATCGTGAACGAGGCCCTGGCCGCCGCCGCCCAGCCGCGGAAGGAGACCGGGACGATCGTCGTCGCCACGGTCAAGGGCGACATCCACGACATCGGCAAGTGCATCGTCGTGGCCCTGCTGCGGGCAAACGGCTTTTCCGTGCACGACCTCGGCCGCGACGTGGAGACCGATAAGATCATCGATGTGGCGGTCAAGCTCAACGCGGACATCATCGGCACCAGCACCCTTCTTACCACCACCATGTTCCGGCAGAAAGAGCTGGAGGACGCCCTCAAGAAAGCCAACCTGCGCCAACGGTTCAGGACCATCGTGGGCGGGGCGCCGGTGACGCCGCGCTGGGCCGCCAAGATCGGCGCCGACGCCTATGCGGAAGACGCCCAGGAAGGGGTGCGCAAGACCAGGGACCTGATGCTGTCCAAGAGCTGACCGGCTGTTATTCCTCCGGCAATAAAACAGGTACAACATCAGCCGCTGTCAAGCGGGCACCCCGCTCCGCCTTTGCGTGAGTTGATGGTATTCGCTCTATTTTACTTGCCTGTGTATTATTATCTCGATGTCTCACGCCAAATGGATCGAAAGCGGCCCCCGGGCCTCGAAGATGTATTCGCGGGTTAACTTGTGCGAGCATTAACTGAACCCGATTCAAAGTTTGCCATTGCCTCTCTTGTCTCAATGTGGTACCAGCACTCCTGTGTTTTTACCTGCCCGGGGCAACCCGGCCCGGGATTGTTTCAAATATCGGCTTGTTTGAATCGCTCGCACGAGCTGGTTCACTGCCCCGAACCTCATCAGCCGGATTCAACCCCCCATCGAAAGGAGAGCAAAATGAAGAAAAGCAGAAGCTATGTTGCGTTGACGGTAGCCGCGGTTTTTCTGCTGCTGGTTCCCTGCCTGGCATTTTCCCAAACCGCCATCAAGGTCGGCAACATCCTGCCTCTTTCCGGCCCATCGGCCTCCGTAGGGGTGCAGAACAAACAGGCCCAGGACATGGCGATTGAGGAGATCAATGCGGCCGGCGGGATCAAATCCATGGGCGGCGCCAAGATTCAAATGCTGTATGCGGACTCGGAGTCCAAGCCCGAAAAAGGCGTGGCCGAGGCCGAGCGCTTCATCAACACCGAGAAAGTGGCCGTGCTGACCGGCTGCTGGAACTCGGCGGTCTCCTACCCGGTTTCGGCGGTGGCCGAGCGCGCCGGCATGCCCTTCATCGTACCGGTGTCGGTGGCCGACAAGATCACCGAGCAGGGGTTCAAGTACACCTTCCGCATCGCCGCCAAGGACGGCTGGTACGTCCGCGACCAGTTCGCCTTCATGGCCGAGCTCCAGAAGGAGTTCAACGTCAAGCTCTCCACCCTGGCCTTCGTCTACGAAAACGGCGACTGGGGCAAAGGGATGGCCAGCAGCTGGAAGAAGCTCGCCGAGCAGGGCGGCTACAAGGTGGTCCTGGACGAACCCTACCCCTCCACGGCGACCGACTTGAGCCCGGTGGCCCAGAAGATCAAGCGCGCCAACCCCGATGTGCTGATGCTCGTTTCCAACGCCGCGGACGCCATCCTGCTCACCAACACCCTGGCCGAGCTCAAGGTCAAGCCCAAGGCCATCATTTCGAGCGCAGGCGGCCATGCCGATCCCTCCTTCATGAAGGCCGCAGGCAAGAACGCGCGCTATCTTTTCGACATCGTGGAGTGGGAGACCGACGTGAACAAACCCGGCGCCAAGGAGACCAACGCGAAGTTCAAGACCCGCTTCGGCTACGACCTGACGGGCGAGTCCGTCGATGCCTACGCCGCCATGTACGTGCTGGCCGATGCCCTGGAGCGCGCCAAATCCCTCGACCCCAAGGCGATCCGCGACGCCATCGCCAAGACCAAGCTGGACAAGGGACCGGCCATGATCGTGGCCTATAACGCGATCGAATTCGAGGAGTCCGGCCAGAACAAGAACGCCTCCCTGGTGATGGTGCAGATCAACGACATCGGCAAGGGCATGGAGCGGATCACGGTCTGGCCCAAGAGTGCGCGGCGGGCGAATTACAAGCCGGTGTTCCCGACCCCGTAACCTGCTTCGCAGGGGTTTTAAGTGTTCAGTTTAAAGTGTTAGGCCAGAAGGGGAGCGGCTCCCGGTCGGGAGCCGCTCCCGGTTCCCTAATTCCTTTCTTTTCTTCTTTTGCTTAATACTTGAAACCTAAAACATAACACGGACCTTATGCTTTTCATCATCGAAGATACCATCAACGGCATCCTCATGGGTTCGATCTACGGCCTGGCCGCCATGGGCCTGACACTGATTTTCGGGGTCCTCAAGGTCATCAACTTCGCCCACGGCTCCATGCTCATGGTGGGGATGTACACGGCCTACTGGGCCGTCATTCTGACCGGCCTGCACCCCTATCTGACGCTGATCGCGGTGGTGCCGGTCATGTTCGTCTTCGGCTACCTGCTCCAGGACATTCTGATCAAGCCCATCTTCAAGTCCGAAAAAGACGTGCGCGAGCCGATCACAGTGATCATCGTCACCACCGGCGTCTGGTACATCCTCGACAACCTCTCCCTGCTCGTGTTCGGCCCGCAGTACCGCAACATCCAGGACAACCCCCTGCGCGGGAAGATGCTCGAGTTCGGCGACATGCTGGTCTCGGTCCCCAAGCTCTGGGGATTCTGCGCTGCAATCGTCACCGCCGTTTTGATCTACCTCTTCCTGCAGAAAACCCGCATGGGCCGCGCGGTGCGGGCAACGACGAGCCTCGACCGGGACGCGGCCAGCCTGCAGGGCATCAACCAGTACAAGATGTACAACATCTCGGTCGGCATCGGCACGGCGGCCGCCGGCGTGGCCGGCGTGGCCCTCGTGCCCTTTTACAACGTCTTCCCTTCGGTCGGGGTGCTCTTCGACATCAAGTGCTTCATCATCGTGGTGCTGGGCGGCCTCGGCAGCATCTGGGGGGCGCTCCTGGGCGGGATCATCGTCGGCGTGATCGAATCGGTGGGCCCGCAGTTCATGGCGGCCACCTGGACCGAGGCGGTCGTCTATGCCCTGTTCCTGCTCTTTTTGTTCTTCAAGCCTTCGGGGCTGTTCGGCGTGAAGTACGACTGGTGATGATTTCGCCTGCGGCGAAATCATCGAATAGGGAAGCTTGAGAATATTTATGGACTCATCCATGTACCGCAAGATGCCGCTGGTGCTGGCGGGGGTGGTGGCTTTCGGCTTGCCGCTGGTGTTGAGAAGCCCGACTTACCTGCACATTCTGATCCTGCTGTATCTCTATGCCTACCTCACCACGAGCTGGAACCTGGTCGGCGGGTTCGCCGGGGTGCTGCCGCTCGGGCACGCGGCCTTTGTCGGGATCGGCGCCTACACCTCGACCGTGCTCTCGCTGCAGTACGGGATCAGCCCCTGGCTCGGCATGCTCGTCGGCGCCCTGCTGTCGGCCGTCGTGGGGGTGATCATCGGGCTGCCCACCTTCAAGATGCGCGGCGCCTACTTCGCGCTCGCCACCATCGCTTTTGCCGAGGGCATCCGGGTGATGGTGGAGAACATCGACTATCTCGGGCCCCTGCAGCTCAACGGGCCGCGGGGGCTGCAGATCCCGCCCCTCAAGCTCGGCTTCTGGAGTTTCATGTTTGCCGACAAGGAGCCTTACTACTACATCATCCTCGTGATGTTGACCGGCGTGATCGCCCTGACGTGGTTCGTCTCGCGCTCCAAGCTGGGCTATTATCTCGTGGCGGGCGGCGAGGAGCCGGAGGCGGCCCAGGCGCTGGGGGTCAACGTGGCCCGTGCCAAGCTCATCGCCATGGCCATGAGTTCGTTTCTCACCGCATTTGCCGGCACCTTCTGGGCGCAGTTCACGCTCTACATCCATCCCAAGAGCGTCATGAGCCTGGACATCTCCTTCGAGATCGCCTTCATCGCGCTGATCGGCGGCCGGGGTTCCATCGCCGGGCCGCTGCTGGGGGCCCTGCTGCTGCGCCCCGTCGGCGACTTCTCGCGAATCTATTTCGGCAGCACGCTGCCCGGGCTGCACCTGATCATTTTCGGCGTCGTGCTGATCCTGGTGATGCTCTACCAGCCGCGCGGCCTGCAGGAACCGCTCACGCGCCTGTACAACGGTGCGATCGCGCGCCTGGCCGGCAAAAAGGAGGCCGCGGCATGAAGATCCTCGAGCTGAAAAAGGTCAGGAAATTCTTCGGCGGGGTCAAGGCCGTGGAGAGCTTCAGCCTGGACGTCGGGGAGGGCGAAATCGTCGGCCTGATCGGCCCCAACGGCGCCGGCAAGTCCACGCTTTTCAACTGCGTGGCCGGGGTCTTCCCTCCGACCGGTGGGGAGATCCTTTTCCAGGGAACGAAGATCAACAACCAGAAACCCTGGGACCTCTGCCGCAAGGGGCTCGCCCGCACCTTTCAGATCGTGAAACCCTTTGCCTCCCGCACGGTCCTCTACAACGTCATGGTGGGTGCCTTTGCCGTCACCGACAAGCGCGCCGAGGCCGAGCAGCGCGCCCTGGAGGTGCTGGACCAGCTTCACCTGGAGGGGAAAAAGGACCTGCGCGCCGGCAACCTCACCATCGCCGACCGCAAATGCCTGGAGATCGCCAGGGCGCTGGCCACGCGGCCTAAGCTCTTGCTGCTGGACGAGGTGATGGCGGGCCTGCGGCCGACCGAGGTCGACGAAATGGTGGCGATCATCAAGCGGCTGCGCGAAGGCGGGATGACGATCTTCGTGATCGAGCACATCATGCGCGCCATCATGGCGCTGTCGGACCGGATCGCGGTCCTGCACTTCGGCACCAAGATCGCCGAGGGGCCGCCGCAGGAGATCGCCCACGACGAGCGGGTGATCAAGGCCTATCTGGGGGAGGACTATGGCGCTGCTTGAGGTCAAGAATATCGAGGTGTTCTACGGCGACGTCCAGGTGATCTTCGATCTCTCCCTCAAGGTGGAGGAGGGGGAGGTGGTGAGCATCATCGGCGGCAACGGCGCCGGCAAATCCACCCTGCTCCGGACCATCTCGGGGCTGATGCAGCCGGCCAAGGGCGAAATCGCCTTCGAGGGCCGCCCCATTCAGCACCTGCCCCCCGAAGAGGTCGTCGAGCGGGGCATCGTCCAGGTGCCCGAGGGCCGGCGGCTGTTCACGCTCATGTCCGTCCAGGACAACCTGATCGTCGGGGCCTACAGCCGGCGCGCCGACGGGCGAAAGGCCGACACGCTCACGCAGGTGTATGAACTATTCCCCCGATTGAAGGAGCGCCTGGCCCAGCTGGCCATGACGCTTTCCGGCGGCGAGCAGCAGATGGTGGCGATCGGCCGCGGCCTCATGGCGCGCCCCAAGCTCCTGATGCTCGACGAGCCCTCCCTGGGGCTGGCGCCCATCCTGATCAAAACGATTTTCGACACGCTGCGCAAGATCGCCGACCAGGGGACCACCGTGCTCCTGGTGGAGCAGGACGTGAAGCATTCGCTGAGCCTGAGCCATCGGGGCTACGTCCTCGAGCACGGCCGCACCGTCATGGAGGGGCCGGCCCGGGAGCTGCTCGACAACCCCCACATCCGCACGGCCTATTTGGGGTTGTAAGGCGGCTCGGAACCCGGTAGGATTTCTATTTTTTCGGACAACCTCGTCTCGATTTCAAATTTGAAATCTCAAATTTCCAGGAGGAATCATCCCATGAGCTCCACACCGACCAACGAGGCATTGCAGAAACTGAGAACAGAAGTCATCTCCGCGGGGGTGTCGAGCGTGACCCCCGTGCACGTGGCATCCGCCAAGGGCGCGGTCGTGCACGACGTGGAGGGCCGGGAGTACATCGACTTCGGCGGCGGCATCGGCGTCATGAACATCGGCCACTGCCACCCCCGGGTGGTGGCGGCCATCAAGGCCCAGGCGGAACAATTCCACCACACCTGCTTCATGGTGAACCCCTACGAGGTGGCCATCAAGCTCGCGGACAAGCTCTGCCGCCTGACGCCGGGAACCTTCCCGAAGAAGGCCATGTTCGTGAGCAGCGGGGCCGAGGCCGTCGAAAACGCGGTCAAGATCGCCCGCTATTTCACCAAGCGCCCGGCCGTCATCGTTTTCGAAAACGCCTACCACGGCCGGACCCTGCTCACGATGACCATGACGAGCAAAGTCAAGCCTTACAAGCTCGGCTTCGGCCCTTTCGCGCCGGAAGTCTACCGCATGCCCTTCGGCGACGTGGTCGGGCCGGAGAGGCTGAAGGACTTTTTCCTCAAGCACGTGAACCCCGAGGCCGTGGCCTGCATCGTGGCCGAACCGGTCCAGGGCGAAGGCGGGTTCATCGCCCCGCCGCCCGGCTACTTCCAGGCGCTCGCCACGATCTGCCGCGAGAACGGCATCCTGTTCGTGGCCGACGAGATCCAGAGCGGCATGGGCCGCACGGGCACCATGTTCGCGATCGAGCACTGGGGGGTCGAACCCGACCTCATCACGGTGGCCAAGAGCCTGGGGGCCGGCATGCCCATCGCCTCCGTCGTGGGCCGCAAGGAGATCATGGACGCGGTCCACCCTTGGGGCCTGGGCGGCACCTACGGCGGCAACCCGGTGGCCTCCGCGGCGGCCCTGGCGGTCCTGGAGGTGTTCGAGGAGGAAGACATGCTCGGCAAGGCCAAGGCCCTGGGCAAGAAACTGAACGAACGCCTGGAGGCCTTGCGCAAGAAATACAAGATCGTAGGCGAAATCCGCGGATTGGGCGCCATGCTGGGGCTGACCCTTGTAAAGGGGGACAAGCGCGAACCGGCCGCGGACGAAGCCAAGAAGCTGGCCGCCTTCTGCCTGGAGCGAGGGCTCATCATCCTGGTGTGCGGGACCTACAGCAACGTGGTCCGCGTGCTCGTGCCCTTCGTGATCACGGACGCGCAGCTGGATAAGGGACTGTCGATCCTGGAGCAGGGGCTGGCGGAGATGTCGAAATAAAGGAGACGCGAAACCCTTCTCAAGGACTCCCGCCACCCGCACGGCTGGGATGAACGGGGCGTGTCCAAGTAGGTTATTCCTCCGGCAATAAAACAGGTGCAACTTCCGCCTCTGCGTGAGTTGATGGAATAAGATATATTTGCTTGCCGGCGTAGGATGCTCGTGTGCCGGATAAAAGCAGTAGAAACCCGGTGGCGGGTGGTCACCAGATCGTTTCAATCCCCTGAAGTTGTCTCAGGCGTTTGTCCGACGTCACCAGCGGCATTCCGGTCACGCGGGATGTGGCGGCGATGATCTGATCGGCCGGGTCGGCGTGCATGCCGCTCAGCAGTGTGCTCTCCACCGCGATTTCCGTCGTCAGCTCGACGATTCGAATGTCATATTCCTGAAGCGATCGGCGAATCCACGCCAGCGTCGGGATGCGAAACCGATCCTGCCCTTTTCAACCAGATTGGCCAACCGCCAGCAGGAAATCGCTGAAATGAACTTGAAGAGATTGGATTAGGTCTTTTGCCTTGAGCCCTGGGGGGGCGCCGGCGTTACTCACCCGAGGATCAGCCGCTGGGGATCGACCTGGTCCCGCAGGATCCTCAGCTCCCGCTCGGTGGGCGGCTCGAGTTGCCGCGCCCGGGAGACGTCCACCGCGAACTCCATGTTGTCGAGGACCATTTGGGGGGTTTTGCCCGGGAAATAGGCCTCCAGGACCATTTCTCGGGTTTCATCGTCAAAGCCCATCACCGCGAGATCCGTGATCACCGTCGACGGCCCGTTGCCGGTCAGGCCCGCCTTGCGCCGCCCCTCGGGGCCGCCCAGCCAGCCGGGGCTGGTGAGGTAGTCCACTTTGGCGACGAACTTGCGGCGCTCGTGCTGCATGAAGATGATGGTGCGGTCCACGAACGAGGCCACGTCGCAGGCGCCGCCGCTGCCGGAGAAGCGCACCTTTGGGTGGAAATAGTCGCCGATGGCGGTGGAGTTGAGGTTGCCGTACTTGTCGATCTGGGCCGCCCCTAGAATGCCCACCACGTGCCGGCCCGTGGTCCGGTTCTGCATCAGGGCGAAGGAGTCCGCCAGACCGCTGTTGGAGGATGAGCCGAGCATGACGCGCGAATCGCCCACCGCCATGGGGATCTCCTCGAGCTGGGAGTCGATCGCGCCGGTCTCGAAGATGATGACGCTGTTGGGGGCGTTGATGTGCTTGGCCGCCATGGCGGCCAGCATGGAGATGCCGGTGCCGCAGAAGACGATCTCGCCGTCGTTGATCTTGCGGGCCGCGGCGATGGTCATGAGCTCGCGTGCGGTGTAGTCGGGCATAACGTTTACCCTCCCGGGGCGAATCGATCTGTAAGGATAGTGCCTATAGTGCCTAAAATGCCTAACGTGCCTAAAGTCAAAGGCAAGTTATCCCACCGCAATGGCGCCGCGGGTTGAAAGTTTTTGGAGTTTCGGTCATTTCTGACTTTTTGATGCTCTCTTAAAGACCGTCGGGCATCACCTTCTGAGCCCCGTGGCGTAGCCCGTGCGGGGGTCGGCCTTGAGGGCGGCCAGCCGCTCGGCCCCGACCTGGGCGATGCGCTCGCCATGGTCCCTCTTGCGATAAACCCACTGCTCGAGATAGGCGCCGAAGCGCGCGTCATCCATGGCGGCGGTGCGGTAGTCGCTCAAAAACGCCGGGTCGTAGTCGTAGCAGCGGTAGCAGGCGGTCGGGTAGGCGCCGTGGGGAACGGCCACCACGGCATCGACGATGATCGCCGGGATCTGGTTGTGCTCGGGATGAGAGCGCAGCGCATCGGGCCCCACGATTTCCTCGCAGGTCAGGACCACGTGCCGCGCGGCCTTGGCCTGCTCCACGTCGGCGAAGGTGAGCCCCGCGATGCGGGCCGTGCCGTCGGCCGCCGCCTGCTGGACATGGATCAGGGTCACATCCGGCCGGATGGCCGGGACCAGCACCACCCGCTCGGTGTCGGCCCAGGCGCCGAAAGGGTTTTCCATGACCACCAGCTTCGCGTCCGGAAGCTGTGGGTCGGCCCGGCGCATCTCCCTGGAGAACCCCCAGCGGTGGATGATGTCCGTGCCGAGAGAGGAGCGGGTCGGCAGGAACGGCACGCCCATCGCCCCGGCCATGAACCTGAGAGTCATCTGGTAGTTGGAGTAGTCCTCGAAGCGGATGCTTCCCTTCTCGACAGCCTTGCGGAAACGGATGCAGGTCGGGGCGAAGCGGCCGGTGCCGGCGTAGGCGATCTCGATGCGGGCGACGCAGCCCGCTCCCACGAGTTCGTCCACCCCCTGGCCGTTGGAGTGCGCGTAGAGGTGGAGGTTTTTTTTGCGCTGGCGGATGATTTCGTAAACGGCGGCCATGGGGTTGCGGTTGCAGGTGAAGCCGCCGATGGAGATGTGGGCGCCGTCCGGCACCCAGCGAGCCACCGCTTCATCCAGCGCCATCACCTTGTCGGGGGAGGTGTTCATGGATGCTCTCTTTCTCGTTTGTGATTGAATCAACCCATCCGGAGCTGGGTTCTAATATCAAAGTAACGCGCAACGAGCAACGAGTAACGCCACCGCCTTGACTGAAAACGAAACACCCGAAGAGTCCAAATACCTGTGCATTTGACAACGGCGGCGGGACCATTTACAAATTTGCAGCCACCCCCACAAAGGACCGCCGGCATGACCCTGCCCATCGACAGCTTCGCCCAGGATTTCGACCCGAAGTTCAAGATTTTCCATGAGCTCATGGCGCGCAAGGTGCGCGACGTGCTGCTGGTGTCGACGCCGTATGATGCCTGGATCATGGAGGAGGACTGCCGCCTGTCGGAGCGCATCATCCACGAATACCGGGGCCTCAACCTGAGCAACCCGCCGCGCATCACATGGGTGCCCACGGCCGAGGCCGCCCTGGCGGCGCTCGCCGGCCGCAAATTCGAGCTGGTGCTCACCATGCTGAACCCCTCGGATGCGGGCGCTCACGGCCTCGGCCTCGAAATCAAGAAGCACGACCCGGAGCTGCCCGTGGTCCATTTGAGCCACCAGGCCCTCGCAGCGTCGACGGAGGCGGCGGGGGCGGAGTTCCCGCGGCCGCCGGGCGTGGACCGCACCTTCGTCTGGTCCGGCAACACCGATCTCCTCGTGGCCCTGATCAAGAGCGCCGAGGACCGCCTGAACGTCGGGCACGATACCGCCTCGGCGGGCATCCGCGTCATCCTTCTGGTGGAGGACTCCCCGGTCTATCTCTCCTCGCTGCTGCCGCTGCTCTACAAGGAAGTGGTCACTCAAACCCAGGCCCTGCTGGAAGAGGGGTTGAACGAGGAGCACCGCCTGCTCACCATGCGGGCCCGGCCGAAGATCCTGGTGGCCGAGAATTTCGAGGAAGCGGTGCACCTTTTCAAGGCCTACGAGCCCTACATCCTGGGCGTCATTTCCGACGTGCGCTACCCGCGCGACGGTCGGCTCGACGACGACGCCGGCGTGGAGTATCTCAAGCGGGTCAAACGCGAGCGGTTCGACATCCCCCTGCTGCTCATCAGCTCCGACCCTTCCAACGCGGCGCGGGCCTCCGCCATCCCGGCCCGCTTCGCTCACAAGCTTTCGCCGACGCTGCACGAGGAGGTGCACGGTTTTTTCATGGAAGAGCTGGGGTTCGGCGATTTCGTCTTCCGTCGACCGAACGGCGGGGAGGTCGCCCGGGCCGCCAACCTGCGTGCGCTGGAAAAGCTGATGGCCGAGGTCCCGGAGCTGGCCAGCAAGCTGCGCCCCATCCGCAATGCCGATTTTCACACGGCGGAAAGCCACCGGCAGTACCTGATTTCACTGATCGGCTCGCGCCGCAGCCGCCGCCAGAAGGGCGTCGTGGCGAACTTCGAGGCCGGCGCCTTCGACCTCGACACGGAGTTCTTCAAGATCGGCAAGGGCAGCCTGGGCGGCAAAGCCCGGGGGCTGGCCTTCATGGGAAACCTGCTGCAGCGGATCGGAGAGATCCACCGCAAGTTCGAGTCCGTCCGGCTCTTCATCCCCCAGACCCTGGTGGTGACCACCGACGCCTTCGATGCCTTTGTCGGGGAAAACGACCTGAAGCGCTTTGCCACCCAGGACGCGCCGGACGAGGAAGTGGCCGAGGCGTTTCGCAAAGCGGCGTTCCCCCCGCAGGTCGCCGACGATTTGCGGGCTTATCTGGCCCGGGTTACCTACCCCCTGGCCGTGCGCTCTTCGAGCCTGCTCGAGGACGCCAAGGTGCGGGCCTATGCGGGCCTTTACCGCACCTGCATGCTGGCCAACGACCACGGAAGCCTCGATGTGCGGCTCCGGCAGCTGATCGAGGCTATCAAGCTCATTTATGCCTCCACCTACTTTCAAAGCCCCAAGGCCTTTTCGCGGCGGGTCGGCCACCGTAGCGAGGAGGAGAAGATGGCGGTGATTATCCAGAAGCTCGTGGGCCGACCCAGCAGCCGGTATTTCTACCCGGCGATTTCAGGTGTCGCGCAGTCCTACAACTACTATCCCTTCGGCCCGATGAAGCCCGACGAGGGCATCGCCACCATTGCGCTGGGGCTGGGCAAAACGGTGATGGAAGGCGAAAAGGCCCTGCGCTTTTCCCCGCGCCACCCCCAACAGCTTCCTCAGCGCTCTACGCTGAAGGACATCCTGGACAACTCCCAGCGTTTTTTCTACAGCCTCAAGCTGCAAAGCCCACCCAGCGTCCAGGGGGTCAAGGAGGACGCCAATCTGGAAAAACGCGAGGTGGCCGACGCCTCCACCGAAGAAGCCGTGCGGGCGCTTTCCGGGTATTTCCTCCCGAACGAAGGGCGCATCCGGGAGAGCTACGACCCGGCGGGGTACCCGGTGCTGACCTTCAGCCAGGTGTTGAAGTACGACCTGTTCCCGCTGGCGCCGTTGCTGACCGAAGTGCTCGCCCTGGGCCAGGACGGAATGGGGTGCCCCGTCGAGTTGGAGTTCGCGGTGGACCTGCACCGGGGCGCAGGCGAGCGCCCGGGGTTCGCATTTCTTCAGCTGCGTCCGATGACGGCGCGGGCCGAGCACGTCCAGGTCGACATTCAGGAGGACGAAGCCGCCCGGGCGTTTTGCATCTCCTCCCAAGCTCTCGGCAACGGGGAGAAAACCGACATCGCCGACATCATCCATGTCAAGCCCGATGTCTTCGACCCGGCCCGAACGGTCGAGATCGCCCGGGAGATCGGGCGGCTCAACGCCGGCCTGGCGCGGGACGGCCGCAAGTACCTTCTGGCCGGTCCGGGGCGCTGGGGCTCGGCCGACCGCTGGCTGGGCATCCCCGTGAGCTGGGCGGAAATCTGCGGGGTGGGGGCCATGATCGAGACCACGGCCCCCGAGCTCAGGGCCGACCCTTCCCAGGGCTCCCACTTTTTCCACAACATCACCACGCTCGACATCACCTACTGCACGGTGAACCCTGAAAGAGGCGACCGGCTGGACTGGGCCTGGCTCGCCTCCCAGCCGAGGGCGGCCGAAACCCAATTCGTAGCCCACGTCCGGCTGCCGCGGCCGTTTGTGATCAAGGCGGACGGCCGCAGCTCAAGATGTGTGATGTTTGTGAGATAGGGTCAGCCGGTCTCCGGTCGGCCGGTCGGCCAAGTGAACGACCATGGCTCAATTTAATCCCTGATGCCGGATGGGGATCTGCGAAATCATGTAAGGTGCCGTAAACGTGAGCATGACAAACGAACGGGCCGACAACGACAGCATTCTCACCGCCGTCGTCGCCGACGGGAATGGCCGCATTTTCGACCTGCCCGGCTACGCCGCCGTGGGGATGGCGGGGGAGTATCTGGCCCCCCTGACGAGGGACCAGACCATCGGCATGCCTTTCGGCGGAGAGCTGATGTACCTGCCGGACCGAATTCCGGTTCTTTTCAACCGGTCCAGCGGGGAGTTGGAGGAAGTGGCTGAAAACCCGCATGCCGCCGGGGAGCCCATCTACCCCGTGGCGGCGTTCAATTCGCCGGGGCACGTCATCACGCGTGTCAGCGCCTACCGCGAAAGACGCCGGGCGCGCTTTTTGCCGCTGTTTTCATACGGGGCGGTCGGCTGGCAGCGGGGGAAGTTCCGACCGGCCGCCGTCGTGGTGGACCGGGAGCCACGGCAGGATCTGCGCCGCATGCCGCCGGCCGAGGTGCGGGCCGGCGTCAGGGCCCTGCGCAAACGCATGCCTGAAAACCGGCTGCGGCTGCACCTGGAGACCTGCGCCCTGCAATACGGCTGCCCGGCCGGCAAGAACTTCTTCCTGGGCCGCTACGAGGCGCCGCTGCCGACCGCCGTCACCTGCAACGCGCGCTGCCTCGGCTGCCTGTCGCTGCAGAAGAACAGCGGCTTCAGCTGCACCCAGCAGCGCATCGCCTTCACGCCCACCTCCGCAGAGATCGCGGAGGTGGCCTTGTTTCATATCGACCGGGTGAAAAAGGCGGTGGTGAGCTTCGGCCAGGGCTGCGAGGGCGAGCCGTTGTCGGCAGCGAAGGAGATCGAGCCGGCCATCCGGATGATCCGCTTGCACACCGGCCGCGGCACCATCAACCTCAACACCAACGCCAGCCGGCCGGATGTCGTCGGCCGGCTGTGCGACGCAGGCCTCGACAGCATCCGCGTCAGCATGAACAGCGTGCGCCGGGAATGCTACGAGGCCTATTTCCGGCCCAGGGGCTACGGGTTCGCGGATGTGCTGTGCAGCATCGACACGGCGCTCGAAAAGGGCAAGTTCGTCTCCGTCAATTACCTGAACTCGCCCGGCTTCACCGACACGCCGGAGGAGGCCGAGGCCTTTCTTGCCTTCCTGGACGAGCACCCCATCCACATGATCCAGTGGCGAAACCTCAACTACGACCCCATTCGCTACTGGAAGGCCATGGACGCCGCCGCGCCCCTGGGCGAGCCGATCGGCATGGAAAACATGATCCAGGGGATCCGCAGCAACTGCCCGAACCTCAAGTTCGGCTATTTCAACCCGCCCAAGGAAAAGTTTCGGGAAGCAGGTATTTAGGTGTCTGGGTATGGGGGTGTCTGGGAAAAGCAGCGGATTAGGATCTTATTAGCCAAAAACTTTTTCTCTGCTTGCCAAACACCCAAATACCTGAAACACCAAACACCAAATTTATGAACTATATCGAGACCAGAGTCACCTACGACCACCCCGATCCCGAGACGGCGGGAGATCTCATCGCCGGGGTGTTCTTCGACTTCGACCTGCAGGGGGTGGTGATCGAGGACCCGGGTCTGGAGGCGGGCGAGGAGTGGGCCGAGGATGCGGTGGCACGGCCGGTCCGGCATGCCGTCCTCGGCTACCTCGCCAAGGACGAGCGGCTCGATCTACGCTGTGCGGACTTGGAAAAGCAGATCGCCGGGATGGGAAATCGCCTCGGATTGGTTTACCGCATCAGCTACCGCGAACTGGACGAGGAGAACTGGGCCGAGGCGTGGAAGGCGTTTTTCTGGCCGCACAAGATCGGACGGCGGGTCGTGGTCAAACCCTCCTGGCGGGATTACAATGCGACCCGTGACGAGATCGTCATCGAACTGGACCCCGGTATGGCCTTCGGCACCGGCACGCACCCGACCACCGCCCTTTGCGTTCAGCTGATCGAGGCGCACCTGCGGAAGGGCGCTGCCTTCCTGGACGTCGGCACCGGTTCCGGCATCCTTTTGGCGGCCGCAGGCAAACTGGGTGCGGGAATGCTGGCGGGGTCCGACCGGGATGAGCTGGCCGTGCGCATTGCCGCCGAAAACCTGCGGCGCAACGGGATCGAAGACGGCAGTTCCCATCTGGCCCAGGGGCTGCTGGCAACGCCTTTCAAGGGCCCCTTCGACATGGTGGCGGCCAACATCCTGACCCATATCATCCTGGAGCTGCTCGACGACATCCCCAGGGTGCTCAAAAATGGCGGTATTTTCATCTGCTCAGGAATCATTGCCGAAAACCAGATCCAGGTGGCCGGGAAAATGAAGGCAGCGAGCTTCGAGATTCTCGAGACCCTTCTGAAAGAGGGCTGGGTGGCCATTGCCGGGCGGTATTATAAATGATAGGTTCACAAATGATTGGTTCACGGTCGGGAAACAATGAAAACCACGCGGTTGAACCGCTGAACCGTGAACCCTCCTTGACCCCATGAGAATTCTCCTCGTCGAAGACGACCCCAAGATCGCCTCGTTCATCCTCAAAGGGCTGAAAGCCGAGGGTTTCGCCGTGGACCACGCCGCCGACGGCGAGCTGGGCCTGGACCTCGCCTTGACGGAGCCCTACGCCGCCGCCGTCGTCGACGTCATGCTGCCCAAGCTGAACGGGCTCGATCTGATCAAAACGATGCGCCGCGAGAAGGTGAAGACCCCGGTCATCGTGCTGAGCGCCAGGGGCGCGGTGGAGGACCGGGTAAAGGGGCTTCAGACCGGCGCGGACGACTACCTGACCAAGCCCTTTGCCTTTTCCGAGCTTCTGGCGCGGGTGCAGGCCCTGATCCGCCGCAGCACCGATGCGGCCGAGCCCACCCGCCTCGCCTTCGAAGATCTCTCCCTGAACCTGGTCACGCGCGAGGTTTTCCGTGGCGAGACGCGGATCGAGCTGCAGCCGCTCGAGTTTTCGCTGCTCGAATACCTGCTGCGCAATGCCGGCCGCGTGGTATCCAAGACCATGATCATGGAAAACGTGTGGGACTACAACTTCGACCCCCAGACCAAC
The DNA here is from genome assembly GCA_025454075.1 of Desulfobacterales bacterium. Next base: position 10,849 of record JALOPD010000063.1, on the reverse strand, counting down.
GTGGTCGAGTCCCGGATCTACAAGCTGCGCGAGAAAATCGACAAGGATTTTCCGGTCAAACTGATCCACACGGTGCGCGGGGTGGGCTATGTCCTCAAAAAGACTGCCTAGCATTCCGCGCACGCTGGCCTTTCGACTGACCCTCTGGTACGCGGGCGTTTTCATCCTTTCGGCGGCGTTGGCCTTTGCCTTTTTTTACTATTTCATCACCCTCAGCCTGCGGAACCGCACCGACCAGGACCTCCTGTCCGAAGTGCACAGCTTCGCCTCGATCATGACGCTCCAGGGGGTCGAGTCCGTCAAACGCCGTGCCCTGCTGGAATCCCAGGCCGCGGGCGAAAAGAAGATCTTCATTCAACTGCTTTATCCCGACGGCCGGCTGTTTTCGTCTTCCAACATGTCGTATTTCAACAATATCCCGGTTTCAAGAGACGCCATCGTCCGCATGCTCGAGCAGAACGAGCCCCTTTTCGCCACTGTCAGCTCCCCCGACCACCGCCATGAGATCCGGGTGGTCTATGCTTTGCTGGGGCCGGGGCTGATCATCCATCTCGGGCAGTCGATGGACGACCTGACCCGTTTCATCGAAGCCTTTCAACGCATCTTCGTCGTCACCATGGCCGCCCTTTTCGCCATAGCGGCGGGCATCGGTTGGTTCATGGCGCGCCGGGCCCTTGCGGGGGTTGAAAATGTGACCCGCACGGCGCGCAGGATCGCCGACGGCCGCCTGGCCGAGCGCGTGCCGCTGGGAAAGGGGGGCGATGAGATCGACCAGCTGGCCGTCACTTTCAACCGGATGCTCGACCGCATCCAGGGGCTGGTGAACGGAATCAAGGAGATGACCGACAACATCGCCCATGACCTCAAAAGCCCGATCACCCGCATCCGCGGTCAGGCCGAGATCGCGCTCTTGGGCGGCGGTTCGAAGGCGGATTTGGAGACGATGGCGTCGTCGGCCGTCGAGGAGTGCGACCGGCTGCTGGAGATGATCAACACCATGCTCTTTATTTCCCGCACCGATGCCGGGGTGGCGCAACCGGAATTGAAGGAGATCGACATCGCCGCGGTGGTTCGTGACGCCTGCGGGCTTTTTCAACCCCTGGCGGAGGAAAAGCAAATCGCCCTCACTTGGGATGCGCCGGAACATTTTGAAATGAGAGGGGATATCCGCCTCATCCAGCGCCTGCTGGCCAACCTTTTGGACAACGCCATCAAATACACCCCTGAAGGCGGCCGGGTGAAGGTATCGCTCCGGCTCAACCCGGATCGGTCTCTTTCTTTAGCCGTGCAGGACTCGGGGGCGGGCATTTCAGAAAAAGACCTGCCTCACATTTTCGAGCGCTTCTACCGCGGCGACCCCAGCCGCGCCTACCCCGGCGCCGGACTGGGGTTGAGTTTCGCGCGGGCGGTTGCCCGGGCCCACGGCGGCGACATTGCTGTGGAGAGCTCGTCTGCCGGAAGCGCCTTCACGGTGAATCTACCGGCCGCTCCCGTCTGAGGTCAGCCTCAAGCACGGTCAACACATTGTAGCACCATACTGCTTGACATGGATTTGCTGCCGTTGATATAAGGACCTATTTTGTATCAGTTAAAAACCATTTTGTGTAATTCTGTGCGGTTGCAGAATCCATCCTTGTTCAAGCGTTAGGTTGCGTTAACTTTTTTACCACCTCATCACGGACTTTTCTCAGGAGGGTATCATGGCTGAAACCAAAACACCGTCGCAAGCGGAACCGGATTATGTGGTCATCGAAAGCGGCAAAACCTCACTCAAAGACCTTTACAAGAAAGAAGACTGGATGGCCGTCTGGATGGGCTTCCTGCTCCTCATCATCGGTCTTCTCATCTACCTGCCGAGACCGCCGGAAAAAGCGGCGGAAATCCCCAAATACAATGCCACCATGAAGGAGGAGGCGGCCAAGGCCCCCTTCAAAACGATCGAGTGGCACAACGCCTCCTCCGCCAAGCGAGGGGTTCGGGCCACCAACCAGGATTTCGCCAAGACCATCCAGAGCTTCCTGGCCTCCCCCAGCGACTGGTCGAGCAATCCCCTGGATGCGCTCTACCGCAGCGAGGAGACCGCCAAGGCGATGGGTGCGCCCTTCAAGGAGGCCGCGGACAAGGCCAAGGCCGCTGCCGATGCCGCCCTGGCAAGCGCCAAGACCGCCCAAGCCGCCGCCGCGGCCGCAGGCTTCAAGGATGCCGCCCTCAACGCCGCTGCCGACAAAGAGATCACTGCCTGGCAGAAAGCCAAGGACGCCGCTTCCAAAGCCGAAAGCAAGTTCAAAGTCAAACCTTACAACCGTATCACCTACCTGATCGGCCTGTGCATTATTTTGGCCGTGTTCTTCGGCATCGGCAAGGCCATCATGGGGACCCCCTTCGGCCAGTTCGTCGTCGGCTTCCCGGCGGTTTTCTTTCTCGCCGTGCTCGCCTACATGGCCGAGACCCAGGCCCTGATGAAGTACTGGGGCTTCGGTTTCCCCCTGTGGGCCATCGTCTTCGGCCTGCTCATCAGCAACACCGTCGGCACCCCCAAGTGGATTCAACCCGCGGTCTGCACCGAGTTCTACATCAAGACCGGCCTCGTCCTGCTCGGCGCCGAGATCCTATTCAACAAGATCCTCGCGATCGGCAAGCCGGGCATCTTCATCGCCTGGACCTGCACGCCGATCACCCTGATTCTGACCTACTGGTTCGGCCAGAAAATCGTCAAAATGCCCTCCAAGACCCTGAACATCACCATCTCGGCCGACATGTCGGTCTGCGGCGTTTCGGCCGCCATCGCCACCGCCGCCGCCTGCCGGGCGAAGAAAGAGGAACTGACGCTGGCCATCGGCCTGTCCATGGTCTTCACGGCCATCTGCATGGTGGCGCAGCCGGCCTTCGCCAAGCTGGTGGGGATGCCCGAAATCCTGGCCGGCGCCTGGATGGGCAGCACCATCGACTCCACGGGCGCGGTAGCCGCGGCCGGCGCGTTCCTCGGCCAGAAAGCCCTTTACGTGGCCGCCACCATAAAAATGATCCAGAACGTATTGATCGGTGTCGTGGCCTTTTGCGTGGCGGTCTACTGGTGCGCCAAGGTAGACTGCACGCCCGGCAAGAGCGTGAGCTGGTGGGAGATCTGGTACCGCTTCCCGAAGTTCGTCATCGGATTCATCGTCGCTTCGATCGTCTTCTCCATCATCGACCAGAGCGTGGGCAAGGACATGAGCACCGTCATGATCGACCACGGCGTGCTGCGGGGCTTCACCCGCATCGCCCGCGAGTGGTTCTTCGCGCTCGCCTTCACCTGCATCGGGCTTGAGACCAACTTCAAGGAGTTCGGGCCCTACTTCAAGGGCGGCAAGCCCATCACCCTGTACGTCTTCGGGCAGTCCTTCCAGCTGGCCTTCACGCTGCTGATCGGCTACATCATGTTCTACATCGTGTTCCCGGAGATCACCGCCGCCATCTAACCACATGGCCGCAAACTGCACATATGCAGGCAAAACAGCCTGCGGGGCCTCGGCCCCGCAGGCTGCTTTTTCCCCTTGGATCAAGCTGGTCGCCGGATTCGTGCTGATCTGGGCATTGATCTTCGGCGCGGGGTCGCTCGCTCAGCTTTTGCCCGGCGCCAAGCGCATGGCCGAGGTGATCGACGAGCGCGGCCTCCGTGCCACCGCCATCTACTACACGGACTTCGAGGAGCCGGCCGAGGGGTCGGAAAGCATCCGCGACAGCCTCGATTTCGAGCCCGGTGGGAAATAACCGTCGCTTGCCCAACCTCTCCTTTTTTTAAACTCATTTTGGTGTCATTTCTCCATTGGGACGGCCATGAAGGGCTTCGAGCAGAAAAAAGAGATGATCCTCCAGCGCGAGTTGATGTTTGCCAACGCCATCGGGGCCAAGGTGTTCGAAAAGCCCCAGGTCCACTTCTGGATGGTGCTGATCCCTATTCTTTTCCTTTACTTCATCTACCGCATGCAACGTTTCAAGAGCGGCCGCATGAAGTTCGACCAGGAGTTCATGACCACGCGCCGCAAGGCCATGGACCTGGCGGTCGAGGCCCTGGAAACAGGCGTCAAGCCGAACATCGATCGAATTGCCCGGGAATCCGGCATCACCGACGCTCTCGAAAAACCCTATGCGGCCTGGTTGAGAGCCCTCGTCGAACACTACGACGACCTGCTGGCGGCGAACGGCGAGAGCTTCGAGGCGCTCGTGCGCTCGACCTACCACAACCGCACCAATTACCTGCTGACCCTCAACCGTTTGAACACGGTGGAAAAGGAGTTCTACGCCGCTCTGAAGCCCCAGCTCGCCGCCACCGAAGGCGCGGCCGCGGTCATTGAGGCCATCGAAGAACACTCCCGGCGACTGCGCCGGGACCTCGCCGAACAGATCTTCGCTTGAAACCATCGCTGCACATCTTTGGGTGCATGTTTCTGGCGGCAGCCGGCTGCCTATGGATTCCCGGCCCGGGCCCTTTGTCCGCGGCGGATGCCGACATCAGCGACGGCTGGCAGCAGTTCGAGCGGCGGGTGCGGGACGAACAGATATCGTACGAAGACGGTTTGAAGGGAATCCAGCGCTGGTGGGGCATCCTGCAGCGGGCCTATCCGGCGGAGCAATTTGACGGCCGCATCTTTTTTCCACTCAGAGGTTACGGCCTCAAGCATGTCGGCGGCAAGCGCGGGGAAGGCTACCGGCCCAGCCGCTACGAATTCGTTGGGCCGAAACGGCGCATCGGCCACCCGGCCCAGGACATCTTCGTCCACGACGGCAACCAGGACGTGCTCGACGACCGGACCGGCCGGCCCGTCGAGGTGCTGTCCCTGGCCGACGGCATCGTGGTTTCGACTTTTTCTGAGTGGTCGCCGGCACCCCAGGAACCGGGAAACGGCAAGCGCGGCGGCAATTACATCTGGATCTACCACCCCGCCCTCCGCCTGTTCGCCTATTACGCGCACCTACAGGAGATCCGGGCCGCCCTGGGCGAAAGAGTGGCCGGCGGCCAGCGGATCGCCACCTTGGGACGCACCGGGACCAATGCCTTTGTCGAACGTTCCCCCACCCACCTGCATTTCATGCTGCTGCGGGCGAAAGACTTGACCCCTGTCGATCCCTACCCGTGGCTCAAAAAGACCCTCTGAGTCTCACCCGCAGGCAGGTGAGATGGACAACAGCAGAATCCGATGGTAAACGACAGCCGGCGACTCCTTCCGCACGCGCCGTCGACCCACACCCCGAGAGAAAACACTTCAAGCCATGCATGACAGCTTCGCAGGCAGGCCGATCGAATACGAGCTCCGGCTGATCGCAACGGAATCCGCAACCGGCCATTTCGGGTGCATCCCCCGGGAGGACCCCGGTTTCGACCGGATGCTGGCCTACGCGCGCACGCACCCGAACGACGAGTTCGCGCGCCGGCACCTGTTGCGGACGATAGGGGCGTGGGAGGGGCCCCATCTCAAAGAGTGCCTTGCGACGATCGACCCGCAAGATGGGTTTCTCCGCGGGATGCTTTGGGAAGCGAGCCGGCTTCGAGCGGATGCAGGGAAATGGCGCCGCCACTTCCCCAAAAAGGCTCTCAAAACCCTGGCAGGGCTTTCACCTCAGGTCGATCTCAAGTCGCACCTGCTCAAGGACCGAGGGCTGCACCGGAAGTGGATCGGTCTTTTCCGGGAAAACATCCAAGACCACCGGCCGCTGCCGGACCCCGCCACGGTCGAGTGGCCGGCGCCCTTCCGTGAAAAGAAACTCAGGGGTTTGCTTGAGCCGCGGCTGACCTTGAAGGCGCTCTTTGAAAAATCGTACCCGGTCACCGGGGCCGCCGACACGCGCCGGATGCCGCCGGAAGAAGTGCATGCCATGGCCCTGGGCCGGCTCAAGGAGGCCGGGGTGGTGGTCGGCGGCGAGATGCGCCACACCTCGTCTTTGAGCCCCGTCGCCATTCTGCGGCGCTGGCGGATGAAGAGCTCTGTGCGCCTGGGCCGGCACGATTTTTCCCTTTCCGGGGAACTCACGGCCTACGGCCGGGGGATCGATTTCGAGGCGGCGCGCGCGGCCTGCGCGATGGAGGTGGTCGAACGCTGCTCGTCCTTCGCCGGCTTCGATGCGGCCGGCGGGGTGGGATACGCCAAGGCCCCGCCGACCGTGCACGGCCGGTTGTCGGACCTCCGCAGAGACAAGGTGGATGTACTTGATCCGAACCATCTGGCCCTCGAGGCGCCCTATCGGGACGAGCCCCTTTACTGGATGGAGGCGACGGAACAGACCCTGCAGGGGCCGCGGCCGATATTCATCCCGGCCCAGTGCGTGTATCTCTTCTGCAACCTGGACGAAATCAAGCTCTTCTCCGCCCTGGGGTCCACGGGCCTGGGGTCCGGCGTGAACCCGGCGGGCGCCAAGCTCAGCGCGCTGACCGAGGTGGTCGAGCGCGACAGCGAGGGGACGACACCCTTTGCGCCGGAGCTTTGCTTCGAGATCGAAAGCGGGGAGGCCCGCCTGGCCGGGCTGCTCGAAAGCTATCGCCGGAACGGGGTCCACGTCCAGTTCCAGGACATCACACCGCCGATGGGCCTGCCCTGCTGCAAGTGCTTCGTGTCCGGCGCCGACGGCAAGATCGCCAAGGGCACGGGGGCACACCTGGATGCCCGGCGGGCGCTGCTCTCGGCGCTGACGGAAACCCCGTTCCCCTATCCCGGCGGCCCGCCCTCGCGGCCGGCCATGGACGGGTTGCTGCGGGTTCCGGTCGAGGCGCTGCCCAATTACTCGAGCGGCATCGCCGAGCAGGACCTCCAAACCACAGAAACTCTCCTGCTGTCCAACGGGTTCCGGGTGATCTACGCCGACCTCACCCGCCGGGACGTGGGGCTGCCGGTAGTGCGGGCGATCGTGCCGGGCATGGAGATCCTTGCCGATTTCGACCGTTTTTCACGCGTCCACCCGCGGTTCTATGCGAATTACCTCCGGCTGGCTCGGGAAAAATGACACCTTGCAGGCGTTTGTCTTCTTTTGAGCCTGTGAGGGTCGCAACCTCCAAGCGCAAGCTGAAAAACTGGAGGCATTACCCGTTGGCCCGGATGGTGACGGATTATTACGGTGTGGCCATGTTCAACCGCGAACACCTCTGGGTTTCCTCCGGGCGTCAGCCGACACCCGATTACCGGTCGCCGGCCTGGGGCCGAACATCGCAATTTTTTCGGCACGCAATTAGCCCTTGACATCGGAAAGGCCATTTGTCATAAGGGGGCACACAAATTAAAAAGGGAATAATTTGATGTTCGGTTCGCTGTCCAACCGTCGCGCCCGCAACCGCCGCCGTACCAGCCGGCTCGGGCCGGGTGTTTTCAAAGTTGGACAAGATTGACCTGACAATCCGCTCAACGAACGAAAACCCCGGCTCCGGCCGGGGTTTTTTTTATTTCCAAAATCGACGGCTTCGCAAAAGGAGGAATCGTATCATGGCTAAGGGCAAGGCAAGGAAGGTGAAAAAAGTGGCGCTGTCCTACAGCGGCGGCCTCGACACCTCGGTGATCGTGCCGTGGCTCAAGAACAACTACGGCGGCTGCGAGGTGATCTGCTTCACGGCCAACCTGGGACAGAACGAGGATTTGAGCGGGCTGGATAAAAAAGCCGTGGCCTCCGGCGCGAGCAAGCTCATCGTCTCGGATCTGCGCGAGGAATTCCTCCAGGACTACGTTTTCCCCACCATGCAGGCGGGCGCGGTCTATGAGCGCGACTACCTGCTCGGCACCTCCATGGCCCGGCCCCTGATCGCCAAGAAGCTGGTCGAGGTGGCCGAGGCCGAGGGCGCGGATGCCGTCTCCCACGGCTGCACCGGCAAGGGCAACGACCAGGTGCGCTTCGAGCTGACCGTGATGGCGCTCAACCCCAAGCTGAAGGTGATCGCGCCCTGGCGGGAATGGGATATCAAAAGCCGCGAGGACGCCATCCGCTATGCCAAGCAGCACCACGTGCCCATCTCCCAGACGGAAAAGGACATCTACAGCCGCGACAGCAACATCTTCCACCTCTCCCACGAGGGCGGGGTTTTGGAGAACCCCTGGAACGAGCCCGAGGAGCGGATGTTCCAGCTCTCGGTCAGCCCCGAGAAGGCGCCGTCCAGGGGGGAGTACATCGAGGTCGATTTCAAAAAGGGCACCCCGGTCGGTCTGAACGGAAAGAAGCTCTCCGGGGTCGAGATCTTCACCCGCCTCAACAAGATCGGCGGGAAGCACGGCATCGGCCGGGCCGACATTGTCGAGAACCGGCTGGTCGGCATGAAGAGCCGCGGGGTCTACGAGACCCCGGCCGGCACGATCCTGCGCAAGGCCCACCAGGCGTTGGAAAGCATCTGCCTGGACAAGTACACGATGCGCTACAAGGATTTCATCGCGGTCAAATACGCCGAACTCGTTTACAACGGCCTGTGGTTCTGCCAGCTGCGCGAGGCCCTGGACGCCTTCGTGGCCGTCACCCAAAGAAACGTCACCGGCACCGTGCGCCTGAAGCTCTACAAAGGCAACATCATCATGGCCGGCCGCAAGAGCCCGCGCAGCCTCTACCGCGAGGACTACGCCTCCTTCGGCGAGGAGGACGTCTACAACCAGAAAGACGCCCACGGCTTCATCCAGCTCTTCGGCCTGCCGCTCAAGGTCGAGGCGCTGCTTGCAATCGATGGCGGCGGCCAGAGCCGGTACCGCAAGCCGGATTATGCCAGTTTCAAGAGGGATTAGAACCAGGTATTCAGATGTTTGGGTATTTGGGTGTTTTGCTAAAAACCAAGACACCTAAAAACCAAAACACCCAACCCGAGGAAAAAACCATGCAAGCGCGTCTGCTGCTTTCGGACGGCACCCACTACGAGGGCCTCTCCTTCGGCAAACCCGGGACGGCCGTCGGAGAGGTGGTCTTTCACACCGCCATGTGCGGTTACCAGGAAATCCTGACCGACCCCTCCTACCACTTCCAGCTGGTGACGATGACCTACCCCCAGATCGGCAACTACGGGGTGAACCCCAAGGACTTCGAGTCCCGTCGCATCTTCGCTGCGGGGTTCATCGTCCGCGAGCTCAGCCCGATCGTGAGCCACTGGCAGGCCAACCGCTCGCTTGACGACTACCTGCAGTTCCACGGGGTGGTGGGGATCCACGACATCGACACCCGCGCCCTCACCCGGCACTTGCGGGACCACGGCGCGCAGATGGGCCTGATCACCACCTCCAATGAACCGCTGCCCGTCCTGCTGGAGAAGCTGCGCCGCGGGGAGAAGCTCGTCGGCCGCGACATCGTGAAAGAGGTGACCACGGATAAAACCTACGTCTGGCCCTTGGGCGAAGAACCCTCGCCGGCTCCGAAGCGAAAATACCGGGTGGCGGTCTACGATTTCGGGGTGAAGTTTTCCATTCTGCGCTCCCTTTACAAGTCCGGCTGCGAGTTGGAGGTGTTTCCGGCCCGGACCCCGCCCGAGAAGATCCTGGCCTGGAAACCCGACGGGATCTTCCTGTCGAACGGCCCGGGCGACCCCGAGCCGGTAGACTACGCGGTCGGCTCCGTGCGCGCCCTGCTCGGCAGGAAGCCGATCTTCGGCATCTGCCTGGGCCATCAGATCCTGGGGCTTGCCCTGGGCGGACGGACGACGAAGCTCAAGTTCGGCCACCACGGCGCCAACCACCCGGTGAAGCACCTGCCCACCGGCGCCATCGAGATCACCTCCCAGAACCACGGGTTCATCGTCGACATCGAGAGCCTCCCCCAGGACGTGGTCGAGATCACCCACATCAACCTGAACGACCAGACCCTGGAGGGTTTCCGGCACACGAAGCTCTCGGCGTTTTCGGTCCAGTACCACCCCGAATCCGCCCCAGGCCCGCACGACAGCCAGTATCTCTTCGACCACTTCATTAAGGAAATGGAAACGTTCCATGCCTAAACGCAAAGACATCAAGCGGATCCTGGTGATCGGCTCCGGGCCGATCGTGATCGGCCAGGCCTGCGAGTTCGACTATTCCGGCACCCAGGCCTGCAAGGCCCTCCGGGAGGAGGGTTTCATCGTCATCCTGGTGAACAGCAACCCGGCCACCATCATGACGGACCCGGAGTTTTCGGACCGGACCTACATCGAACCGCTGCAGGCGGAGGCCATCGCCAAAATCATCGAAAAGGAGCGCCCCGACGCCCTGCTGCCGACGCTCGGCGGGCAGACCAGCCTGAACCTCGCCGTCGAGCTTGCCAAAAGCGGGGTCCTGGAGGAGTACGGGGTCGAGCTGATCGGCGCCAATCTCGAGACCATCCAGCTGGCCGAGGACCGCGAGCTCTTCCGAAACGCCATGCGCGAAATCGGCCTTCAGGTGCCGGACGGCGGCATCGTGCGCACGGTGGAAGACGCCGTTGCGATTTCGGAGCAGATCGGCTTTCCGCTCATCATCCGGCCCTCCTACACCCTGGGGGGGATCGGCGGCAGCGTCGTCTACAACCGCGAGGAGTTCCCGGCGGCCGTCCGCTGGGGGCTTTCCGCGAGCCCCGTGCACGAGGTGCTGATCGAGCAGTCGGTGCTCGGCTGGAAGGAGTACGAACTCGAGGTCATGCGGGACCATGCGGACAACTTCGTCATCGTCTGCTCCATCGAGAACTTCGACCCCATGGGCGTTCACACCGGCGACAGCATCACCGTCGCGCCCGCCCAGACCCTGACCGACGTCGAGTACCAGAACATGCGGGACGCCTCCAAGAAGATCGTGGCCCGCATCGGGGTCGAGACCGGCGGGGCGAACATCCAGTTCGCGCTCAACCGCGAAACGGGCGAGATGGTGGTGATCGAGATGAACCCGCGCGTCTCGCGCAGCTCGGCGCTCGCCTCCAA
>JALOPD010000257.1 GCA_025454075.1 Desulfobacterales bacterium | reverse complement strand
GATTGGGGAGGAGCGTCCCCAACTGTGAGCCCACATATTGACGAACTCACAAAATGTAGTCATAGCTGTTCCGACGCACCCCATCAGCTAGCTTTCGGGTATGGCCGAGGACGAGTCCAGGCGCTACAAGACGACGGATCGACGGGTAATCGGCTTTCCGCTCGACCCCAACATGCATGGGGAGATGGTGAAGCCGGGTGAACTGATTGATATCAGGGAGATTTCTCCCCTCACCCTGACCGACCGCCGCATCTACAACCTCCTCATTGCCAACGCCTGGGACCGAATCGTCGAGCCAGTCGAACACGTCATCGACAAGTCCGACCTGCGCGGCACGCACAATGGCAATGAGCGCATCGAGGATTCGATCCGCCGCCTGATGAGCGCCATTGCCGAGGTGAAGATCATGCGGGACGGCAAGGTCGCCGTTAAACGCGTGCAGCTCCTGGGGGGAAACGTCGAACAGGAAGATGAAAGAGGCCAGCTCTACTACACGTTCCCCAAGCAGCTCATCGAGATCGTCAAAGAGAGCGAGGTGTTTGGGCGGCTCAAAACCCAGATTATGTACTGCTTCAGGTCCAAATATGCCCTCGCGCTCTACGAAATCGTACAGAAGCGCGTAGGGATGAAATTCAAGCAGGCCGAGAACTTCACTGTAGAAGAGATGCGGGCGCTGCTTGGGGTTCCGAAGGACAAGCTGAACCGCTTCCCCGACCTCAACAAGTACGCCATCCGCCCGGCCCTTCAGGAGGTCAACGCCCTCTCCGAGCACCACGTCACGATCGGCATGATTAAGAAGGGCAGGCGGGTGGAGCACCTCATGCTGATGTGGCAGGAAAAGACGGTCGAGGAAAAGCGCCATGTCCTCAAAGAGGTAGAGCGCTGTAGCGTCGGCCGCGCCGCCCGCATCCGCAACGCCGTCGAACCGGTCGCTTTTTAGGCTTCCCCAATCGCTCACATTTGGACGGGGCCCAGGGCCGCAGGTTTCCTCGGCTTCGGCGGGAGCGCACCCAAAAACTCACAGTTCGCCCTATGCGGACGGCGGCGAGGCCCGCGGCCGGATCGCCACGCGGATCGGGCTTCTACAACAGTCACAGGACCGCATCAGGCATCAGGGCCTCACCAACCAGACACCCGATAACGGTCTCGGGCGAAGGGATCACCGAGCCGCTGAAGGAACACGGTCTTGGACATAAAGTTGCGCCCAATGCACGCAACAAGAAACAGATATTCTGGTGCCACCAAGAGACCCACTTCAGTTATCCACAGGCCGCCTCCCCGATTCCTCACACAAGCACCCCCGATTCCTCACCGTAAGGCCCCCAATCCCTCACGCAAACACCCCCGATTCCTCACGAACTTTCCCCCGATTCCTCACAGTTCGCTAAATTCCGTTTTTAGTTTCAGGCGGATACGCCGCATGAATCTGAATCTTGAATAAAGATGAATCTGAAAACACAGACCAAACAGCACAGGGGATAACTCTCCCTACACAGCCATACCCACCAAACCCCGACCAGCTCTTGTAGTGCGCCCCTGGCCCTTCGGGCCACCCGCGCCCCCCACCCAAAACTGCGGTGTTCGCTCCGCTCACACGTTCAAAGCAGGTGAGGGGGCTCATTGCCGCCCCCTCACACTCCCCCGCTAGGATATTTCCAGCACGATGATGCCAGCGTAAAATCAAACCACGGTACAGCCGGGGACGGCGATGACCGTGCACGGTGATAGAGGTCTCGAAGGCAACGCTCCGGAGGTTCCCTGCGGGGCGTTGCTGCGTTCAGGTCCCGCCATCGACGTGGCGCCAACCGCGAGCCAAGCCCGCTCGATCACCGGCGACATCGCCCCTGCGGGACCCGGTCTGCGCTCAACCTTCACGGGCGTCCGGTAAGCGAGCGCCTGGCCACGACAACGAAACCCCGAGGCCCGCACAGGATTTGCTGACAGCGCTTGTCAGATATGACAAGGTCACCGGATGATCCGCAGGATTTCGTGGGTAAAGCCTGCACTGAAGGAGTTCAGGACGTTTCCCGCTCCGGCGTAGGACCAGATGATCGCAGCCCTTCGCCTCGCGGCCCACGGCGAGAAAGCCGACATCGCCAAGCCGATGACGGGGCTCGGCCCCGGCATTTACGAGATCGCCCTGGCCTACCGCGGCGACGCCTACAGGGCCGTCTACGCGATCCAGCTCGGGGACGATCTCTCGGTCGTGCACGCCTTTCAGAAGAAATCGAAGAGCGGCATCAAGACCGCGAAGCAGGACATCGAGCTGATCCAGGAGCGGATCAAACGGGTGAAGGAGCAGTTGTGATGGGCGACGACCTGGACCTCGTATGCGGCACCGACAACCCGTTTCGCGACGTGGGCCGGCCGGACCACGACACGAAGCTGATGAAGGCCGACCTGGCCGCCGAAATCATCCGCATCCTCCGCGAGCGCGACCTTACCGGCGCGGCCGCCGCCAGGCTGGCCGGCGTTCAGGAAGCCGACGTCTCCCGCATCCGCAACGCCGACCTCGACCGCTTCACCATCGACCGGCTGGTGAAAATCCTCAACCACCTCGACCGCCGGGTGGAAGTCCACGTCACCTTCAGGCCGGCGGCAACCACAGGCGATCCGGCGCCGGCTCCCGAGGCCGAATGATGGCCAGCAAACACTTTGCGGCGTCGCCAGGCAAGCCCTGAGCGGGCGGCAACCTGTTTGCTCGACATCGTGCGGATCGCGCCGAGAAGGGGGCGTCCATGACTGAGGCCGAGACGGTCACCATCAGCCGAGCCGAGTACGACCGGCTGGTCGCCGCAGTGGAGGAGCTCGAGGATCTTCGGATCGTCGAGCGCGCCGGGGCGAACCCTGAGGAGGGGATGCCGCATGCGCTCGTTGTTCGTCTCGTCGCCGGCGAGAGCCCGGTGCGGCTGTTCCGCGAGTGGCGAGGCCTGAGCGGCGCGGCGCTGGCGCGACGCGCCGGGGTCAACGTGGTGCAGCTCCACGACATCGAGACCGGCAAGAGGCGCGGTTCCGTCGACACGCTGAAGAAGCTCGCGGCGGCGCTCGAGGTCGCGCTCGACGACATCGCCTGACCCGGGCTGGGCTGCCTGGCGACGCCGCATAACGGAACGGCTGGGGCTCATTGCTGCCCCCTCACACTCTCCCGCCAGGATGTTTCCAGCACGATGATGCGAGGGTAGTATCAGGTCACGGTACAGCCGGGGACGGCGATGACCGTGCACGGTGATAGACCACCGGACAAGGCCTTGCGGGTCACTTGCAAGGCCTTGTCACTGAGATACCCAAGAAACCTTACAGATGCTGCTGGACCTCCCACCTAGCGGCGATAGTTGCCCAGAAGCGGTTCGCACTGCTCCCAAGGCAGCAACTGGTCGCGTAGTCGGCGTAGGTTTCCGAACCGCGCACCGCCGCGTCGCCGGATTTAAGCTCCCTGGCCAGCGAGGAGAACACGCAGACTTCGAACAGGCGACGGCATGCAAGTTTCCTCAAGACCGCATAACGTGCACACCACGACACCATTAGAAATCACGCGGCCGATTCGCGGATTAATCGAACAATTGAACCGCGGCGGCCAAGCCGTGCATCTGCCCGTCCGTCCTGAGCCCGATGCGATCGTCAACGAGTGTTTCCCGAACGTGGAGGCGAAGATCTCACGCAGCGGCGGTCGCATGCTGTGCGGGTGGCAACTCTGGGAATGGCCGCATGTCATGGTCGAAGCAGAGTTCCATGCAGTCTGGGTGTCCCCGGAAGGGGACATGGTCGAGATCACTCCGAAACTTGATGGTGAGACACGCATCTTGTTCGTGCCGGACGAGCGCCGGCGCTACACGAAAATGGCCGTCGACAATGTAAGGATCCCGCTGCGCGACGACCAGTTGATTCGGCATTTCATCCGAGCTTCGGAAATGAAAACGCTGGTCATAAACCGTGGTGAGCGCGCCACGGAATATGGCCATGTCAGTATCCCAGTGGATGAAATCGAGCCGATCCTGGAGATCCAGAGCTTCACCCGCCAATCAATCGCGTCCGGACTGCGCGATCATTCCCCATGCTTTTGTGGCGGTGGTGGCAAGTACAAAAGGTGCCATGGCCGGCAGTTCGAAGCCTTTTTGAGCGCATGGAAATGAGACAAACAGACAAACCGTCTACGGCGAATTTTCACCGCTATCCTGTTGCGGCTAGGCGCCTCGGCTGAAGAAGGCCCCGCTACGCCCGCTCCCGGTCCCGTTCCGTGGGAAGCGGTCGCTGCGCTCCGGCCCGCGCTGCTACCCGCTGATCGCGACCCCGAACGAGATCGAGGGCCGCGTCCTTGCGGGTCTCACGGGCAACGGCCGCCGGCAGCCGGCCGAGGTCGTCGGTGTAGATCCGCGCCTCGTGGCGGGCCCTTGAGATCGCGACGTAGTAGACGTCCTTCGCCGTAGTCCGGCTGGTCGTTTGCGCCTCGATCAGCACCCGGTCCGCTGTCAGCCCCTGGGCGCCGTGCACGGTCGTCGCGTAGGCGTGCTCCAGGTGCAGCGGCCTGTCGGCGGGCAGCTCGACGCGCCGGCCTGCGGCTTCGAGAGTCACCGCACCCGCCGCAACCGCTGCGACCGTGAACCGGTCGCCATTGGCGAGGTCGCGGGTGGCATCGTTGCGGGTGATCCGCACCCGGTCGCCGATGGCCAGTTCCGACCGTTCGGGCTGATAGACCGACAGCCTGGTGTGGGTCGAAGGCGAAAACGTGATCGGCGTTTCGTCCGGGCCGGCCACGGTGAGCCGGTTGCCGGGGCCGGTGTCGAGGACGCGGTAGAGCGCGCCGCGCTGCAGGCCGCTCCTGTAGGTCTTCTCCGGCTGGATCACGTCGCCGACGCGGTAATTCCGGCTGAACCGGCGCTCGGCCTGGGTGCTGTCGCGGCGAAGGAGGGTGTCGAACTCGCGTCCCTGTCCCGCCGTGCCGCTCGCCTCGCGCACGCGGGCGTTGATGTCGCGGCGGGCCTCGTTGGTGCCCGAGACGATCAGCGTGGCATCGCGCTCGCCCGGGGCCAGCGCCATGAAGTCGCGGACCAGCTCGGCCCGGCGATCGGCGTCGTCGCGGATCTCCATCACCGCTGAAATTTTCTCGAGGGACGCAGCCGTGTTCCCGCGGGCCGCCAGCTCCACGGCGGCGCGCAGCGCCGGATCGCGCTGCCGCTGGATGTCCTCCATGCGGGCGGTGCGCATGCCGGCGCCCTGCAGCTGGTCGAAGGGCCGGCCGGCCTCGATG
>JALOPD010000256.1 GCA_025454075.1 Desulfobacterales bacterium | reverse complement strand
CCTTTGGCTCGAACGGCGAGTACGTCTATCTGAGCGACGCGGAAAAGCTCGAGGTGGTCAAGACCGTGGTCGCGTCGGCCGCACCGGGCATGAAGGTCATCGCCGGGACCGGCTGCGAGTCCACCTGGCAGACGATCCAGCTGACCAATGCGTGCGCCCGGCTCGGCGCCCACGCCGCGCTGGTGGTCACCCCCTTCTATTACGGCGGGCGCATGAACGAGGCCGCGCTTCTCCAGCACTTCACCGCCGTCGCCGACAAGAGCGACATCCCGATCCTGATCTACAACGTCACCAAGTTCACCAACATCAACGTCAGCGTGGGGCTGGCCGCCAGGCTCTCGCGGCACCCGAACATCATCGGCATCAAGGACAGCAACGGCAACGTCAGCTCCCTGGGCGAGATGGTGAACGCCGTCGACAAGGACTTCAGCGTGCTGGTGGGTACGGCCGGCGCGCTGTTCGGGGCGTTGACCCTCGGCGCCGTGGGCGGGGTGCTCGCCCTGGCCAACGTGGCGCCGGAGGCCTGCGTGCGGATTCAACAGCTCCTGAGGCAGGGCGACATCGAGGCGGCGCGCGCGCTGCAGATCCGGATGCTGCCGGTCAACACCGCGGTCACGGCCACCTACGGGGTTCCCGGCCTCAAGGCGGCGCTGGACATGCTGGGCTACTTCGGCGGAGACCCGCGGCCGCCGCTTTTGCCGGCCAGCGAAAAGGAACGTTCCGAGATCGAGGCGATCCTGAAGACCGCCGGGTTGCTCTCCTGATCGCTGCCGGGACAACGGGTCCGGGCGGGACGTAATTTGCGGCTGAAAGCCGCTCCCGCAAAAAACCGATGACCACAAGGCGGAAACCATGCGAAGGTCGATCTTTGTCGCGTCCTTATTCGTCCTGATGGCGGTGGCCGGCTGCGCCAGCCCGCGCATCAAGCTGTTCCCGGGCCAGACGGACCCGCTGCAGGAATTCACCCTCGAAGGCAAGGCGCCGGAGAAGGTCCTCCTGCTTCCGATCCGCGGGGTCATCACCGACAATCCCCGGCAGGAGCTGCTGCGCACCCAGCCGAGCACGGTCCAGGAGGCGGTCTCGCACCTGCGCAAAGCGGAGAAGGACCCGCTGGTCAAGGCCGTCGTGCTTCAATTGGACTCCCCCGGCGGATCGGTGACGGCGAGCGACGTCCTCTACAACGAAATCCGGCTCTTCAAGGAGCGCACCGGCCGCAAGGTGGTGGCCGTCATGATGGATGTCGCCGCATCCGGCGGCTACTACATCGCCCTTGCGGCCGATGTCATCCTGGCCCACCCCACGACGGTGACGGGATCGGTAGGCGTGGTGTTCGTCCGGCCCAAGGTCGCGGGCCTGATGGAGAAAGTCGGCGTGGGCGTCGAGGTAAGCAAGTCCGGGAAGGACAAGGACATCGGCTCCCCCTTCAGGGCAACCACCCCGGAGGAGGAACGCATCTTCCAGGCGATGACGGACCAGTTGGCGAAGCGGTTCCTGGACCTGGTGCGGGCCAACCGCCAACTGGAGCCGGCTCAACTGGCCGCGGTGTCGACCGCGCGCGTGTACCTGGCGGAGGAGGCCGTGAACCTGAAGCTGGTGGACCGCATCGGCTACATGCCGGATGCCCTGGCCGAAGCCAAAACCCTTGCCGGCACCGCGGAAGACGCCAAGGTTGTGGTCTACCGCCGTGTGGAATACCCGGACGACAACATCTACAACCCCGTAACGTCCTATGAGGGGGGACGCCCCGCCGTGCTGTTCGACACGGGCCTTTCGGCCCTTTTCCCGGCGCTCTCCCCGGGCTTTTACTACCTGTGGCATCCGGGAGCGGATTAAAACCATGAGCCAAAAAACGCCCCTGAACAAATGGCATCTCTTGAAGGGCGCCCAGATGGGCGTGTTCGGCGGCTACGAGATGCCGCTCTGGTACCCGGCCGGCGCCAAACACGAACACCTGAGCGTTTTACTGGACGCAGGTCTGTTCGACACGAGCCACATGGCCGTGGTCGCCGTGAGCGGGCCCGATGCCTTCGATCTGCTGCAGCTGTGCTTCTCCAAGGATCTCTCCGCCTGCATGGGAGCGGGCCATGCGCCCCTGCCCCCCGGCCGGTCGGTTTACGGCGTTCTGCTGGACCCGAACGGGCACGTGATCGACGATGCCATCGTGTTCCGGCTGGCGGAGGCGGACTTCCTGGTGATCGTCAATGCCGGGATGGGGGCGGCCGTCGCGCGGCACCTTGCCGCGAACACCGGCCGCCGTATGGTCCGAATCGCTGATCTCTCCGACCAACTCGGGAAAATCGACATCCAGGGCCCCAAGGCCGCCAAGGTGCTCGGCCGGATCCTGAAACACCCGGCCATGGTTTTCGACAAGCTCGTCTATTTTTCCTTCAAAGGGCATTTCGACCCGAGCGCCCCCCGGGCAACCGACGTCTGCCTGACGGACGGCACCTCCATCCTTCTTTCCCGCACGGGCTACACCGGCGAGTTCGGGTTCGAGGTGTTGGTGCAGCCCGACCACCTGCCGCGCCTGTGGGAGATGGTCCTCATTGCCGGCCGGGACCTCGGCCTGGTGCCCTGCGGCCTGGCTGCCCGCGACTCCCTGCGCGCCGGCGCCGTCCTGCCGTTGTCCCACCAGGACATCGGCGCTTGGCCTTTCGCCGACAACCCCTGGCGGTTCGCGTTGCCCTATCGCGCGGACCAGGCCGGCTTCACCAAGCGCTTCATCGGCGCGGACGCCCTGCTCCGCCTGAAGGAGACCGAGCCCACGCTGGCGTTCGTCGGCAGCGACCCCCGCAAGGTGTCGATCGAGGAGCATCCGACGGTCGTGGATGCGGAGGGGCGCGACATCGGCCGCGTGCTGACCTGCACGACCGATATGGGCATCGGCCGGCACGGGGACCGGATTTACAGCGTTGCGAGCCCCGGCAAGCCGGAGGGCTTCGAACCGAAGGGCCTCAGCTGCGGGTTCGTGAAAGTCAAGCGCCGGCTGAACTCTGGAGACCGAATAGAACTCAGGGACCGGCGCCGCCGCATCCCGGTAACGATCGTCGAGGATGTCCGGCCGGATCGCACGGCGCGGCGACCCATCGCCGCCATGATCTGAGCCCGTTCTAACCTTTTTCGGGCTCGTTCCCGGCGGCCAACTTCCGCAGCGCACCTTTGGGCGGGTGGCCGTTGCCGCCGATGATCTTCTGAATCTGCCGCGTCACCTGCACCCGTTCAACGATGCGGGTCAGCACCTCGACGCCTTTCTGCAGCCGTTCAGCGCTGGAGGTCATCTCAAGAAAACGCTGGCGCTCGGCGTGGGTAAAACCGTCGATCGCCGGGACGGCAAACGAAAGCCGCCGAGGGTCCGAGAGGTCGGGCTCGTCAACCTCCTCCGCCGGGTGGCCGGCATGCTGCAGGTCGGCCACCAGGGCGCGGGCCCGGTTGAAGGCCTCCGGGTCGGGTGCGCTTTCCGCGTCTTCGATGAACCGCACGTCGGCCTCCATGTAAGGCTTTTCTTCGGCCATGCCCTCCGTGTAGAAGCGCTGCTCCCCCCGTGTGAGGATGTCCATGCGACCGTCTTCGTAGCGGTGCAGCACCTGGACGACACGGGCCGTGCAGCCGACGGGGTGAATGGTCTGGCCGTCGAACCAGACGATGCCGAACGGCGTGTTTTCGACCAGGCAATCGGAGATCATCCGCTTGTAGCGCTCCTCGAAGATGTGCAGCGGCAGCAGCATGCCCGGGAGCATCACCAGACCGAGCGGGAAGAGCGGGATTCGTTTGGCGGCCATCGACACTCCCTTGCGTTGTTCGCCGCGGCGGCGGGGCGCCGCCATGAAGGGCCTGATACCCCGAAGGCCGCGGTGGAGTCAAGGAGGGTCTTGTCTCAGGTGGGCCGCCATGGCGGTTTTGATCTCCGCCCACGCCTCCCGGCCGACCGACATCTCATCGATGACGATGTGCCGCAGCGCCCGGTTCGACCGCGAACCCCGGTTCTGAACCGGGTGAAATCGCCATTGGTCCAGGTTGTGCGTTTCCGCCAGCTTTCTGATGCCGCCGAGGGAGACCAGTTCGTCGCCGGGATCCATGACCACCAGGGTCGGGAGGTTGAGCCGGGGGCCGAGATGGGACTCGAAGTGGTCCAGGGTCTCGAACAGGGCATTGTAGGCGGCGATCGGCGTGCCGGGGTTGGCGAGATATCCCGCGGGCGCAAGGGAGGGGATGATCATTTTCGGAAACGGCGCAAAGAGCCGGATGGCATAATCCCAGCCGCGCAGGCTGAGGGCCGGGGCGAAGAGCACCGCCCGATCAAAGGCCGCATCCGGCCTTGCCGCCAGCAGGTCGAGGCCGATGAGGGCGCCGTAGGAGAAACCGACCAGAAACAGCGGCGCCCGGTTCGCATGTGCGGATTTTCGCGATTCCTCGAAGCCCTTCAGCGTCTCCCGGAACCAGAGCGAGTGGGAAACCCCCTTGAAATCCTCCAGGCGCGATTGGGCGGCATCCATGCCCTCCCGCTGCCGGAAATTGTCCCCGTGGCCCCTCAGGGACAGCCTCAGCGCATCGATTCCCCCATCGTTCAGGGCGGCGATGACGGCCGCCATGCGGGCGGGGTTCAGGTTGAGGCCGTGGAGGACAAGGGCCACCCCTCTCCGCTCGACTCTCTCGCTGCACCGAAACCATTCCATTCCCGGTTCCACACTCACCATGGAGCATGCGTTGGATTTTCCAAGAGCACGCTCGTCGCGCCGAATTTAAGAGAAAAACAACCATACCGGGAAAGGGGTTGGGTGCCGATTCTCCCTCTCGCCCCGCTGATGGACCTCACGCCGGCACCATGAGCCGGCTGCCGTCTAAATTTTCATGTACGCATTTTCCAGACGGGAGGCAAGGTTTTTTAAGGAGCCGGATGCGGCCGGAAAGACCGTTCAACCCCTGAGCTCGGGGAACTCCTCTTCGAAGAACTCGAGCTTGCCCCGCTGACGGCCGGCCCTGATTTTGGCTTCATTGGCCCTCAGCTCGACGCGCCGGATCTTGCCGGAGATGGTCTTGGGCAGGTCCGAGAACTCCAGGCGGCGGATGCGCTTGTAGGGAGCGAGACGCAGGCGCAGAAACGCAAAGATATCCTTCGCCAGATCCCGGCTCGGTGAGTGGCCCGCCCGCAGGATGACGAACCCCTTGGGCACCGCCAGGCGCACCGGGTCGGGGCTGGGGACCACCGCGGCCTCGGCCACGGCCGGGTGCTCGATCAAAACGCTCTCCA
>JALOPD010000062.1 GCA_025454075.1 Desulfobacterales bacterium | reverse complement strand
TACGGCGTCTTCATGGCCGAGGTGACCGTGGACACGCAGAGCGGCAAGACCCAGGTGGACAAGTACACGGTCATGGCCGACGTCGGCAAGATCAACAACCGGCTGGCCGTGGACGGCCAGATCTACGGCGGGGTCGCCCAGGGCATCGGCCTGGCGCTGTCGGAGGATTTCGAGGACCTCAAGAAACACACGACGCTTGCCGCCTGCGGTATCCCCTACATCAACGACATTCCCGATGCGTTCGAGATCCACTATTTCGAAAACCCCCGCGAGCACGGGCCTTTCGGCGCCGCCGGCGTCGGGGAACTGCCGCTGACCTCATCGCACGTGGCGGTGGTCAATGCCATCAAGAACGCCACCGGGGTGCGCATCACCCATCTGCCGGCCCTGCCGGAGAAGGTGCTGGCCGGCCTGAAGGCCGCGCCGAAAAAGAGCAAATGATCGCCGGCCTTACCGCGATCGCTGAGGTATAACGGCAACAGCAGCAAAGCGGCGAACCGCGGGACGATCCCCCGGTTCGCCGCGGCATTTGGATATTGTCTAATGGATCAACAGGAACTGAGGGCACTGGAACACCGGTGCATCCAGGAGGAGGCGCCCGAGTGCACGGCCGCCTGCCCGATCCATCTGGACGGCCGGATCTTCGTCGGCCATGTCGCCAAGGGCGACTGGAAGGAGGCCTGGAAGGTCCTTTACAAGACCATGCCTTTCCCGGGCATTCTGGGCCGGATCTGCGACGCCCCCTGCCGCCAGCGCTGCAAGCGCCGAGAGGCCGGGGATCCCATTGAGATCGGCAAGCTCGAACGCGCCTGCGTGGCGACGCCGCCCCCTGATTTCCGCGTTCAGCAGCTGCCGCGCAGGGGCAGAACCGTGGCCGTCGTCGGCAGTGGCCTGGGAGGCCTGACCGCCGCCTGGGACCTGGCCCGCAAGGGCTATTCCGTGCGCGTCTTCGAGCCTGGCCCGCGGCCGGGCGGACCGTTACGGGACATCCCGGTTCAACGCCTGCCCGAGGCGGCCATGGAGGCGGAACTGGAACGGCTGGCCGCTCTCGGCGTCGAGCTGTCAATGAATGTCGCTGTGGAGCCGGCCCAGTTCCTCGAGCAGTGCATCTCGGAGCACGATGCTGTTTTTCTAAGCCTGGAAAGTGTCCAGGGCCGGGCCTGGAATCTCCCGAAAGACGCGGCCGGCCGGATCACCGTGGACCCGTCGCTGCAGGCCACCGGCCGGCCGGGGGTTTACGCCGACGGCCGGCCGGATGCGGCCGGCGCTTCGCCGGTATGGCAGGCGGCCCAGGGCCGCTGGGCCGCCACTTCGATCGACCGCTTCCTCCAGAATGTCTCCCCGAGCGCCGGCCGCGAGAAAGACGGCCCGTATGAAACCCGCCTGTTCACTAGTCTGGAAGGCGTCGAGCCGCTGCCGAAAGTGGCCGCCGCCGATCCCGAATCCGGATATTCGCCCGCGGAAGCCGTCGCCGAGGCCGGCCGCTGCCTGCAGTGCGAGTGTCTGGAATGCGTCAAGGTCTGCGCCTATTTGGAGCGCTTCGGCGCCTATCCGCGTAAATACGCCCGCGAAATCTACAACAACGAGTCCATCGTCATGGGGATTCGCCAGGCCAACAAGCTGGTCAACTCCTGCAGCCTGTGCGGGCTGTGCGAACGCGTCTGCCCCGAGGATTTCGCCGTGCAGGATCTCTGCCTGCAGGCGCGGCGCCGCATGGTGCGGCGGGGCAAGATGCCGCCCTCGGCCCACGAGTTCGCGTTAGAGGACATGCGCTTCAGCCTGAGCGAACGCTTCCGTCTCGGGCGTCATGCGCCCGGGCGCTCGCAAAGCGCCCACCTCTTTTTTCCGGGCTGCCAGCTGTGCGCTTCCAATCCCGGCCAAGTCCGCCTGGTATACCGCCACCTCATGGATGCTCTTGACGGCGGAGTGGGTCTGATGCTGGGCTGCTGCGGGGCGCCAGCCTTCTGGGCCGGCCGCGAAGACGAGTTCCAATCCGTGTGCGCGGGGTTTCTGCAAGAGTGGAGCGCACTGGGAAAGCCCGCTCTCGTTACGGCCTGCTCCACCTGTTTCCGCATGTTCACGGAGCACTTGCCCCAGGTGCCGACGACCTCTCTCTGGCAGTTGCTGGAGGGGATCGACCTGCCGCCGCCCGCCGCGGCGCCTGCCGGGCAGCCCTTGGCGATTCACGACCCCTGCACCACGCGGCCTTACCCGGCCGTTCAGGATGCGGTCCGCCGCCTGGTGCTGCGCCTGGGGACGTCTGCGGAGGAGCTGATCCTCGGACGGGACAAGACCGAGTGCTGCGGGTTCGGGGGCCTCATGCAGAACGCCAATCCCGACCTGTCCCGCGAAGTCGCCGCCCGCCGGGCCCGCAGCAGTCCGCTGGACTACCTCACTTACTGCGCCATGTGCCGGGACAGCCTTGCGGCCGTGGGCAAACGTGCGCTGCATGTCCTCGACCTCGCCTTCCCGGATCAATCCGTCGCGGACCCCGCGGCGCGTCCGCGGCCCGGCTGGTCCGACCGGCAGGAGAACCGGGCGCGTCTGAAGTCATCGCTGGTCAGCGAGCTTTGGGGCGAAGCGGGCGAAGCCTTTGAGGAATACCGGCGCATCCGGCTGATCATCGCGCCCGAGGTCGCCGAGCTTCTCGATCGGCGGCGCATCCTGGCGGAGGACCTTCAGCAGGTCATCCACGCAGCCGAGAAGAGCGGCAGCGGGGCGGTTCACCCGGCGACGGGGCGGCTCAAGGCCGGCCTGCGCCCCTATCGGGCGACCATCTGGGTGGAATACTCCCCGTCGCCGGAGGGCTATGTGATCCACGCGGCTTACAGCCATCGCATGGAGGTTCTGGGAGCGGCGAAATGAGAGCCGAAAACGTTAACCCCGAAGACCTGCAGTGGGTGTGCCGGAAGTGCAGCCGGCCATTGGAGACGGGCACGGCCAGCGTGGAGTACATGGGCAATCAGTTCACGACCGAGCTGCCCATGTGCCGGGGCTGCGGCTTTGTCCTGATCTCCGAAGCGCTGGCCCTGGGCAAGATGGCCGAGGTGGAGCAGCTCCTGGAAGACAAGTGATGACCGGACCGCGCCCCCCTGCCCTGTATGAATCCCCTGCGCTGCAGGCCGTCACGGGTCCGGCCCTGCGGCCGGGGGGCCTGGAGCTCACACAGCGGGCGCTGTCCTTTTGCGGTCTTCCGACCGGCGCGCGGGTTATCGACATCGGCTGCGGGACCGGGGAGACGCTTCGCCACCTGCGGCAGCACTGGCGACTCCGGGCCGTCGGCCTCGATCGCTCACCGCGAATGCTCTACCAGGCCCGGCGGCGGGATCCCCATCTGCCCCTGGCGGAAGCCGACGCCGCCTGCCTGCCGGTCAGGGATGCGTGTCTGTCCGCCGTGCTGTGCGAATGCGTCCTCTCGTTGGTCGAAGACCGGGATGCGGCCTGGCGTGAAATCCTGCGCGTGCTCGCCCCGGGCGGACTTCTGGTGCTGGCGGACATCTATGCGCGCGGGCCGGCCCAGGCTGCGGAGCTGGCGTCGCTGCCCGCAGACTGCTGCATCCGGGGAGCCAGACCCCGGGACGAGTGGATGGACCGAATGCGCCGGTGCGGTCTTACGCTTCTCGCCTGGGAGGATCACTCGGGCGCCCTCAAGCGCCTGGCGGCCCGGCTGGTGTTCGCCTGCGGGTCGTTGCCGGCGCTCTGGGGCGACCGCCGCGCCTGCGGGGAAGGCTATTCAGCCGCCCTGCACCGGGCCCGCCCCGGCTATTTTCTGGCGGTAGCCCGCAAGGAATAACGCCCATGATGGACGATCTCATGATCCGCATGCTGCAGCTTTCCCAGAAAGGCTACGGCTGCAGCCAGATCCTGATCCGGCTGTTCCTGGAGGCGCGCGGCGAAGACAACCCCGCCCTGCTCCGCGCGATGGCCGGCCTGGCCTACGGTTGCGGCGGGGGCGCCGCCACCTGCGGCACGCTGACCGGCGGCTGCTGCGCGCTCGCGCTTTATGCCGGCAAGGGCAGCGACGCGGAAGCGGCGTCCGACCGGCTGATGCTGATGCTGCAGGAGCTGTCGGACTGGTTCCGGGAGCATGTCGGCGGTCCCCATGGAGGGATCGCCTGCGAAACCATCGTCGGCGAAGAAGGCCCGGCGGCCGCCCGTCAGCGCTGCGGCACGATCGTTGCGGACACCTACGCCAAGGTCCTGGAAATCCTGGCCGGAAACGGCTTCGATCCCTCCGGCGCCTGATGGGACACGCCAACGTGAAACCCAGAAATGGTTTCATAACCCCGTCTGACGGCACCGCCAGCGTCTGCCCAGTCTGCTTGAACCGCATCCCGGCCGAACGGGTGGCCAGCGGCGAACGTGTCGAGATGGTCAAGTCCTGTGCCGAGCACGGCGAATTCAGGACGGTCGTCTGGAGCGGCCGGCCGGGTTTGAAGGATTGGCGGCGCCCCAGGACGCCCGCGCTTTTGCACCCGGTCTTTCGGGAAAGGCGGCAGGGTTGCCCCTTTGACTGCGGCTTGTGCCCGGAGCACCGCCAGCGCTCCTGCACCGTGCTTCTGGAAGTGACCCGGCGCTGCAACCTGCATTGCAGCGTGTGCTTTGCCGGTTCAAAGCCGGACGATGCGGTCGATCCCGGACTGGAGGAAATCCGCGACTGGTACCGGAAAGCCTGGGAATTCGCCCCCGGCAGCAACATTCAGCTCTCCGGCGGCGAGCCCACGCTGCGGGACGACCTGCCGGACGTCGTGGCCGCCGGGCGCGCGGCCGGCTTCGGATTCATCCAGCTCAACACCAACGGCATCCGGCTGGCGGGCGACGCCGGCTACCTGAAGGCGCTCAAGGAAGCCGGGATGGCGAGCGTTTTCCTGCAGTTCGACGGCACCGAGGATGGGGTGCACCTGAAGCTGCGCGGCCGGGCGCTGGCGGAAATCAAGTACCGGGCGATCGAGGCCTGCGCGCGCCTTGGCATCGGGGTCGTGCTGGTGCCGACGCTGGTCCCGGGCGTGAACACCCATGCGATCGGCGGGATCCTGGCAGCGGCGGTCCGCATGTCGCCGGCCGTGAGAGGGGTTCACTTTCAGCCCGTCAGCTATTTCGGACGTTATCCGCGAGCGGTCAAAGATGCCCCGCGCATCACCTTGCCCGAACTGATGGCGGCCATCGAGCACCAGTCCGACGGCATGTTCAAGGTTTCCGATTTCCGCCCGCCGGGGTGCGAGAATGCCTGGTGCTCGTTTCACGCCAGCTATCTCACCCTGCCGGACGGCCGGGTCCGATGGCTGCAATCCCCCCCGCTGTCTTCCGGCTGCTGCACGCCCCTCCCGGCCGGGGCCGGCGCGCAACGGGCCATGGCGCATGTGGCCCGGCAATGGGCGGGGACGCGCGACGCAGCGCCAGCCGCTTTCAAGGACGGAGAGGCGGCGTGTGCTTGGCACTTGCAGGACCGCCGGTCGATGGGGCTGGACGACTTCCTCCACTGGGCGCGGGCGCACACCTTCACGGTCTCGGCCATGGCCTTTCAGGATGCCTGGACCCTGGACCTGGAGCGGCTGCGCGACTGCTGCATCCACGTGCTTGATCCCCCGCGCGGGCTGGTCCCGTTCTGCGCTTTCAACCTCACCGCCGCCGACGGGAGGGGGTTGTATCGTAAATGAACGCACTGCGCATCACCCCTTTGGAGCGCTGGATCAGCGACAAGATCGGAATGGCATCTCAGAGCCGCTTTACGCGCGACGAAGTAAGACGCTACCAGCTGGAAAAACTAGACCGGGTTTTGAGGTACGCTTGCCGGCAAAGCCCATTCTACCGCCAACAGCTTGCGGGCTTGGCCAACGACGGTCTGGCGGGGTTTGAGCAGTTTGCGGCGCTGCCCTTCACCACCGTGGAAGACCTCGCGCGCGATCCGCTTGAATTCCTATGCGTATCGCATTCGGAGGTTTCGCGGGTGGTCACGCTGCGCTCATCCGGCACCACCGGGCTTCCCAAGCGGCTGTTTTTCGACCCGGCCGACCTCGAGTTGACCGTCGACTTTTTCCACCACGGCATGTCCACCTTGACGCGGGCCGGCCAGCGGGTTCTCATCTTGATGCCCGGCGGTCTGCCGGGCAGCGTGGGCGATCTGCTCGTCAACGGACTCGCCCGCATGGGCGCAGAGGGCATCGTGCACGGACCGGTTCGGGACCCCGAGGAGGCCATCGATGCGATCCTGACCCACCGGACGCAGGTCTTGGTGGGGATCCCCGTGCAGGTCCTTTCCCTGGTGAGACACCCGCAGAGCGTTCGCATTCCGCCGGGTCTCATCCAGAACGTTTTATTGAGCACCGACTACATTCCGGCCTCCATCGTCGCCGCCATCCGTCAGGCCTGGGGGTGCGGCGTCTACCAGCATTACGGCCTGACGGAGACGGGCTACGGGGGCGGCGTCGAGTGCGATGCTCATGACGGTTACCATCTGCGCGAGGCCGACCTGTTCGTGGAGGTGGTCGATCCGGCGACCGGCCGTTCCCTGCCGGAAGGGGTTTCCGGCGAAGTAGTCGTCACCACGCTGACCCGCCGCGCCATGCCGCTGATCCGCTACCGCACCGGCGACGTGGCTCGGCTGTTGCCCGACTACTGCCCGTGCGGCAGCCACCTGCGACGCCTCGGCAAGGTCGCGGGCCGGCTCAATAACGGAGCGGCGCTGGGGCCATATGCCCTTCTTTGCATGGCGGCCTTGGACGAGGCTATTTTTGCAATACCGGAAGTTCTCAATTTCCAGGCGGAAATCATCCCCGCCAGCGGCAGCGGCCGGCTGAGGGTGACCGTGCACTGCGATCCCGGCCGGTTTGAGGACACGCTGACCAAAGTGCACGCTGCGCTGGCGCGCCTGCCCGCCGTCAGAGAAGCTGCCGCCCAGGGGCTCCTGGCCGTCGACCCGGTCCGGTTGACGCCTGAGAACTGGTTCACCACGGGAGCCGCCAAACGAACCCTTATCGACCGAAGACGGGAGCGATCGACCGCATGAGCCTGATTGCAGAGACCGCCGGCAGACTGCTGGACGAGCATCAGCCCTTCGTCCTGGCCACGATCGTCAACCGTGAAGGGTCCGCGCCTCGAACGGCGGGCACGCGCATGATCGTCGCCGCGGGCGGCCGGGCCGTCGGGACGATCGGCGGCGGGCTGCTCGAGGCGCGGACGATCGCCGCCGCGGCCGAAGTGCTGGCAGCGCGGCGGCCCCTGCTAATCCCCTTCGACATGACCCAATCCGAGCTGGCGGCCATGGACATGATCTGCGGCGGACGGCTGGAGGTGCTCCTGGAGTTCATCGATTCTCACGGCCCGGCGGCCGGAGTGCTCAAAGGCTGGCGCGACGCTCAGCGCAATCAGGATCCCTGCTTCCTTCTGACCGCCCTCCGATTCACTGATGGAAAAGTGACAGCCGTCGATCACTGCCTGCTGAAGGAGGGCGCCGTGGTTTACGGCGATCTGCCCTTGGGCGCCGCAACCCTTGCAATGCTGGTTTCCCAAAATACCGGTGCGACCCGCCTGCGGACCGTGTCGCTCGGGGAGTCGCTGGTCCTGGTCGATCCGGTTCTTCCGCCGGATACCGTGTTCCTGTTCGGCGCCGGCCATGTCGCCCAGCCCACGGCCCGGCTCGCTGCCTTTGCCGGGTTCCGCGTGCGGGTCGTGGACGACCGGGAGGACTTCGCCAGCGCCGAGCGTTTCCCCGAGGCGGAGGAAGTCCGCGTGGTTAAAGACTTCGGATCGGCCTTAAAGGGTCTGCCGATCGACCGCGGCGCCTTCATCGTCATCGTGACCCGCGGCCACCTGCACGACAAAACGGTGCTGATGCAGGCGCTGCGCACGGAGGCGGCCTACATCGGCATGATCGGCAGCCGGCGCAAACGGGACCACATCTTCAATGCCTTGTTGAAGCAAGGCTTCACTCAAGCCGATTTGGAGCGGGTGCACTCCCCCATCGGCATCGACATCGGCGCGGAAACCCCCGAGGAGATCGCCCTCAGCATCGTGGCCGAGCTGGTCCATGTCCGCGCCCGGAGGCGCCGCTCATGAACCCCCAATCCGTAGCGGCACTCGTGCTGGCCGCCGGCTCATCGAGACGCATGGGGGAGTTCAAACCTATGTTGACGCTCGGCGGGCAGACGATCCTGGAGCGGGTCATCCGGCTGTTTCAGTCCATCGGGGTCGACCGCATTCATGTGGTGACCGGGCACCGCGCCGCCGAACTGGCGCCCATGGTCGATCGCTGCGGCGCCTGCAGCGTCCTGAACCCGCGCCATGCGGAAGGGATGTTCACGTCGGTGGCAGCCGGCGTGTCGAGCCTGGACGAGCGCACCGTCTCCTTTTTCGTCCTCCCCGTGGACATCCCCCTCGTGCGCCCGGCGACCCTGCGCAGTCTGATGGAGGCTTATTCGGCCGGCACCGGTGGGATCTGCCATCCGACCTTCCAAGGCCGGCGCGGGCATCCGCCCCTGATCGGCCGGCGTTTCAAAGCGGTCATCGCCGACTGGCAAGGGGAAGGCGGCCTCAGAGCTTTGCTCGAACGCTTTGACGCCGAAGCCGTCGACGTTCCCGTCGCGGACGAATTCATCCTGCAAGACATGGACGGCCCGGAAGATCACCGCCGCATGGGCGAACGTTTGAAAACCCGCGCGATCCTTTCCGCGGCCGAGTGCCGTGCGCTCCTGATCGATATAGTAAAAGTCAGCCCGGCGGTATGGGCGCACAGCCAAGCGGTGGCCGAGCAGGCGCTTCGTATCGGCCGGGCCCTCACGACAGCGGGCTGCCGCTTGGACCTCGGTCTAATCTACGCGGCGGCGCTCGTGCACGACATGGCGCGCGGACAACCGAACCACGCTCGCCGCGCGGCGGGAATCCTGCGTGAACTGGAGATGCCGTTGATGGCCGAGATCGTCGAGGCTCATATGGACCTGGACGTCGAAATGGAAGGCTCCATCCGCGAGGCCGAGGTCGTATTTCTGGCCGACAAGCTGATATGCGAAGATCGTTTCGTGGGGATCGACCGGCGCTTTGCGCCGCGCCTGCAAGACCAACGCGCCGATCCACGGGCCGCGGCCTCCATCCGCTCGAAACGGGAGGCCGCACGCCGGTCCGCCGAACGGGTCGAATACGTCATTGGCCGGCCGCTGGCCAGCCTGCGTCCCCCCTTTCATACGGCAGAGCCATGATCAAGGGTTTGAAAGACCGGCCGGTGGTGCGGCTGCACCTCTGGCTGGAAACCGAAAAAGGCGTTTTTTTCGGCCTGGGGCGGTGGAAGCTTTTGGAAAAAATCCAGTCCGGCCAGTCCCTGAAGGGAGCCGCCGAGTCCCTCGGGATGAGCTACCGCGCGGCCTGGGGGAAGATCAAAAACACCGAAAAGGTGCTGGGAGTGGCCTTGATCGAAAAAAAGGCGGGCAAGCGCGCCGGATACCGCCTCACCGCCGAGGGCGTCGCCATGCTGACCTGCTTCGCGCGCTGGTTCGCGGAGGTCGAACGGTATGCCCTGCAGCGGGCAGGCAAACTTCTATCCTGCCATCCCATCGCGTTTTCAGAAAAGGATTGGCAGCATTCTATAGACTCCGCGAACGATTTAGAGCATGAGGCGTCGCTCCCCTAAGATCTTGGAAATCGGGCGATCGGTACTTTGTGTTAATTATAACATATTAAAACAATTGAATTATTTTACATTTTCTGTTGACATGGCCTTCTACATATGCCAGAAATGGCATATCCATTTTCAACCCCAATCAAAGCGAGAGCAATTTTCTTGTTTCCTCTGCATTCTTTCCGTTGAGCGACGCGGCGGTACCTTAAAACTGGACGTGCGAAGAGCATACAGTAGGATTATGGAAGCACTCGTCTATTTGGCAACTAAAAGAAAGGGGGGGCGACGAGCATTACACGTCGTAATTTTATCAAAATTTCCAGTGGGTTAGGCGCAGGGCTGGTCCTTTCGGGCCTTGGTCTGGATTTCGGGCCGGTGGTAGCCTATGCCGCAGAGATCAAAAAGGTGGATCGGCTCAAGAACGCAAAACAGACGTACTCTCTCTGCTACTACTGTTCTGTGACATGCGGTCTCATCTGCAGCACCGACACGAAGACCGGAAAGATTATTAACATCGAAGGTGATCCTGATCATCCCATCAACGAAGGAACACTTTGCGCCAAGGGAGCAGGCATTTTTCAGATGACGGCTGCAAATGAACATCGGTTAACCAAGGTTTTATATCGGGCTCCATACAGCGACAAGTGGGAAGTGAAAAAATGGGATTGGGCTATCAGCCAAATCGCAAAGAAGATCAAGGACGCGAGGGATAAAGGATTCATTGCCAAGAATAGCGATGGAAAGGTAGTGAACCGCCTGGAGACAATCGCCCACATGGGCAGCTCCAAACTTGACAATGAAGAGTGCTGGTCGATTACGGCCATGATGAGGTCACTCGGGTTGGTCTATATAGACCACCAGGCCCGGGTCTGACACGCGCCCACTGTACCGGCTCTGGCAGAGTCGTTCGGACGGGGTGCGATGACCAATCATTATATCGACCTTCAACACTGTGATATGTTTCTGATTATGGGGAGTAACGCCGCAGAAAATCATCCGATCGCCTTCAAGTGGGTTATGAAGGCTAAGGAGCGCGGAGCCAAACTTATAAGTGTTGACCCGCGATTCACACGAACATCGGCTAAAGCCGACTTCTACGCTGCACTTCGGTCTGGGACCGATATTGCTTTCATTGGAGGAATGATCAAGTACATTCTGGAAAACGAAAAGTACTTCAAAGAATACGTCGTCAACTACACGAACGCATCGTTTATCGTTGACGAAAAATTTGACTTCAATGACGGCCTTTTTTCAGGTTTTGACCCGGCAACAAGGCAATATGACAGATCCTCCTGGAGCCTCAAGAAGGACAAGGATGGTATTCCGGAGAAGGATCTCACCCTGCAAAATCCCCGTTGCGTGTTCCAGCTCCTCAAAAAGCACTATTCCAGGTATGACTTTGAAACGGTTTCTGCCATTACCGGTACCCCCGTAGAGGATTTGAAGACGGTTTATGAAATGTATTCGACAACGGGAGTCAAAGACAAGGCAGGCACCATCATGTACGCCTTAGGCCAGACCCAGCACACAACAGGAGTCCAGAATATCAGGACCTTATGTATTATGCAGCTCCTTTTGGGTAACATCGGAATCTGCGGGGGTGGAGTGAACGCCTTGCGAGGGGAGCCGAACGTTCAGGGATCAACGGACCAAGCGATTCTTTTCCATATTCTTCCGGGCTACCTTGCAGCGCCCCGGGCTTCTAAGCAGACCCTTGATGAGTACCTCAAGACCATCACGCCAAAATCAGCCGACCCGCGTTCGGCGAACTGGCAGCAGAATTATCCCAAGTATGCGGTCAGCCTTCTGAAATCCTGGTTTGGCGAGAAAGCGACCAAGGAGAATGAATTCGGTTATTCATGGTTGCCCAAGCTCGATGATGGACAGGACTACAGCGTCATGACCACATTCGACGTGATGTATGACAAAAAAATCAAGGGGCTTGTTGTTGTCGGACAGAACCCTGCCTGCAGTCTACCCAATGCAAACAAGATCAGAACGGCAATGACCAATCTCGACTGGTTTGTACACATGAACATCTTTGACAATGAGACGGCCTCCTTCTGGAAAGGGCCGGGAATGGACCCGAAGAAGATCAAGACAGAGGTCTTTCTCCTTCCTGCGGCAGCCTCAATGGAAAAGGCGGGCAGCATGACCAACAGCGGCCGCTGGGTTCAATGGAAATACAAGGCGGCCGAACCCCCTGGCGATGCGATTTCTGTTGGGGACATCATCTACCGGATTATGTCAAAGGTAAAGGAGCTCTACAAGAAAGAGAAGGGCGCGTTTCCCGATCCGATCGTGAATCTGAAATGGGACTATGCTGACAAAAAGGGCTGGTTCGATCCCATGAAAGTCGCCATGGAAATGAATGGAAGGTTCCTTGAGGACGTGACGATCGGGGATAAAACCTACAAGAAAGGGGAGTGTGTTCCTTCTTTTGCGTTGCTCCAGGCTGATGGAAAAACGTCATCGGGAAACTGGATTCATTGTGGTGGGTTTACCCAGGATGGGACTAATCTCTCCATGCGGAGGAAGAAAGACGACCCGACAGGGCTCGGGCTTTTCCCTCAATGGGCATGGGCGTGGCCGGTCAACCGGCGCATCATTTATAACCGGGCTTCCGTCGACCTGAATGGGCAACCTTACAACCCCAAACGACCGCTCCTGGCATGGGTGGATGGCAAATGGATCGGTGACGTTCCGGATGGACCGTGGCCGCCGATGAGCGATCAGGAAAAAGGGAAATATCCGTTTATCATGAAACCGGATGGCCTTGCTGCGCTATTTGGTCCGGGGCTTATCGATGGGCCCTTCCCTGAGTTTTACGAGCCGCTTGAGGGGCCACTGTCTAAAAACCTCCTCGGCAAGCAACTGACCAATCCGGCAATAAAGCTTTTCTCACGCAGCTGTGATCCGGTGGCTGGCTGCGATCCCCGGTACCCCTTCGTTATGACAACCTATACCTGCACCGAACATTGGTGTACCGGAGGCGGCACGAGATGGGCATCATGGCTGA
Organism: Desulfobacterales bacterium; assembly: GCA_025454075.1. Next base: position 3,242 of record JALOPD010000062.1, on the reverse strand, counting down.
CAGAGGCTATGCCCCAAGCGTATGTTGAGATGAGCGAAGAACTGGCTGAGATAAAAGGAATTAAGAACGGAGATGAGGTCAAGGTGGAATCGACCAGAGGATCACTCACATGCATCGCCATGGTCACCACCCGTTTCCGGCCATTCAAATGTGGCGATCAGGTGATTCATCAGGTCGGCATGACATACAACTATGGCTGGTTGTTTCCTAAGGATTGCGGAGAGAGCGCAAACCTGCTCACCCCCACTGTAGGCGACGCAAATGCCATGACGCCCGAATATAAGGCCTTCATGGTCAACGTGAGAAAGGTTTAGGAGGTGAAAACTATGTCAAACGGAAAATCAATTTTAGTCGACACCTCGTTATGCACCGCCTGCAGAGGGTGTCAGGTTGCGTGCAAGCAATGGAATGGTCTTCCCGGAACCAAAACCAAGCAGATCGGGACGTACCAGAACCCGCAGGACTTATCGTCCGACACCTATAAAATCGTGCGCTTTGCCGAGGGGAAGAAGGAAAACGGAAAGCCTTACTGGTATTTCTTCTCAGATATGTGCCGCCACTGCGTGGACCCACCCTGTATGGAGAAGGCCGGGGATCTTTCCGCAATCTACAGGGACAAACCCACCGGCGCGGTAATCTACACCAAGGTGACCAAGAAATTGGACCCAGAAGAAATAATCGAGTCATGCCCCTACAACATTCCCCGCATGGGCAAGGACGGCGCCCTGGCGAAATGCACCATGTGCCTTGATCGGCAACAGGCCAATATGGTCCCGGCCTGCGTCCAATCCTGCCCCACCGGGGCTATGGTGTTCGGGGAACGCAGTGCAATCCTGACCGAAGCAAAGTCCCGTGTCGAGGCGCTGAAAAGCGCCTATCCCAAGGCTCAGGCCATAGACGCCGACAGCGTGCGGGTGATTTTTGTCGTTTCCGACGATCCCCGAAAATATCATGAATACGCTGCCAGTTGATACTTCGCACCCATCGGCCGCCCGCGGCTGGGCGGCCGATGGGTGCAAGGCTGGATAGCGAAACCACCTGTTGGCCGACATCATTTCGAAAGCAGTAGAAAAACCATGCTCGACACACCATTGACCAATTCGCCCGATGCCGTATGCCTGGCACTGGAGCGTTTGGAAAAGGAAAGACCGCATCTCAAACCCATACTGGAAGCTGTAGGCGGATTGTTGCGGGCCAGAGCCGAACTGGCCGAACAAGTCCGTGGTATGGAACCGCTCGACGGGGAGAGCGCAGAAATCGACCCTGCTCGGTTCGCCGCCGGGGCACCCATCGCTCCGCGGTCAGAAATGCATTTTGAGTCGTCAATGGTCAGGCCAATTTGGGGCCGGGTGTTGGCGGTCATGGCCGAAGGGCTCCCGGCCGTCCGCCCCGTTGCTGAAACCATCCGCTCCGCTCTATGCGACAGCGCGCTCCTGGTCGATCTCCTGGGCGCGGTTATGGCGGGGCAGGACCTCCCACTCACTACCGCCGCCCGCGACATGGGCGTGCCCTTGAACATCCTGCACATAGTCCTTGAGGAAACGGCCCGCCCTTTGGCCATAGCGCAGGCCAAAGGTATCGCGCCCCGAGTTTCAGCGATGCAATGGGCCAAAGGCTACTGCCCGGTCTGCGGATCGCCGCCTGAGATGGGGGTCATCACCTCCGACGGTGGGCGGCGCCTTTTGGTCTGTTCTTTTTGTTGCCACTGTTGGCTCTATCCCCGCACGGCATGCCCTTTCTGCAACAGCCCGAGCGAAAGCCCGCTGGAGCTTTACTACATCGAAGGCCAGGAAGCCGAGCGCGGCGAAGGGTGCCGGGCCTGCAAACGCTATCTTCCGGTATTCGATATTCGCCAGGCGGTTTCCTTTACTCCAGATGTCGCCGTAGTAGGCTTGCTTGCCCTGGAGATGCTGTTGCAGGAGAAGGGTTTCAGCCGCGGGGCCGACTCCTGGCTCGTCCGGGAGGCAATCAATTTCAGCCGCTCTTCTGCGGCCCCGCGGGATTCGGCCCCCGCCCCCCGTTAATCATACGGAAACGGAAATCGCAATGCAGTCCATCGGACCTCACACGCCGATGCTCTCATTAAGCGGGTTGTCGAATTCCATGTCTGCGCCGCGCCTGGAGTTATCATTGGCGGGCATATGGTATCTGAAACGCGACGGCCGCATTAGCAGGGGCTGCCAGGGTCATGCGCCCTATGAGCCGATCTCCTCCGCAGCCGGGGAGGAGAAAATCAACGCAAACGAAAGAAACTCGAGAATTCCTTGACGGCGAGTATCTCTCGATGGAGATTTCAAGGTGATGCTAATGAACCCGCCCGTTTTCGATGCCGAAAAGGAAATTCAATGCCAGGTTGCCGCGATCTTGGCAAGACGACCTCAATTGGAGGGTCTCGTCAAACCGTTCGCCGCGCTGTTCATCGAAAAATCCCGCTTGGCAGGCGACCTCAAGGCTCAGCTGGATTCAACACAACTCCATGCCATCGGTAACCGCCTGGCCGAGGGCGTACCGATTTTATCCGGACTGTCTTTCAGTTTCCTCAAACCGGCGTTGGATCATGCGTTTACCGCACTTTTACCCACGGTGAAAGCTTGGTTTCCGGCGGTCGCCCCGGAACTGGAGCGTATTGAAATCGAGCAACGCAATGCCGCTTTGGATTTAAGCCACCTTGCCGAGGAATATCTGGGCGGCGGCCCGAAGGGTTTTCGGGGAAATCCCCTACCTTCCGGGGTCGACCGCCGGGGCCTCGGCTTCATCGTTCATCTGGCCCTATCCTCCGTGCTGCAAGCGATGGCCCCGTCCCTGGCGGATCGGCTCATGGACATCGATTGGAACCGGGGCTATTGTCCCGTTTGCGGGTCGTTACCTTTCATGAGCTACCTTTCAAAATCTCAAAACGCCTCCTCCGAATTTTTAGTGGGAGGCGGAGGTCAACGCTACCTGCACTGCGCCGTGTGTGCGCATGATTGGCACGTTCGCCGCCATCTTTGCGTAGCGTGTGAAAAAGACCACAGCGATCAGCATCTGTACCTTCAGGTGGCGGATGCGGCCGGTGAGCGGGTCGATGTCTGCCCCCATTGCGCTCACTACCTTCCGTGCATCGATCTGCGGGAAATCGATCTCACCCCCCACCTGGACACCTTAGCATTTGAGACAAAATAACTTCTCATTTTGGAGGCAGCAACCTATAGTTCAGATCAGGGAAGGTTGAATTCCTCTGTACGATTATTTTGGCTGCTTCC
>JALOPD010000255.1 GCA_025454075.1 Desulfobacterales bacterium | reverse complement strand
TTCCGCCATGTTCAGCAGGTTGACGACGGCCTTGCCCATGCTCAAGCGGCCGGCCTGGGGGATGTCGTAGCACTTGCACCAGTAGACCTTGCCGAGGTTGGTGAAAAAGAGGAAGGTGTGGTGGGTGGATGCCACGAAGAGCCGCTCCACGAAGTCGTCCTCGTGGGTGCCCATCGCGGTGAGCCCTTTGCCTCCCCGGCGCTGGCTGCGGTAAAGGGTGATGGGGTTGCGCTTGATGTAGCCGCGGTTGGAGATGGTCACGGCCATGTCCTCCTCCGCGATCATGTCCTCGATGGAGATCTCCCGCGTCTCCTCGACGATCTCGGTCAGCCGGCGGTCGCCGTACTGCGCTTTGACCTGAGCCAGCTCGTCCTTGATGATCTGCAGCACCCGCCGCTCGCTGGCCAGGATCTCCTTGAAGCGTGCGATGTCCATGAGGACGTTCTTGTACTCCTCGGCGATCTTGTTGCGTTCAAGCCCGGTCAGCCGCTGCAGCCGCATGTCCAGGATGGCCTGGGCCTGGATTTCGGAGAGGCCGAAGGTCGCCGTGAGGCGCTCCCGGGCCTCGGCCGGCGACGCCGAGCTGCGGATCAGGGCCACCACTTCGTCCAGGTGGTCGAGCGCGATCTTGAGCCCCTCCAGGATGTGGGCCCGGGCCTCGGCTTTTGCCAGGTCGAAGCGGGTGCGCCGGATGACGATCTCCTTGCGGTGCAGGACGAAGTGTTCCAGCATCGCCTTGAGGGTCAAGAGCTCCGGCCGGTTGTTGACGATGGCGAGGAAAATGATCCCGAAGGTGGTCTCCATCCGGGTGTGCTTGTACAGCTGGTTGATGATGACCGGGGCCAGACCGTCCTTCTTGAGCCCCAGCGCAATGCGCATGCCCTCCCGGTCGGATTCGTCCCGGACGTACTTGACGCCGTCGATCTGCTTGTCCCGGACCAGCTCGGCGATCTTTTCGATCAGCTTGGCCTTGTTGACCTGGTAGGGCAGCTCCGTGACCACGAGGGTCTCGGCCTGGCTGCGCTTGTCCTTCTCCACGATCACCCGGGCCCGCACCCGGATGATGCCGCGCCCGGTGGCATAGGCCTCGCGGATGCCCCCTTTGCCGTGGATGATGCCGCCCGTCGGGAAATCGGGGCCTGGGATGAATTTCATCAATTCGGTGCTGTCGGTCTGCGGGTGGTCGATGAGGGCCTGCAGGGCGTCCACCACCTCGCCGAGGTTGTGCGGCGGGATGTTGGTCGCCATGCCGACGGCGATGCCGGCCGACCCGTTGACGAGCAGGTTGGGGATCTTGGACGGCAGCACGACGGGCTCGGTCAGGGACTCGTCGTAGTTGGGGGTGAAGTCCACCGTCTCCTTGTCGAGATCCTCGACCATCTCGTGCGCCAGGCGCTGCATCCGGATCTCGGTGTACCGCATGGCCGCGGGCGGATCGCCGTCGATGGAGCCGAAGTTGCCCTGCCCGTCCACCAGCGGGTAGCGCATGGAGAAATCCTGCGCCATGCGCACGATGGTGTCGTAGACGGCCACGTCGCCGTGGGGGTGATATTTACCGATCACATCGCCGACGATGCGGGCCGACTTCTTGTAGGCCTTGTTCCAGTCGTTTTTCAGCTCGCCCATGGCGAACAGCACGCGCCGGTGAACGGGCTTCAGCCCGTCGCGTACATCCGGCAGCGCCCGTCCGATGATCACGCTCATGGCGTAATCGAGGTAGGACTTCTTCATTTCTTTTTCGATGCTGACTTCGAGGGCCTTGTCCATGGGCGTCATCTCTACTCCTGGAAAAACGCGGGTTGAAGATCATCCGGGCGACAGCCGGGATGGAAACCCCGGCGTCATCGCTGAAGAAGCCGCCCGTGATGCTCGGGGAGGCATGCGCCTGCAACCTCGCCAGGCGAATGAAGCGCGCCACGGCAGCGGCGTTCCCGAAGGAAACACGGCCACCGTGGCGCGACGGAGTCAAGCGGTTCGCAGATGAAGTGCGTTAGCGGCTGACGAAGGCGCCGGCGGCCACCAACAGCAAGACTTGGTAAATGAAAATCGCGGTGAACGACCCGAATGCAGCATACACGATGCCCCCGCCGACAATGGCCGGAACAGCGCAGAACACCAGAATCCCGAGCTTGCGTGCCACATCCATGCTGATATCCCCTCCCTGTGCGATTTTGCTCTTAACTATTAGCAATAGCAGCAAATCAAGTAAAGGAAAAAGTGCGTCATCTTCGGGGATGACGCGTCGCGCTTCATCGCTCCACGATCATCGCCATGCCCATGCCGCCGCCGATGCACATGGTGATGAGGCCGGTGCGGTAGCCCTTGCGGCGCATGTGGTGCATGGCGGTCACCATCTGCCGGGCGCCGGTGGCGCCGATGGGATGGCCCAGCGAAATGCCGCTGCCGAGCTCGTTCGGCCGGTCGTTTTTAAGACCGAGCTCGCGCATGCACCCGATGGCCTGGGAGGCGAAGGCTTCGTTCAGCTCGATCATGTCGATGTCGCCCAGGCCCACGCCGGCGGATGCCAGCGCCTTGCGCACGGCCGGGACCGGTCCCAATCCCATGTAGGCGGGGTCGAGGCCGCCGGCGGCAAAGGCCTTTACCCGCAAAAAGGGCGTGAGACCAAGTTCCTTGGCCTTCTCGGCGCTCATCAGCAGCACGGCGGCGGCGCCGTCGTTGATGCCGGAGGCGTTGCCGGCGGTGACCGTGCCGTCGGCCTTGAAAGCCGGACGCAGCTTGCCCATCTTCTCCATGCTGGTTTCCATGGGCCGTTCGTCGGTCTTGAAAACGATGTCCCCCTTGCGGTCCTTGATCACCACCGGGGCGATTTCGTCCGCGAACAGCCCGCCCTTGATGGCCGCCATCGCGCGGCTGTGGCTCAACACCCCCAGTTCGTCCTGCTCGGTGCGGCCGATCTTGTAGAGGGCGGCGATGTTCTCGGCCGTGACCCCCATGTGGTAGCCGTAGAAGATCTCGTAGAGGCCGTCGAACACCATGAGGTCCTGGACTTCCCCCTTGCCGGTCAGCTCCATGCGGTAGCCCCAGCGGGCCTTGGCCATGGCCATCGGCGCCAGACTCATGTTCTCCATGCCGCCGGCCACCACCACGTCCGCCTGCCCGGTCATGATCGCTGAGGCGCCCAGGGCTATGGCCTTCAGGCCGGAGCCGCAGACCTTGTTGATCGTCAGCGCGGGCGTCTCCTTGGACAGGCCCGCGCGGATGGTCGCCTGCCGGGCGGGGTTCTGGCCCTGGCCGGCCTGCAGCACGTTGCCCATGATCACCTCGTCCACGGCGACGGGCGCGGCGTTGCCGCCCCAATCGGCCGCTTTTTTCTCGAGGTCGATCAGCCCCTGGTCCTTGAGCGCGTCCGGCGCAGCGGCTTTCATCGCCTGGCTGGGAGCCGGTTTGAGATTGGCGCGTTTGAGCGTTTCCTTGATGACCAAAGCGGCCAGATCGATCGCAGGGACATCCTTCAACCCGCCCCCGAAACCGCCGATCGCCGTTCGCGCACCGCTGACAATCACAGCCTCTTTCATGACTGAAACCTCCTCCGTTAGATAGTGATCCGCATTTTCCGACCCGGCTCCGCCGACGTCTGAAAGATAAAAAGATTTTTTTATACCACGAGCCGCTCGTCCGGGTCAATCCGGCGATCAGGGTTTTCGATCCGGCGGCGTCCCGCCTTCGGCGGCCTTCCGGCGCAGCTGCCGCCAGCGGCTCAGCCGCTCGGACACGGTCTTTTCGTAGCCCCGGTCCGTCGGATGATAAAACACCCTGCCTCTCAGATCATCCGGGAGGTAGTCCTGGGGGGCGTAGGCCTCCCGGAAATCGTGCGCATACCGGTAGCCCCGGCCGTAGCCCAGGCCCTTCATGAGCGCCGTCGGCGCGTTGCGGATGTGAAGCGGCACGGGCAGCGAGCCCTTTTCCGCCACCGCTTCCTGAACCCGGCCGTAGGCGATGTAGATGCTGTTGCTCTTCGGCGCGGTGGCGAGGTAGACGGCGGCCTGGGCCAGGGCGAGTTCGCCCTCGGGGTGGCCGAGAAAGCGGAAGGCCTCCATGGCCTGCATGGCGACCCCGAGCGCCGGCGGGTCGGCGTTGCCGATGTCCTCGGAGGCGAAGCGCACCATGCGCCGGGCGATGAAGAAAGGGTCTTCGCCCGCCTCCAGCATGCGCGCCAGCCAGTAGAGCGCGGCATCCGGGTCGCTCCCCCGCAGGCTTTTGTGGAGCGCCGAGATCAGGTTGTAATGCTCCTCGCCGGACTTGTCGTAGACCAGCGCTTTCTTCTGCAGCGCCTGCTCCATGACGGCCCGCGTGACGACCGGGCCGGGCCCCGGCCGGGACCCCTCCGGCGCCCGCGCCAGGGAGGCCGCGACCTCCAGGCTGTTCAGGGCCGCACGCGCATCGCCGTCGGCGACGCGCACGAGCAGGGCCAGCGCCTCGGGATCCAGCTGAAGGCGCAACGCTCCGAGGCCCCGCTCCTCATCCGCGAGGGCCTGGGCGACGATGGCGGCGATCTCCTCTTCGGTGAGCCGGTCCAGGGTCACCACCCGGCAACGGGAGAGCAGGGGCGCAATGACCTCGAAGGAGGGGTTCTCGGTGGTGGCGCCGATCAGGGTGATCAGCCCGCTCTCCACATGGTGCAGAAAAGCGTCCTGCTGGGCCTTGTTGAATCGATGGATTTCGTCGACGAACAGGACTGTGCGCCGCCGGTGGAGCCGCTGCTGCTCGCGGGCCTCCTCGATCACGGCCCGGATTTCCTTGACCCCGGAGAGCACGGCCGAAAAATGCACGAAGTGCGAGCGTGTGTCGCCGGCGATGATGCGCGCCAGGGTCGTCTTGCCGCAACCCGGCGGCCCCCAGAGGATCATGGAAAAGACGCGGTCCTGCTCGGCCGCCATTCGGATCAGCGAGCCGTCCCCCACCACGTGCGGCTGGCCGATGAACTCCGACAGGCGGCGGGGCCGCATGCGCTCGGCCAGGGGCCGGCCCGCGGCGGCGTCCTTCCGGGCGTGATAGTCGAAGATGTCCATGGTTATTACTCCGGCAATAAAACAGGTACAACTTCAGCCGATGTCAGGCGGAGCGGGGGGCCCGCCGCGGCGAGCCGCAACCACCCGTTCATCGAACCAACGTACGGCAGCCAGACCGCTCCATACCGACCCGGACAGCCCCAGAGGACAGTCTTTTTCACGGAGCCGCCGGCCGTCGCTGCCTGCCGTCGGTTCCATGAGACGGCTGGGGGGCGCGGCAGGGTCGCCTGAAGAATGGGTTGCGGCTCGCCGCGGGGGGCACCCCGCTGCGCCTCTGCGGGAGTTGAGGGTATTGGATATAGTTACTTGCCGGAGTAATAAAAAGTAGTGCCTTGCGACCGAGCAAGCAGCGTCAAAATTTCGAAGCACGAAATCCGAAATCCGCAACCAGTCCTGACTCGGGACTCATTCCTCACTCTTTGCTCTCCCGGCGCTCCCGCTGCCTGAAAAGCATCCGGATCGGCGTCCGGTCGAGGCCGGTCTGCTCGCGCAGCTGGTTGACCAGATAGCGCTGGTAGGAAAAGTGCACGGCCTCGGGGTGGTTCACGAAAAACACGACCGTGGGCGGCTGGCTCGTCACCTGGGTGGCGTAGTAGAACTTCACCGGGCGGCCGCGATGCAGCGGCGGCGGATTGCGCTCGAGCGCCGTCTCGAGCAGGCGGTTCAACTCACCGGTGGCGATGCGCCGGCTGTACTGGGCATACACCTCATCCACCAGCTGAAAAACCCGGTTCACCCGCCGGCCGGTCCGGGCGGACACGGTCAGCGCCGGCGCAAAGCTCAGGAACTTGGCCTGCACCCTCAGCACCTCCATCATCTTTTTCTCGGAGACGCCGTTTTTCTCGGCCAGGTCCCACTTGTTGAGCACGAGCACCACCCCGCAGCTGCGCTCGAACGCGTACCCGGCGATGGAGATGTCCTGGTCCGTGATGCCCTCCCCGGCGTCCAGGACGATCAGCGCGACGTCGCAGCGCTCGAGGCTGCGCAGGGCCTTGATCACCGAAAACTTCTCCAGCTTTTGGTGCACTTTTCCTTTGCGGCGGATGCCGGCCGTGTCGATCATCAGGTAGGACCTGTCGCCGCGGCGGCAGACGGTATCGATCGCATCCCGGGTCGTGCCGGGGGTGGGGCTCACCACCAGGCGGTCCTGCCCCAGGAAGCGGTTGATCAGGGAAGATTTGCCGACGTTCGGCCGGCCGACGACGGCCAGGCCGATCCTGTCGGAGCCCCCCTCCCCCGCCGCCTCCTCGACCGGCCGGGGCAAGGCCTTCACGAGGTCGTCGAGAAAATCGCTCACGCCGTAGCGGTGCTCGGCCGACACCGGGTAGAGCGGCTCGACCCCCAACCGGTAGAAATCCTCCAGGCGGCCTTCATGTTCAAGGCCGTCGATCTTGTTCACCAGGTAGAACACCGGCTTACGGATGCCCCGCAGGGTGTCGAGCAGTTCGCGGTCGTAGGGCGACAGCCCGGCCTTCCCGTCCAATACGAGCAGAACGACGTCCGCCTCTTCGATGGCCTGGGAAATTTGAAAACGGATCTCCTTGGAAAACTCGTCGTCATCGGCGAACCCGCCGGTGTCGACCACCATGAACCCGACCTCGTTCCAGGACGCTCGGCCGTAGTGCCGGTCCCGCGTCACCCCGGGGGTGTCGTCCACCAGGGCATCCCGGGTCCGGGTGATGCGGTTGAACAACGTCGATTTGCCGACGTTGGGCCGGCCGAGGATGGCGACGATGGGAGTCATTGGGTGTTGTTTTAGAGGCCCCCTCGCGAAAAAGCAAGCGTTGCCGAGACGCCGGCCGAATTCCGCTCAATAGGGCATCCATTGGATAAGCGCGCAAGAAGAATCAAACACGGGCACGCGCCGGCACGTGAAGCCGAAAAATGCCTTCGTGAAACGTTTTATGCAACGATTTTATTGACATTTAATGTTCATATGGTCTATTTGTGAAAATTTAAAAATTGATTACCCTGCATCCGGCTGCCAGGAATTCGACCCGACGGAATTAAATCCCGGCCCGCTGCGCCGCGTGCTATCCGCCCTTTGCTGTTGATCCCGGTCGAAAACCAGGTCCGAGAGCTGGACCCCAAGTTGCTCCTTGCCTGTGTGGCGGCTCGGCGCGGGTTTTCTTCCGTTATCGGCTCCCGCCGGGAAATGGAGATGCTCATCGACTCTTTTCCCCGCAGCATCTACCTCTCCAAAAGCATGACCGTGCGCAGCCTTCTGTTCTTCTGGGTTGCCGCCAAATACGGCCACGACATTATCACATGGGACGAGGAAGCCCTCGTGCATCTGCCGCCGGAGACCTACTTTTCGCGGCGACTGCATCCTGCCGCCGTTCGCTACGTCAATCATCTTTTTGCCTGGGGCGAAGAAAATGCAGAGCTGTGGCGCCGGTATGCGCATCTGCCGCAGGGGATTCCGATCCATGTCACCGGCAACCCGCGCAGCGACTTGCTGCGGCCGAACATGCACGCCTACTACGCCGCCGAATTGGAAAAAATCCGTCGCGAATTCGGGGACTTCATCCTCGTCAACACCAATTTCAACCATGTCAACGCCTTCGGGCCGGACATGAATCTTTTCAAACCCGTCAAAAATCCCGGTGAGACTCCCAAGTTCGGCCGGGCCGCGCGCGGCATGAGCCGGGAGTACGCCGAAGGACTTAGAGACCACAAACTGGCCGTGTTCGCCGATTTCCAGCGCATGATCCCTCGGCTGGAAAAGAGTTTCCCCGACCACACCATCGTGGTCCGGCCCCACCCCACGGAGAGCCACGAGGCCTACCGCCGGATCGCGTCGGAATGCCGCCGGGTGAGGGTCACCAACGAGGGCAACGTGGTCCCCTGGCTGTTGAGCGCGAAAGCGCTGATCCACAACGGCTGCACCACGGGGGTGGAGGCGTTCGAATTGCGGGTGCCGGCCCTGAGCTACCGCGCGACCGTCAACGACACCTATGACGCCGGATTCTACCGTCTGCCCAACGTACTGAGCCACAATTGTTTTTCTTTCGATGAGCTTCGAGACACCCTGCAACGCATTTTGGAGGGGACGCTCGGCGCTCCGGATGGCGAAAACCGCCGGGCCCTCGTGCGGCACCACTTGGCGGCGCAGGACGGCCCATTGGCGTGTGAACGCGTGGTGGACGTGCTGGAGCAGATCGCATCGGACCAGACTCGCCCCATATCCCAGGCCGTATGGCGACGCTGCGAGCGCTGGCTGACATCGCAAGGATTGCACGTGGTGCGCCGCGTAAAATCCATGCTGCCCGGCTCGCACAACCGTCCGGAGTTCCAGCGTCACCGCTACCCCGGCCTCCCGCTGGAGGAGGTTTCCGAGCGCCTCGCCCGTTTTCAGCAGCTGCTGGGCGATCGCACGCGCCTGGCAGTGGAGCCCGTCACAGCCACCATATATCGAATCCGCGTGGCCTGACCGGCGCAGGAGAGATGTCATGCCGACCCCTCCACCGTTGATCATACCGGTCGAAAACCAGGTGCGCGAACTTGACCCCAAGCTGCTGCTCGCGTGCATCGCCGCCCGGCGGGGGTTCACTTCCATCATCGGATCCCACCGCGAAATTGATTTCCGAATCGCGTCTTTTCCGCGCGGGCTCTACCTGAACAAGAGCATGACCGAACGCAACTTGAAAATGTTTCAAATCATGCACCGGGTCGGACATGAGATTTTGACGTGGGATGAAGAGGCGCTGGTCCATCTGCCGCCCGAAATCTATTACTCAAGGCGGCTGTCTCCCGTGGCGATCCGCTATGTGTCGCACCTGTTCGCCTGGGGTGAAAACAATGCCGACCTGTGGCGGCGTTATCCCCATCTGCCGCAGAACCTGCCGATCCACGTCACCGGAAACCCGCGCAACGATATGCTCCGGCCGGAGCTGCATGCGTTCTATGCGGACGAGGTCCGGGCGATTCGAGAACGCTACGGGAACTACCTGCTGGTCAACACCAACTTCAACCACGTCAATGCGTTTTTCCCGGCCCAGAACCTGTTCAAGCCGGTGAAGCATCCGGGCGAAACGCCTCGATTCGGCAAGGCCGGCGTCGGCATGACCCGGCAGTTCGCCGAAGCCCTGCGCGATCAGAAGCAGTCGGTTTTCGAGGCCTTTCAGGCCTTGATCCCGGAGCTGGCGCGTGCTTTCCCCGCGCTTTCCATCGTCGTCCGGCCGCACCCGACGGAAGGCCAGGACGCGTACCGGCGGCTTGCCTCCGGAAACAGCCGGGTCCATGTCACCAACGAGGGCAACGTGGTGCCCTGGCTGCTGGGCGCAAAGGCGCTGATCCACAACGGTGATGCGGATTCCGGCTTTCAGCTTCCGCCCGTCCGTCAGCGAAGCCATCGACACCACCTTCTATGTCCTGCCGCACGGACTGAGCCATCAGTGTTTTACGACCGCCGAGCTGATCGACGGGGTTCAGCAGGTACTGGACGGAAAGCGCGGCGCCGCCGGCGGCGAAGTGCGCACGGCCCTGGTCGAACGCTACCTGACCGGCCAGGAGGGCGCACTCGCCTGCGAACGGATGATGGACGTCCTGCAGGCGATCACCGAGAAGCGCCCTGATTTGCCGGCGCCGGCGCTTCATAAACGGTTCTACGGTTTCATCACGGCGGAGACCCGTTATTGGATCAAACGCGTGAAATCCTATTTTCCCGGGTCCCATGCCCCGACGGAGTTCCACCGCCACCGCTACCCGGGCATCACCGTGGAAGAGCTTCGCCGACGGATTCGGCGCTTTCAGGAGATTCTTGGAGATGAAACCCCCATTTCAGCAGAAGCGATCACGCCCCAGATCTTCAGCGTACGGCCGACCGGCTGACGCGTCGACCGCGGGGCCGGCACACGGCGCGTCTTGACAGTAAAAGGGCAATTCGGGTATACACACGAGGCATCGTCGCAGGTATGGGGTGATGGCACGGACGCAGGATCGTCCGGTTTTTATTTTAGGGGCGGGCAACCATGAAAGTTTTGATCCTCGGACTCGGCAAATCCGGCACCACGGGCATGGTGTACAAAGTGGCGGGCGGGCTTCCGAACTGCCATGCATTCTCTGGTGGGAAACCCGGCAAGTATACCGGCAACTATGAAAACGCCGTCTACAAACACACCTACGAAGAGCGTAAAGGCAAGAACTTCGAGGTCTACCAGAAGCACTTCGCAAAATTCCAGTACGACCGCAAGGTCTGGATGGCCAGGGATCCGAGGGACGCAGCCGTCAGCCGCGTTCTTTACCGTTTTCATAAGGGAATTTTGTTCAACCGCAAGCAATTTCAGGC
>JALOPD010000589.1 GCA_025454075.1 Desulfobacterales bacterium | reverse complement strand
GCCATTCGGCAGCGTGAATTCGGCGACGGGGGCAAGGCCGCTGTCGATGAGCATGCGCGACGTGCCGCGCAGGATCTCCGATGCAACGGGGTCGGTCACACCGGTGGGTGACGGCGTCCGGTCCTCTTGCGTGGCGGCGATATGGTACTTGCTACTCATGGCCTCTTTGTCGCCAGTCGAGGGGTTAAAGTCCATGCGGGAGTTCGGGTGCGGGCAATCGCGGCAGCTGCGGACAACCGGCTGCGGCAAGGTTTTAGGGGCGAGCGGCCATGCCGGAGTTGCCTGAAGTCGAGACGGTGCGGCTCTGCCTTGAGCGGGTGCTCCTAGGGCAGACACTAGCGCATGTGGAGGCACGCAGGGCCGATTTGCGCTTCCCGTTTCCGGACAATTTCGCCCGCCGTCTTCAAGGGCGGTCGGTGAAACGCGTTTCGCGGCGGGCAAAGTATCTCCAAATTCTGCTGGACAACGGCGAGGTGCTCGTCGTGCATCTGGGCATGACGGGACGGTTCATTCTCTCCAGTCCCGGGGATGCCGCAAGAGGCGCCGTTGTGGGCGAGTATGTCCACGAAACCGGGCATCTTCCGCAACACGACCATCTGGTGCTGCAAACAACGTCAGGGCTGCGGGTCACATACAACGATCCGCGCCGCTTCGGGTACATGCTGCTCGAGCCTGAAGATCTCCTCAGCGAGCATGCGTTGTTTCGCAACCTGGGAGTGGAACCGCTCGGAAACGAACTCGACGCGGAGCGCCTGGCGAAACGCGCCGCAGGTAAAAAGGCTGATCTCAAGGCGTTCCTCATGGATCAGCGCAACATCGCCGGTCTCGGCAACATCTACGTATGCGAAGCGCTCTACCGGGCGCGTTTGTCACCACTCCGGCGGGCCGGAACTTTAGCAACACGGTCGGGGAAGCCTGTGCCGCGTTGCGAGCGGCTGCTACCAGCGATCCGCGAGGTGCTGCTGGAGGCGGTGCGAGCCGGAGGTTCGACGCTTCGTGATTATCGTCAGCCCGACGGCACGCCGGGGGGCTTTCAAGAGAGCCACGACGTCTATGGCCGGGCGGGGGAGGCATGCCGGCGGGCGGGCTGCGGGGGCGTCATCCGCAGGATCACACAAGCTGGCCGATCGACGTTCTACTGTCCGAAGTGCCAGACCTGACCGGTGGATCATCCCGGCTGGAGGCGGCGCTGCGTGACGAAGGCGAAGTAGCAGACTCCCACAAGAGCCAGCCCGCCGAACAGAAAGATGTAATTCGCCGGCCAGTCCCCCTTCATCGACTGGAGTTTTCCCGATGTGAGAAGGAAGATCAGTCCCGCGGTGACGGCAAGACCGTGCAGGATTGTCAGACGGGGCGCGGGCGCCGTTTCGTTTCCATCGCTTCCCATCCTGTGGACATAATAGAGGAAGCCCGCCGCGATGAGCGCGGCTGCACTGCCATATTGAAAGCCGTGCTGCCAACGCACAGTGCTCAGCCCGTAGACTGCGAAGAATGCTGCGGCTCCCCAGCCGTATACGGTGTGGAACAACAGGCCCTGGGGCGCCGTGCCGTCTGCGATCCATGCTCCGCGATTGACGCGCCAGGCCACAATCAGAACAGCCAGGGCATAGGCGAGTGCGGCGACAGCCGTCAGCGATCGTGAGCCGGAGGCGGCACCGTAGGCCATTCCGCCGGCACTCAGCACAAGGGAGGCCGCAAGCCCCGCAATCATCGGCTGCAGCGACATGGAATGAGCCTCAAGGCGCCTGTTGGGTGGGCAGGGGAGTGCGGTTGCGCGTGTAGACGAGAGCCGCAGCGCTGATCATTGCCAGCGCGATCGCACCGAAGAAGAAGATCGTCTGGGCCGCCCAGTCGAGCCTGCCTTTGTTCAGGAACTGCTTATCTGGGTCCAGAAGGAGGCCCACGATCGCGACAAGGGTTCCGGCGAACTGCGCTATTGTGAGGATGCGGCCGATTTTCAAAAGCGTCTCGTCGTCTTTGCCGCGCTCTGCATCCTTCGCGATGGTGGCGGCGAAAATGAAGCTGATTGCAGCCACCACGGCGAAGGCACCGCAGAACACGGGCCACTCGTGCCATCTCGGGAGAACGAAGACATACGTGGCGAACAGTGCGAGCGCTCCCCAGGCGTAGACGAAGCCCATGCCGCGCGCGGCACCAGCCGAGATGGCGCTGAGCGATGCGCCGGAACTGGCGAGAGACAAAATTTCGCGAAGGGCCAGAATTGCGAGGACGAGGCATGTGACAGCGGTCACAGCCATGAAGTGGACGGGGGTCCCCGATCCGGCCGCGAAGGCCGAAGCACCGGCGCCGGCCACCAGCGCCAGCATCCAGATCACTCCTGAGGCATTGCTCATCATCATACCGCCGTCTGGTTTGGAATTCGGCCGTCTCGTGGCCGGTGCGCGTTGGTTTTGTCAGCCAATAGCCGAGTTCGGCGCTGGGTGAAAAGTCCTCATGTCCGGTCAAGCGAGCTTATCCGCAAGCGATATCGTCCGTCCGCGGGCCGGATTTGGCACATTCAGCTGGAGGCGGTGCCGGGCCGCAGGAAATCAAAGCCGGCACCCACGATGTTCGGGTCCGGCGGCGTGGCGACCTTCTCGTCCCGGCCCTCATAGGGCAGGATCGCCAGTAGTCTGCGGATGACCTCCAGGCGCATACGGCGTTGATCG
>JALOPD010000254.1 GCA_025454075.1 Desulfobacterales bacterium | reverse complement strand
GGCATCGGACTTTCTGACCCTGCTCAACATCTGGCAGGCGTTCCGCAGGGCACGGCCGGCAGCCGGCAGCCACGGCGCGCTGCGGCGCTTCTGCCGCGAACATTACCTCTCCTACCGCCGCATGCGGGAGTGGGAGGACGTTCATCGGCAGATCGGGGAGGTGCTGAAAGAATTCGGAATTCGGAAGGCGGAAGGCGGAATGAAGACAGGGGGGAAGGTGGAAGTCGGAAGTCGGAAAGATAAAAAAGACGAAGCACTTCCTTTCTCCCCTCCCCCTTCCGCCTTCCGACTTCCGCATTCCTCTCTCCCCCTTCCGCCTTCCGAATTCGCCAAGGTTCACCGGTCGATCCTGAGCGGCTTTCTCGCCAACATCGCGCAGAAAAAGGAAAAGAACCTCTACAAGGCCGCCCGGAACCGCGAGGCCATGATTTTCCCGGGGTCGGGAGTGTTCAACAAGGCCGGCGCCTGGATCGTGGCGGCCGAGATGGTGGAGACCTCGCGGCTGTTCGCGCGCACCGTCGCCACCATCGAGGCCGGCTGGCTGGAGCCGGCCGGCGGCCGGCTGTGCCGCGCCAGCGTCCGCGACGGCCGCTGGGATGCGAAGCGCGGGGAAGTGGTGGCCACCGAGCAGGTGACCCTTTTCGGGCTGGTGATCGTGCCGGCGCGGATCGTTTCGTACGGCCGGGTCCGTCCCGACGCCGCCACGGAGATCTTCATCCGGCAGGCCCTGGTCGCCGGCGAACTGGGCAAACCATTCGCTTTCATGGATCACAACCAGGCCCTGGCCACGGAGGTCCGGGCGATCGAGGAACGGCTGCGCCGGCGGGACCTGTTCGCGAGCGAGGAGGCCGTCGCGGACTTCTACCGCCGCCGGCTGGCGGCGGTCTTCGACGTCCGCAGCCTCAGCCGCCTGATCCGGCAGCGCGGGGGCGACGGCTTTCTGCGGATGACGGCGGACGACCTGATGAACTATCGCCCGGACCCGGCGGAGCTCGGGCTGTACCCGGAGCGGCTGAGCGCCGGCGGGCAGCCGCTGGAACTGCGCTACCGCTTCGAACCGGGAGCGGAGCCGGACGGCGTGACCCTGCAGGTGCCCTCGGCGCTGGCTGCCGCCGTGCCGGCGGCAGCCATGGACTGGGTCGTGCCCGGGCTGCTGCGCGAGAAGGTGGAGGCGCTGCTCAAGGGGCTGCCCAAGACCCTGCGCACCCGGCTGATGCCGCTCAAGGACACGGTGGACGTCGTTCTGGCGGAGATGCCCCGCGGGCAGGGAGCACTGCTCTCCGCACTGGGGGATTTCGTCTACCGGCGCTTCGGCGTCGATGTGCCGGCGTCCGCCTGGCCGGTGGCGGCGCTGCCGGCGCACCTTAAGATGCGGGTGGCGGTCGTGGCGCCGGACGGCCGGGAGCTCGCCTCCGGACGGGACCCGGCCATTCTGCGCAGCCAGCCGGCGGCCACGCGGATCCCGCTGGAAGCGCGGCAGCGCTGGGAGCGCAGCGGGATCACCCGCTGGGATTTCGGTGAACTGCCCGAGGTGGTCACCAGCCCCACGGGCGAACGCCCGGCCTGGGCGGGGTATCCGGCGCTGTGCGCGCAGGCGGAGCGCATCGACTTGAAGCTGTTCGCGCGCCGCGACCAGGCGCGCGCCGCCCACCCCCGAGGCGTGGCCGCCCTGCTGGCACGGCTCTGCGTACGCGAGGTGAAATTGTTGAAGCGCGGCCTGACGCTGCCCGAAGAACTGCACCCGGCGGCGAACCGGCTCGGCGGCGCCCGGCGTCTGGAGGACGCCATGGTGCAGAAGGTGGTCCAGGACCTCTTTGCCGCCGACCTGCGCTCCGAAAAGGCCTTCGACGACCACCTTGCGGCTCAGGCGCCGAACCTGACGACCGCCGGTCGCGGTCTGCTCTATGCGGTGATCGCGTTCATTCAGGCCCATGCGGAGGCCTTCCGGGAGATCGCCGCGCTGGCCGGCGCCAAAGGCCCTCTGGGGACGATCCACGCTCAACTGAAGGCGGACATCGGGCACCTGGTGCCGCAGGACTTCATTGCGCTCTATGACCGCGCCCGGCTGGCGCACGTCGAGCGCTACCTGCGCGCCCTGGCGCTGCGCGCCCGCCGGGCGCTCGTGGATCCCGAGAAGGACCGCATCAAATCGCAGGCGCTGCAGAAATATGCCGGGCCGCTGAAGCGGCTCGCGGAAGCGCTGAATCCGCAGTCCTCGGCCGCGAAACGTCAGGCCGTGGAGGAACTGGCCTGGATGATCGAGGAGTACAAGGTCTCGATCTTCGCCCAGGAGCTGAAAACCGCCGGGCCGATGTCCGCCAAACGGCTGGACGACCAGCTCCGCGGGATCGAGAGGATGGGATAGAAGGTGGAAGGAGAGAAGAGAAGTCGGAAGTTGGAATGCGGAAGTTGGAATACGGAAGGTGGAGAGTGGAAGGCGGGAGGTTGAGGGGGGTTCGCTTTTTTCCGCCTTCCCCCTTCCGCCTTCCGAATTCTTAAAATGAACGGCATCAAAGGCGGGGCCGCCAGGAAACCATGAATCAGAGATTTGAACCTCCGCAGGTCTCCGTCATCATCCCCGCGTTCAACCGCGCCTGGTGCCTGCGGGAGGCGGTGGACTCCGTGCTGGCCCAGGGCTTCCGGGGTTTCGAACTGATCGTGGTCGACGACGGCTCCACCGACGAGACTCCGCAGGTGCTCCAGGGCTACGGCAGCGCGATCCGGGTGCTGCGTCAGGAGAACCGCGGGGTCAGCGCCGCGCGCAACGTGGGGGTGGCCGCCGCCGGCGCGGACCTGATCGCCTTTCTGGATTCCGACGATATCTGGCTGCCGGACAAGCTGGCGCGCCAGGTCGAATTTTTCGAGCAGCATCCGGAAAGCCTCATCTGCCAGACCGAGGAGCTCTGGGTGAAGGACGGCCGCCGGTTGAATCCCGCCAGGCGGCACCGCAAGCGGGGCGGAACGATCTTCGAACCGTCGCTGGAACTCTGTCTGGTGAGCCCTTCGGCGGTCATGCTGCGGCGCAGGCTGCTCGAGCGCGTGGGGCTGTTCGACGAGCGCCTGCCGGCCTGCGAGGACTACGACCTCTGGCTGCGGGTGAGCTGCCGCTTTCCCGTGGCGCTGATCGACACCCCGCTGATCGTCAAACGCGGCGGCCATCCCGATCAACTTTCGCGCGCCCGGGGGCTCGACCGCTACCGCATCGAATCCATCGCCGGGCTGCTTTCCAGCGGGGTTCTCAGCGATTCCCAGCGCCGAGCGGCTGCAACCGTTTTAAGGAAAAAATGCAGAGTCTACGCCGACGGCTGCCGCAAACGCGGGCGCCAGGCGGAAGCCGATCGCTGCGAACGGCTGTGTCATGGGTATTTGCACGCCATCGAATGAAGAGCCGGTCGGCACTTCTTGCGTCTTTGCGGCAGTCCCCTTCGCTGATGACAGCGATCAGCGCTTTTGAAGACGGGCCGGTTCCAGGCTACCAGCCCAGCAGGCGCAGCAGGCCGTGGTAATCGGTGAGGCCCAGACCGGTCAAGAGGCCTTGGAGGCACGCGGCCGCCGCCACTGCGAACACGACCATCCCGATGCTCAAGAGCGCCAGAAACAGATCGAGCGTCTTTTCGACAAAAAACCCGATCACCAAAATGACCAGCAGCAATACGGCCGTCACCAGGACGATGGTCTGCGTCGCCGCATCGCCGGCGAAGCTGAATTCTTTGATGGTCGAGAGCAGCCAGAACAACCCGGTGCCCAGCAGCGCCGCAACGATGAGCGCAATCGGCAGGTTCTTTAGGGCGCGGGCCATGAGACAGCTGCCCAGCAGCAGCATCAGGATGATGGATGCCCCCGAAACCTCAGGGGCGTTCCCGCTTTGAAACACCATCCCCACGGGTGCCGCCAGCAGCGCCGCTCCGGACAGGAACGCCAATACCTGAAGCGACGTGCTCTCCTTTTCGCGGCGGTTCAGGGTGCGGTTGACACCCAGCACCATCCCCAGGGCTCCGGTTGCCAGCAACAGCCATGGAACATAGGTCGCAATCACGATTCCTCCTCTTGCTTCGGAAGCTGCAGGACGTATCGCACCGTTCCTTTGACCGGCGCTGGAAAGGCCTTCATGTTGTCCGCTGCGTGGGCCGTGAGCGTGGAGATAACCAGAGTCAGCGCGGTGAATGCAAAACTCCTTTTTATGCCAGCCCCCTTTATTCGAATGTGGGCAACTATACTGCACTGGGCGTGGGGCGTTCAAGCCGGAAGAGTTTGGTGGATCCGAGGGCTGGCGCTTGCCGCAGCGCGATGACCCGCCATGGTCGCCAGGCATTTGAGGACGCCGGCCGGCTGTGCCGCCGATGGGCGCCCAGAAAACCCGGAGGCAGGCACGTCGTCACCGGCCGGAGGGTTCGGGATGAGACCGGAGCGGAGGCCGGGCGGGGGAAATCAATGTCCGCATCGGGGTGCATGGCCGCTTTCCATGCGCGCTCCACGGGGGCTCCGGTTGACGGCCATCAGGGCACGCCTGGCCGCTGTTTGAGAATGCTGTCTATTTTGGCGCCCAGACTCGCCAGGTTGAAGGGTTTGGTTATGAACCAACTGTGCTTCTGGCTTAAGAGCGCTCTGATCTTCTCGTCCTCGGTGTAGCCGCTGATGAGAAGAATTCTGGTGCCGGCATCTATGCTGCGCAGTTTCTCATAGGTTTTTTCGCCGTTAAAGGGCATGTTCATGTCCAGAATGACGAGGTCGATCTTGTTGCGCATGGAACCGTAGACCTCGATCGCTTCCTTGCCGCCCCGCACGCCAAACGCATCGTAACCGAGCATTTTAATCATTTTAATGAGTACGTCCAGACACCCCTCGTCGTCATCGGCCACGAAAATAAGGGGCTTCCTGGTATCAGAGACACGCGGTTCGGGCAATGCCTGGGGCGCGCCTTTTTCCGGAAAGGCCATCAGGCAATTCCCGTGGAAGTCGACCATGACCGCCATGTCCCAGCGCGCGGTCATTCTGCAGCGGAACGCCACCTGGCCTTCGTGGGCAATGGCGCGCATTTCGCGCAGGTCGATCGTCTCAAGAGCGCTCATGCCGAACCGTTCCTGGATGATCCGCTTCGTTTTTTCAAGATCGATTCCCGCCTTGATCTTTTCGATCGCCTCCCGCAGTGAATCCTGGAACAGGCCTTCATGCACAGCGACGTTGCGGGTTCTGTCTTCTGCGTCTTGACTGCCGGCAACATGGTTTTCCATATGTTTCGACTCCGCTCGATAAGATCCTGGGGCTTGGCTTCAGATCTGGCTGTATGACC
>JALOPD010000588.1 GCA_025454075.1 Desulfobacterales bacterium | reverse complement strand
CTATCGGGCGACCAAGGGAGGTGTCTAGATGAACGGCAACAGGAGTCTCTACCCGATCTGGCTGGGGGTGCTCGGGGTCGCCCTATTGGCCGGCGCCGCTGCGGGCGCCTTCATTTTCATCAAGGGGCACATCCTTTTCAACGCCAACGACGTCGTGATCTGGACCCTGCCGCTGGGGGTCTACATCTTTCTGGCCCTGTCCAGCTCCGGACTGACGCTGCTGTCGGCCCTGCCGCTTGTGTTCGGCATCAAGAAGTATGAACCCTTCGCCAAGCGGCTGGTGTTCCTGGCGATAGCGACTCTCTGCGGCGGGTTCGTGTCCATCGGCCTTGAGCTCGGGTCCATTTTCAACATGATCTACATCATGTTCTCTCCCAACCTGTCTTCGCCGATCTGGTGGATGGGCGCCATCTACAGCGCCGAGCTGGCGGTCCTGGCGCTCAAGTTCTGGAAGATGCACACGGGCGACTACCACGGCAGCCTCAGCAGATTTCTGGGAACGGCATCCTTCGTCCTGGCACTGATCGCGCCCCTGATGATCGGCTCGGTGTTCGGGCTGACCGAATCGCGCGCCACCTATTTCGGCCCGGTGATGTCCATCTATTGTCTGCTGATGGCGATCCTAAGCGGCACCGCGCTATTCATTCTCTACAGTCTCCTGGTGTTATTCGACGAATTCACCTTGATCCTGACCTATGCGGCGGGGATAGTGACGGCGTTCACCCTTTTGAAAATTGCGATCGAGTCTTCGACCACGATTCCGGCGTTCCTGGTGTATCACAAGTTCGAGCATCTCTTCGGGTCGGTCGGGTTATTCGGCACCGAAGTCATTCTCGGGCTGTTCCTGCCGTTTGTTCTCCTGCTGATACCCGCCGTGCGGGGATCGGCCGGCGGCCGGATCCTGGCATCGGCACTTATCTTCGTGGGGTCGCTGGCGCGGCACATGGAAATCCTGCTGGCCGGGCAGAGCCATCCGGTGGGGCCCAAGGCCGAGCAGTTTCCGCAATACGTGCCGTATGTCCCAAGCGTCTGGGAGCTGATGGTGCTGGTATTTGCGAACGAAGCCCCCACCGGCTGATCCGCTGCGAATCGAGGAGAAGGCAATGAAGGCAAATGCGCAATCCGCTATCGACACCGCCCGGGCCGCCGCCTACAAGCTTCTCGCCGAATGTTACTACCCTCCCGGCGAGGGCACCGGTGGACACGCGAGGCAGCTTTGCCGCAGCCTCGAGATGCTGTGCTTCGCCCTGCTGGCCCCGCCCTACGGTTCGGTCTACCTCGACGGCGAACGCCGGCTGATGGGCGATTCCACCCTGGCGGCCGGCGAGTGCTACCAGGAGGTCGGCCTGGAACTGGCCCCGGATTTCAACGGGACGCCGGACCACATCGCCGTCGAATTGGAGTTCATGCACTTTCTGGTCGTAAAGGAACTCGACGCGCTGGAGGGCGTAAACCTGGACCGGGCTCGGAATTTCCGGCAGAAGCAGCGCGCTTTTCTGGAGCGGCATCTCGCCGCCTGGGTGCCGGACTTCTCGCGCAGCGTCGCGGAGCAGGCGCAGACTGTGTTTTATCAGAACCTGGCTGCCGCCACGCGCATATACATAGAGAGCGAATCGGCGGAGCAGGCTACAGCCACCATGTAATCGCGGCAAGATGCCGCTCCCAAAAGAATGGAAATCACCTTCCTGGAAGGATTGGCGAGGACGTCGACCATGAAACCGTTTCATGAACTGCTGGAAACCTCCGCCCAGGCCCACGGGCACCTTTGCCCGGGCCAGGTGGTGGGTGTGCGCATGGCCATGCTGGGCTGCCGGCTGATCGGACTGGACGAGCCCACCCGGCGCGACCAGATCAAAAAGCTGATCGTCTATGTCGAGATGGACCGCTGCACGGCCGATGCCGTGGCGCACGTGACCGGAGTCAAGCTGGGCCGCCGCAGCCTGAAGTTCATGGACTATGGGATCATGGCGGCCACCTTCCTGAACCTGGAAACCGGCAAGGCCTTCCGCGTGGTTTCCACCGAGGAGGCGCGCGATCTGGCGGGGGTTTATGCGCCGGAGGTGAGCGGCAAGTCCCGACAGCAGCTCACGGCCTACTGCCGCATGCCGGACAGCGTTCTGTTCCGGGTGCAGCAGGTGCGGGTGCCGATCCGGCCGGTGGACCTGCCGGGCCCGACCCAGCGCAAGGTGACCTGCAGCCGCTGCGGTCAGGTCGTGCGCGACGGCCGCGAAGCGGTTCGAGATGGAAATTATTTGTGCAAGCCGTGCACTGAAAACGCCTATTTTTCAAACCCCAGAGAGATCACCTGGGCGGACATGAACTGGACGCCCGGCGAAGTGCCGGGGTTTTCGGCTCCCCACGATCACGGGCATCATGCCGAAAGATCCGGCAAACGGCGCGCGGAAGTGATCGCCCTGCGGTAGGATGGAATCGGTTTGCGTTTGACGCGAACCGGGAGGGTGAAAACTGTTCCAGTCGATGAAAATTAAGTCGGGATTAACTACGAAAGGCGCAAACCGATGTTGAAAAAAATAGTGTTGCAGGATGCGGTCGGGACCCAGCTGGCGCACGACATCACCGAGATCCGGCCCGGGGAGTTCAAGGGTGCGGCCTTCCGCAAGGGGCACACGGTCTGCAACGAGGACATCTGCCACCTGCAGAAGCTCGGCAAGAACCACCTCTACGTCATCGACCTGGCGGAGGATGAAATCCACGAGAACGAGGCGGCCGCCATTCTGGCGGCGGCCCTGGCGGGCGAGGGGGTGGCCTGGGAGAACAACCCCAAGGAAGGCAAGATCGGCCTGACCGCCGCCATCGACGGCCTCTTGCAGGTTAGCACGGCGGCGCTGGCGGCCTTCAATATGGTCGATGAGGTGATGTGCGCGACCCTGCACACCCACACCCTG
>JALOPD010000587.1 GCA_025454075.1 Desulfobacterales bacterium | reverse complement strand
CCGCGGCGGCCTCGTGGGCGAAGACGGCGCCACCCACCATGGCGTCTTCGACTTTTCCTACCTGCGCAGCCTGCCCAACATGGTGGTCATGGCCCCCCGTGATGAAAACGAGCTGCGCCGCATGATGCTGACGGCGCTGCGGCACGACGGCCCGATCGCTTTCCGGTATCCGCGGGGGGCGGCCGTCGGCGGTCCGCCCGGCGCCGCCGCCACGGCGATCGCGATCGGCGAAGCCGAGGTGCTCACGGACGGATCGGATCTGGTCCTGATGGCGATCGGCGCCGCGGTGATGGAAGCGCTCAGCGCCCGCGAACTCCTGGCGCAGCAGGGGGTCCAGGCGACCGTGGTGGACGGCCGCTTCGTGAAGCCGCTGGATGCCAGGCTGGCCGTCGAGCTGGCACGCCGGATCCCCCGGGTGCTGACGATCGAGGAGAATGTGCGCCAGGGGGGATTCGGCAGCGCCGTGCTCGAAGCGTTCAGCGATGCCGGCCTGAATACGGTCACCGTGGAGCGCATCGGGCTGCCGGACGCCTTCGTGGAGCACGGCCCCCAGGCGGTGCTGCGCGGCAAGTACGGCCTCGATGCCGCCGGCATCGCCCAGGCCGCCCTGCGCTTTCTGAAACAGAGCAACCACCTGCCCGCCTTCGGCCGCCCGTTCCGAACCCAGCTCGCCTCCGCACGGTCGTAAGCGGTCCGTGAAGATCCTGCGCAAGAGACTCGACCTGGTCATGGTCGACCGAGGGCTCGCACCGAGCCGCGAGCGCGCCCGGGCGCTGATCATGTCCGGCAGCGTGACGGTGGATGGACGGGTCGTAGACAAGCCCGGGGCCGCGGTCCCGGAAGACGGTCGAATCGACATCCGGGGCGGGCAGCTGCCGTACGTCAGCCGCGGCGGGCTGAAGCTGGCGGGGGCGCTGACTGCCTTCGAGCTGCAGGTGGCGGGATGGGTCTGTCTCGACGCCGGTGCCTCCACCGGCGGGTTCACCGACTGCCTCCTGCAGCGGGGAGCCGCCCGGGTGTATGCGGTGGACGTGGGGTACGGGCAGCTGGCCTGGAGTCTGCGGCAGGATCCGCGCGTGGTGGTCATCGAACGGACCAACATCCGGCGCATGCCGCCGGAAACCATACCGGAAGCGGTCGACCTGGTCGTCATCGACGTGGCGTTCATCTCGCTGCGGATCGTCGTGCCGGCCGTGACCGGCCTCCTGAAACCCGGCGGCCGCCTGCTACCGCTGATCAAGCCGCAGTTTGAAGTCGGCAAGGGCCAGGTGGGCAAAGGCGGGATCGTCCGTGACCCGCAGCAGCATTCCGCCGTGATCGCCGATCTGGCCTCGTTTTTCCGCGGCCTGGGCCTCGCCTGCTCGCCGGCGGTCGCCTCCCCGATCGAAGGCCCCAAGGGCAACAAGGAGTTCTTCATGCTTTTAACCGCCTGACCGCGGTCGCTTCCCGCAATAAGCATTT
Source organism: Desulfobacterales bacterium (assembly GCA_025454075.1). The sequence continues at coordinate 1,421 of JALOPD010000587.1, read as the reverse complement.
AAAATTAAATCATAAAAGCACTGCCGCCCGATTCCGGGCGGCAGTGCTTTTTGGGGCTTGATTTTTCCAGGCCGAATAGATAGAAATCACCGTTTGACGCCGCATCGGTAAAAAAAATTAATGAGGAGAGGATGTTAAATGAGCGAGAAAGTCGAAGGCATTCGAAACATGGCACTGGTGGCCCATGGCGGGGCCGGCAAGACCTCACTGGCGGAAGCCATGCTTTTCGACGCGGGGGTGCTCAACCGCATGGGGCGCATCGAAGATGGCAACACGGCGCTGGATTTCGAGCCCGAGGAAATCAAGCGCACCTCCAGCATCAGCGCCGGATTTCATCAGGTGAGCTGGAAGAAACACACCGTCACCCTGATCGACACCCCGGGCGACCAGAACTTCTTCTCCGACACCAAGACCTGCCTGCAGGCCGCCGACGCCGCGCTGGTCGTGATCGACGCCGTGGACGGGGTCAAGGTCCAGACCGAGATGGGCTGGGAGTTCCTGGACGACTTCAAGCTGCCGCGCGCGATCTTCATCAACAAACTGGACCGCGAGCGCGCTGATTTCACCCGGACGTTCGAGGACGCCAAGGGCATGTTTCAGCCCAAACCGATCATCCTGCAGCTTCCGATCGGCGCGGAGGCCGGATTCAAGGGCGTCGTCGACCTCATCAGCCGGAAAGCCTATGTCTACGGCGAAGACGGCAAGGGCAAAGCGGCGGAAATTCCGGCGGACATGGCCGAATCGGTCGACGCCGAACGCGAAGCGCTGATCGAAAACATCGCCGAAGCCGACGACGCGCTGGTCGAACGCTATCTGGAAGGCGAAACCCTCTCGGAGGACGATCTGCGCGGCGCGTTGCGCAAGGGCGTTCTGGCGCGGACCTTCACCCCGGTGCTCTGCGGCTCGGCCACCCGCAACGTCGGAATCGACCTGCTCCTGGATTTCGTCCTCGCCGCCCTGCCCTCCCCGCTCGACGGCGGCCCGCGGATCGGCAAGGACCCGGCCAGCGGCAACGACATCGAGCGCCGGCCCGACCCCGACGCGCCCTTCTCGGCGCTGGTCGTCAAGACCATCACGGATCCCTACGCCGGCCGGCTCACGGTGCGCGAGCGCTACAACCAGCTGCTGGTGATTCTCGGCAAGGAGCAGAAGCCCGCCGGCGGCGCCGGCCCGGGTTCCATCGTCGCGGTCGCCAAGCTCAAGGAGACCGGCACCGGGGACACCCTGTGCGACGAAGCCCACAAAATCGTGTACGCGGCGACCCCGCCCCTGCCCACCCTGATTTCCTACGCGTTGGCGCCCAAGTCGAAGGGCGACGAGGACAAGGTCTTCATCTCGCTTTCAAAGCTCCTGGAGGAGGACCCCTCGCTGCGCATCGACCGGCTGGCCGAAACCAAGGAGATCATCCTGCACGGGCTGGG
>JALOPD010000253.1 GCA_025454075.1 Desulfobacterales bacterium | reverse complement strand
TCCTCGGTCCCCCAGAAATAAATCTCCCGCACCTTATGGGGCATGAGCCCCTCCGCCAGCAGGTCCGGGTAGGCCAGGCGGTCCCGCGCGTAGGGGAAGACCGCATCCAGCACCACCTGCCCGATGATGCGGTGGTCGCGGTGCCAGATGTAGCGCCGGTAGGGGTCCGAGGTCATGACAATGTCCGGCCGGAAGGATCGGATCATGCGGGCAATCGACTTGCGGAACTCGGCGGTGTCCTCCAGCCCCTGGTCGGGCTGCCGCAGGAACACCACCTCGTGCACCCCGAGGACCCGCGCCGCTGCGCGCTGCTCCGCCTCGCGGATCCCGATGAGCGCCTCGGGGGTGAGGCTGGGGTCGGTGGTGCCCTTTTCACCGCTGGTGCAGACGAGGTAGGCCGCGCGCCGGCCTTCCCGGATCCACTTGGCCACGGTTCCGGCGGCGCCGAATTCAGCGTCGTCCGGGTGCGCGGCAATCACCAGCACATCGGCTTGAGTCCTCACCGCTTGTTCCCCTGTCAGGCCGGCAAAAACACACCGCAGCCGCAACAGCCGGTTTTTCCGGTTTCCGAGTGGATATGCGCCGCCGCAGCCGCGAGCGCGTCTTCTGCGTCGGTCAGGCTGTCGTTGTAGATCTGCAGCACTTCGGCCGCCACCCGGGACCAGGAGTAACGAACCACCGAGCGCCGGATCGCCTCGGCCGTTTGCCGCGGGGCCGCCCGGTCCTTCAGCAGCGCTTCAATGGCATCGGCCAGCGAGGAAGGACGCAAGTCCCGCGCCAGGCGGCCGTTCTGTGCCTCCCGCAGCAGATCCTCCATCGCCCCCACGCGGGTCGCCGCCACCGGCGTCCCGCAGGCCAGGGATTCCAGGGCCACCATGCCGAAGCTTTCGTAGGACGACGGGAGCGCCAGCAGGTCCGCCGCGCTGTAATACCAGGGGAGTTCCTCCTGCTCGACTCTGCCCCGGAACGCCACCCGGTCGGCAATGCCGCAGGCCCGGCCGACCGCCTCCATCTGCCGATGAGCGACATCCTGCTCGCCGTCGCCGCCCACGACGATCAACCGCAGGTTGGGCATGTGTTTCAACCGGGCAACGGCTTGAAGCAGCCGGTCCAGTCCCTTTTCAGGGGCAAAGCGGCCGACGTACAGGACCAGCCGGTCGTCCGCGCCCGCCCCGATGCGGCGCCGGGCGGTGGCGCGGTCCATGGGCCGAAAGACGCCCAGGTTCACGCCGCAGGGGGCCACTGCAATCCGGTGCGGATCGGCCGCATACAGGCGGGTGAGATTTTCCTTCTCCCGGTCGGAGGTGACCAGCACCCGGTCGCTGGCGGCCGCCAGATTGCGTTCGACGGCGATCCGGACCTCCGGCTCCGACCCCGGGCCGCACACGATATTTTTAACCGCCCCCAGGGTGTGGAAGGTGGTGATGTGGGGGACGCCCCACGCCTGGCGGGCCCTCCGTCCGACCTGGCTCGAGAGCCAGTAGTGGCTGTGGATCAGATCGTAGAAAACCCCTTCCTGCCGCTGGAAGCGGTCCATCTCGCGGAAAAAGCCGAACAGGTGAGGGTAGAGGGCGGTTTTCGGGGCGTTGGCCTCAGGGCCCATTTCCAAGGGGACCAGGCGCACATTCTCGGACATTCGCAGCACTTCGCCCGGCGCATGGCCGTCTCCGCCGCGGGTGAAGATGTCCACCCCGTGGCCGCGCAGGCCCAACTGCCGGGACAGTTCGCGGATGTAGACGCTCATGCCGCCGGTGTCCTGGGTGCCGAGCTTGCCCAGCGGGCTCGAGTGCACGCTGATCATCGCTATGGAGTAAGGTGCCGAACGCACGCCATCGTTTCCTTTCATATCAAGTCGATCCGGCAGCTGTAAATCGGCACGGGCTTCCCGCCCAGCTGGCGTTTGTAGATTTCGTTGCCCTTGAGAAAATCGTACCGTTTCAGCCCGCGTGCCATGCTCTCCCGGATGCTTAAAATCTTGCACAGAAGGCCCACGCTGAGCGGTGCCAGGTTGTTGTCGTAGCCGCTGTTGTAGAGATAGCGGGTGCCTTCGTGATCGCAGCACAATACCCCGGCGGCGGGCGCCCCGTCAACGTCGAGGAACCCGATCCGCATCCCGGGCACATATTCCGCCAGGCGCCTGAAATAGGCCTCCATTCGGCTGCTCATGAACGCAGCCTTGTCCTCCCGGTTCTGCCGGAAGAGCACGAAAAAATCATCCATGGCCGCGCGCACCGCCTCGGGGTCCTCCAGGACGCGGAACCCGGCCGCCGCGCTGTTTTCCAGGCGCCTCAGCTTGCGCCGCACCTCGTGGCGCTGCTTGCCGGTCAGAGCTTGCAGGTACTCGTCCCAGGAGCCCGGCAGCTCGACCTCGAAAAGGAGGTCCTCTTCTCCGATCGAAACCGCATAGCCCTTCTCGCGGGCCGCGGGCGCCAGCACCTTCATGACGGCCGAGTCGGGTCTGAGGGGGGCCAATTCCAGCCGTTCAATCCCCTCGACCTTCGCATAGTCCAGAAGCGCCCGGGAGAATTCAACGGTTTGGCTACCGGCGGCGGCCAGGTCGAGGTGGTCGCAGACATCCGGGCCGCCGATGAGTCTGGCCGTCCGGTTTTCCACCAGCAGCGGCGCGACCCCGACGACCTCTTTCCCTTTCTGAAACGACCGGATCCAAAGCTCGGCCTGCGGTGCAAAAACCTCCTGCCAGGCCCGCATCCAGCCCGGCAGCACGAACGGGGAGGGCCATTTCAACTGCCGGCCGGCCAAACTTTCAAAGGTCTCCGACGCCACGGAAAACCCACGGCCGGCAACCGCTGTTGCCGATTCGGCCATCCGCGTCATCCCTCTCCGCCGACCCGCCAGCGGGCGCCGTCGCCGGTGTCTTCCACCATGACCTTGGCGCGCTGAAGGCAGTCCCGCAGAAGATCCGCGTCGGCCCAGCGTTTCTGAAGGCGCATTTCGTCCCGCAGCCTCAGGATCTCCTCGACCAGCGGGCCGAGGCATTCCAGCGTGGTGCGGGGCGCCGATGCAAGCGCGGCCGCCATCAGTGCGATCCACTCCCGCAGGATTTCGCGCGCCTGGGAAATGAACTCCACGGTTTCCAGGTCGAGCGAGGCTTTCCAGATGATGCGATCCAGTTCAAGGATCGCCGCCGCCATTTTCTCCGGGTCGCGGGCCTCCTGCGCCGACTGAAAGCCGGTTTCAAGGGAGTGGATCCCGCTCCAGAAGGCATCCGGGAGCTCGCCGGGCGCCGCTTTCTCAAGGGGTTCGGACGGCCGCTGCCAGACCCGGCTGAGCGCCCCGCCCATGAAAACATCCAAGGGCACCACGTCGTTTCTCTTCAGGATCAACTCGGAACCGGCGCGGCGCAGGGTGACCCCGCCGACCCCCCGGATGCGGGCTTCGCTGCGGGCGAGGTCGATGACGCAGGCCGTGTGCTCGTCGATGCCGACGACCTGAACCTCGGAAGGCAGCAGGCGTTCGAGAGCCCGAAAGCGCGACTCCCCCATGAAACAGAAACGGGTGTCGTGGGTTCCGCCCTCCGCATTGTTCCAGTGCGGGATCACTGCCAGATGAAACCCGAAGCGCCCCAGGAGGTCGATGCCGTCCACCCAGCGTGGGTCCTCGCCCACTTTGTAGATCTCGTAGACCGGCAGGGTGAAGCGTCCGGCCGTCAAGGCGGCGGCGCTGGCAGCGACGAAACAGGCCCCCTCTTCGATGCGGCGGGCGAGAATGTCGGGGATGGGGCTGGAGGTCCACTGCCGCACCGCATACGTCGGGCTGCCGGGCCCAACGAGGACGAAATCCGCCTGCTTCAGCGCCAGAAACGCTTTTTCGGATTCAATCGCGGTAGGGTCCGCCGTTGATTTGAAAGAGGCCACCGTCATGGGCTGCCCGATCCTGTCGCGGAAATACTCGACGGCCCTGGCTGAAATCTGATCGGCGTTCAACTGGAACCCGGCCGGGGTGTCCAGGAACACGGCGCGCGCCCCCGGCCCCAGCCGAGCCAGGAGATCCTTGTGGACCTCCACCATGGTGGCGGTGAACTCGCCCGAGCCCATGAGGACAATGGTGCCGTTTGCGGACATGTTGCCGAACACTCTGAGCGAAGTTTAAAGTTAACAGTTTAAGGTTTAAAGCTGAAAAGAAAGCGTTTTTTCTCGGGTTCGTTCAGGAATCGGCGCTCTTCAGGGATGATCCTTGACTGCAATCGGCAGCGCGAAACACTGCCCATGGTGGAACTTGGTCCGGCCGCCGGGCTCGTAAACGGTCACGGCCCCCTTGCCGTAGACCGTCCACAGTCTTCTCGGGCCGTCGTTCAGCAACCCGGTCTCCTCGTCGATTCCGATCAGAAGCGCCCCCGGCAGCAGCCTGGCCAGGCGGGCCGCCCACTCCTTGCCGAAGGTGTCATGATGGGGCAGCACGCACACCTCCGGTAGAAGGTTGAGACCCGGAAATACCCGGCCGGAGGCCTGGTCAAAGTAGAATTCGCAAAGCACCATCGCCCCTGCGCTGCTGCCGCCGATCAGGGCCCCGGCGCGGTGGGCGCTTTTCGTCGCCTCCCAGGCCCGGCTGCCCGACAGGGTTTCCGCCAGGTAGCGGGTGAAGCCGCCCAGCATAAAAACGATTCCGGCGGCTTCCAGTTCCGCGGCATGCTCGGGCCGGTCGGCCGAGACGCGGTCGACGATGGGCAGCGCCTGCACGTCGGTCGCCCCGAGGGCGTGGAACCAGGCCACCCCGTTCGCGCCGGCGCGCAGATCGTTTCCGTCCGGTGCGGCCGCGGCGGGGATGATGCGGATCGCGCCTCTCTGCCCGCCGACGGCCGCCATAGCGCGCTTGTCTGCAGCCGCCATCCCCGCTTTGAACTCACTGCCGCCTTCGAGCAGGACAAATCCCACGCTGCCCCCATAACCTGCTTATTCGATTACGAATCAATTTAACACCGGAGAGGTGGATGTCAACAACCAACCTCGCGTTGAAAGTCTTGCAGTTTGGAAAATCTCCCCGGCCTTTTTCTTGACACCGTACGCCCTCTATCATAGAATGCCCGCTCCTAATGAGACCGGTTCAGCGGCAGGCGGGATGGATGCTCAGTAAGTCAACAACCACAAACAATGTAGGGAGGTGCTCGATGAAAAGACTGTTCGGTGTGTGCATGGCGGTTCTGTTTGTGATCGGCGCGGCGGCCTCGGTGCAGGCGGCCGACAACCTGGTGCTCGCCACCGGCGGCACCGCCGGGACCTATTATCCCTTCGGCGGCGCCATGGCCAAGATCTGGAACTCCAAGATCAAGGACATGAACGTCACCGCCCAGACCAGCGGCGCCTCGGGCGAGAACGTGCGGCTGATCAACAAGAAAGAGGTCGA
>JALOPD010000061.1 GCA_025454075.1 Desulfobacterales bacterium | reverse complement strand
GTAGTTCTCGGCCGTGAAGTACTCCCCGCCGCCCTTGGCCGCCGTCCGCTGCAGCAGCGACTGGTTGGTCTTGAAGCCGATCGTGAAGGTGACGATGTTCTGCTTGTCGAAGGAGGTGCCGTCGCCCATGGACGGGTTGCAGTCGTTCTCGTAGAGGTACTGGGCCACGTCGTCCAAATAGTCCTCCCCCTCCTGGGTATAAAATTTACAGGATCCATTGGCATCGCGATACCAATATTCAAGCGTTCCGAAGTTCCGGTAGACGCTTTCGAAATATCCGTTGTTGTAAACCTGGTCGTATCCGCCGCCGGCGCAGGGGGCCAGATGATCGCCGTCTTGGTCGCCGATGAGGTCGCCGTTGATGTAGGGGGTCGAGTAGAGCCGGCTATCCCGATCCCGGGTGGGCTCCCCGTCGGTCATGATGATGACGTAGTTCTTCTGGCAGCGCTCCTGCATCGGAGATGTGTAGGTTCCGGAGTTGTACCAGCTCGGCTTGCCCGCAAAGTAAAGCCCGACCTCGGCCAGGGTCTCGGCCAAGGGCGTCCAGCCGTTCGGTGCGGCGCCGGCCACCCGGCTGAGCAGCGTCGCCTTGTCGGTGCCGCAGGGCGCCACCAGGCGTCCGCCCTGGTCGAAGTTGAACACGAACATCCCGAAACGCACGCCGTCGGTGGTGGCGATCAGATCCGCCAGCACCTGCTGCGCCACGCTGATGCGGCTCTGGGGGAGCCCCACCCCGGAGATGCCGTAGTTCAGGTAGTTTCCGGTGCGCAAACGGTAGTAATTCGACCCGCCGCAGGTGTACCCCGACGAGCGGATGTAGCCCTCCGCGTACCCTTGGTTCAGGAGGTTGTTTTTGATGGTGTCGCAGGCCAGGCTTCCAACGTCACTGGCAAACAGGGACCAGTAATAGCTGCGAGTGTAGTAATTATAGCTCCGGTAGTACACGGCATTGGCGGAATAACTGCAGCTGCCGCAGGTGTAGGTCTGGGACGGCTCGTAGGGTTCCCCCGGCACGTCCTCGGTCGCCATGCTGCCCGACGTGTCGAAGAGGATCATGACGTTGGGCTCGAGCGAGGGGTTGTTGACCGTGCCGTAGATCTCGGTGTCGTCCGCCCACAGGTTCGGGGTGCAGCCGAAGATCGCCAGGAGCGTGACCAGTACATATCGTTTCATGCCGAAGCCTCCTTATCGCAAGCGGCCGGAGCCAAGCATCAATACTTGTTGAAGACCTTGTAGGCGCCGATCTGGACCCGGGTGTTGCCCGTCTCCGAGGTGGCCGTGATGCCGTAGCGGCGCACCTCGAAGTATTTCAGGCTGAAGCCGGAGCCTTCCGGCGGCGACGAGATGTGCCGCTGACGGGGCACCGTATTGGCAGCGTCGCTGAGTCCCGGAACAGGCGCTGTCGACTCATTGTGGATGCAGCGCACTTCGACCGTCGCCACGGTCTGCCCGCCCGAATTGGCGGATGTCCGGGTCACCCCGGCCAGCGGTTGTGCGGTGAGCAGAAAGGCGTCGGTCAGCCACTCCATGGCGCCCGCATCATAGTTCTCGATGGCGTCGATCAGCCCTCCCTCGGCGCTGTAGAATTCGCGGGTGAGCTCGTTCTCGTTGCGAACGACGTGCATTTCGGTGGTGGAGGTCCAGAGGGCCAAGACCCCGGCCAGCAGCAGGATCGCCGAGATCAGGATGGATGCGCCGAGCACGAAGCCGTTTTCGTTTCCGAGGATGCGTCGGGCGGTGTTCATCATAAGAAGCCTGTGCCTTTCTCACATGTTCCTCAGCCGGACCTGGGTAGTGTAGGTCCGGGCAACCTGCTGATTGCGGCCGGCCGGCCGGCTCACGGTCAGCGTAATGCCCACCGTGCGGATATCCTGCCGCCTGGCCGCCAGATTGGCGGGCGGGATGGCGGCTCCCGTGTCGTCAAAATAGGTGAACGCGAGGTCGGAGACGTTCTCCAGCAGCACTTCCGGATTCGGGTCCAAATACAGATTGCGTTGCCGCAGATCCGTGCCGTTCAAGTCGTATGCAATATCCTCGAAAGGGGCATCAAGAACCCCGTCGAAATTGACATCGGCCGTAAATTGGAAACTCGTGGGGGTGGCCGCCACGACCCCGGCGCCGGCCGTTCCCAGGGGGTTCAGGCCCGCCAAGCGCATGTCCTGGACCATCGTCTCGACTCCGATGCGGGCGCCTTGCTGGGTGCCGGCCTTGGCGTTCTCCGCGGTGTAGGAGCGGTTGAGCCGCTCGAACCCGGAGTAGATGGCGCCGAACAGGACCGCCAGCGCCCCCAGCACCAGCAGCATTTCCACCATGGAAAAGCCGGCCGAGGAAACGCACCGGGAAAACGCAGGATTTCGGCCCGTGAGGCCTGAGGAACCGCCCATCGTCATACCCCGCCCCCCTTGGTGTTCGATGAAACCACCACGCTGCCCGGGGACCCCCTGCGGTCCCATTGCACCGTAACCGTGATGCGACGCGCCCCGGTGCCCAGGTTGTCGATCGTCCAGCTGCGGGTGTAGATGCCGCCGGCCTCTCCGTTCGGGTTGATGGGGTTGTTGGGGTCCGGGTAAGGACCGCCGGCCACCAGCAACCCGACATCCTGGTTCTTGAGGTTCTCGAGCTGGGCCTTGGCCAGCATGTTGGCCTGGGTGTAGATGTTTCCCTTGGTATTGTTGCGCGTCGAACCGAAATGCATGGAAACGGCGGCCAGCATTCCCATCGAGAGGATGGCCATGGCGATCAACAGCTCGATGAAGGAAAATCCCTTGGCGCTGTTCGGATTGCGAAACGTCTGGCTCATATCGTGATTCCCTGTGCCTATTGAATTTTGACGCTCCCCAGGCGATTGACACGGACGGTCTTTCGGCCGAATTCGTTCTCCAGCGGTATCAGTGCGGCCGGAATGAGTGCCGCCGTCAAGTCGGGCGGCAGCCCCCGGCTGTTGAACCGCATCCGGTAGTCCGCCAGGTTCAGGTCACTCAAGGAAACCCTGACTCCCGCCGGGAGCCGACGATCCTGAACCAGGCTCTCGCCCCCGTTTCGAATCATGTCGCCCGCAACCCCCCCGCCCGCCCCGTCGTCGAGAAACACGCTGTAGTTGTTCGCCGCCAGTTGAATGCTCACGAAGGCCCCTTCGCGGATCGCCCGGACCTTGGCCATCTCAATGTCGGCCATGAGGTTGATGGCGGCGCCTCTCAGACGATGGCCCTGCAGCCACTTCAAAAAGGACGGCATCGAGACGGATGCCAGAACGGCGACGATCGCCAGCGTGATCGCCACATCGAAAGCCGTGAAACCGGAATCGCGACGCATGTGAGGACACCCCTTGCATGAATTCAAGCGGAGTTTCTTCAAAACTTGTGCCATGTCGTCCAGGTGCACCCCTCAGAAAGGTGGGGGCGCCCGGCACCATTGAAGGATGCGAGGTTTAACCGTTCGATAAATCGAAGCAATTATGATTCGTTGGGCCTTGCGGAGAGAATGGAAGACGGCCGTCGGCGCTGGATGGAAGGGCGGAGAGATTCCCCGGCGGATGTCCCCGGGTTATTAACTCCATTAATGGTTTATAAAAATTTTTAAGAGCGGTCAGGCTCGAAAAGAAGAGCTCCGAAGAGAGGATGAACGGAATCGAAAGAGGAGGGCCGTCGATTACAAAAGGGGAACCGGGGGTGCAAAAATGAATCTGCCCACGAGGGCCGGGCGCGCAGGGCGCCCCGCCGCCCGAAGGGGTCGCAAGTCGCCGGGTATCAGCCGCCCTGCAAATAGGCCACTGCGTTTTGGAGGATCCGGATACCCACGGTCGGGCCTGCGCCGAACGGCTTGCCCTCGCGTTTCGCCGCTTCCCGGTCCCGCAGCCAGTCCGGGTGGTTGGTCCAGTCGTTGTAGGCCTCGGGGTGCGGCATCAAGCCGAAGATGCGTCCGGTCGGGTCGCAGATGCCCGCGATGTCCTCCACGGACCCGTTCGGGTTGAACGGGAAGCGGCCGCCGGCCGGGCTTCCGTCCGGGAGCGCGTAGCGCAGGACGATCTGTTGGTTTTGCTTGAGACGCTCGATCACCGGGCCGTCGGCGTAAAGCTTGCCTTCCCCGTGGCGCACCGGGAGATCCGCCAGACGGATCCCCTTCGTGAAAAGGCAGGGCGACCGGGGGTTGACCGCCAGGCGAACCCATTGGTTGCGGAAGTTGCCGCACTCGTTGTTGATGAGCGCCACCGTGCGCGATCGGTAGTCGCCGTCAAAGCCCGGCAGGAGCCCTAGGTTCACGAGGGCCTGGAAGCCGTTGCAGATGCCGAGCACCAGCCGGCCGCGCTCGACGAACTCGAGCAGGCGCGGGCCGAGATGGGTCTTGAACCGGACCGCCTGAATGACTCCGGCGCCGTGATCGTCGCCCCAGCCGAAGCCGCCGATGAAAACAAGGAGGTGATGGTCTTCCAGGCGCACGGACCCGTCGATGACCGAGTTGATGTGCGCCCGGTGGGCCGCGGCGCCGGCCTGTTCAAAGGCGTAGGCCGTTTCGTGGTCGCAGTTGAGGCCGTACCCGGTCAGGACAAGGACGTTGACCTTTGCCATTCCATCACCTTTGATATGAAACCGAAAATGGGTTTCATATCCCCATCGTCAAAAAAAATTCAAACCAAGTGCCCGAACGGTTTCTGCCACGCTGCCTTCAGATCCGAAACCGCCGCGGATACCAGCGCCTCGCCGTTCAGCCCGTCCACCTGCATCACGGGCTCCGCGATGACCGTGCCGACGCAGGCGCAGGGCAGTCCGTCGAACGCGGATTCGAACTCTCTGCGCCGGCGAGGGTCGACGGTGAGAATGAAGCGGCCGGCCGACTCTGAAAACAGCAGGGTGTCGTGGCGATAGACCCCCTCGACCGGGACCTTGCGGGCATCCACGCTCAGGCCCCATCCGCCGCCCATGGCCACCATGGCCAGGTGGATCCCCAGGCCCCCGCGGTAGACGCCGTGCACGGAGGCCGCCAACCCCGCCGTGACCGCACGGTTGAGCGCCCGGTAGAGCGGCATGAACTCGTTGCTGCGCACCTGCGGCACGTTCAGTCCCAGGTATCCCAAGTGCGCGTAGTATTCGGACCCGCCGAGTTCGTTGCGGGTCCGGCCGACGACATAAACCAGGTCGCCGGCCAGCTTGCTGTCCATGCTGACGCAGCGGTCGATGTCGGGAACCAGCGAGATCGCCGCAAACTGCATGGTTTCCAGCGCCGACACCTTGTGCATTTCGCCGTACCGCCCCGCCAGATGGCCGTCCACGTACATGCTGTCTTTGCCCGACAGCAGCGGAATCCCGTAGGCGAGGCACACGTCCCGCAGCGCCCGGCAGGCGCGCACCAGCTGGGCGGCCTTGAACTTGCCGTCGGGGTTGCTCGCCGCATCATACTGGATGTTCGGCCAGCAGAAATTGTCCACCCCGCCGATGTGCTCGAGGTCGCCGCCCACGGCCAGCACCCGGCGTACGGCCTCGTCGATGCTGCAGGCGACCATCGGGTAGGCGTCGATCGCTGAATAGGCCGGCAGCAGCGCCTGGGCGAAGGCCAGCCCGCGGCGCGATCCCAGGATCGGCCGCAGCACGGCGGCATCGCTGTTCACGTCCCGTCCGGCGCCGGTCAGGGGCTTGATGACGCTCGTGCCCTGGACTTCGTGGTCGTACTGCCGGGTGACCCACTCCGTGGAGCAGATGTTGGGGCGCTCCAGCAGGTCCAGCAGCAGCCGGTTCATGTCGGCCGGCGCCTGCAGGACCGGCTCGGACAACCCCCGCCGCTGCGGGGAGGCCCACTCAGCCTCGAACTCCCACTGCGGGAAACCGGCGGCCAGGAGGTCCATGTCGACGTAGGCGCAGGTCTTCCCGTCGTAGGTGATGTGCAGCTTGCCGGAGCCGGTGTAGCGGCCGATCACCGTGCTCTCCACCGCGTGCCGGCGGGAGAGCGCCATGAAACGGTCGACGTCCTCCGGGCGGACCGCGACCGTCATGCGTTCCTGGGATTCGGAGACCCAGATCTCCCACTGGTCCAGGCCGTCGTATTTGAGGGGCACCTTCTCCAGCGCCACATCGGCGCCGTTGGAATAGCGCGCGGATTCTCCGACCGAGGAGGAGAGACCGCCGCCGCCGTTGTCGGTAATGAACTGGATGAGGCCGGCATCGCGGGCCTCCAGCAGGAAGTCGTGCATTTTCTTCTGGGTGTATGGGTCGCCGATCTGAACGTGGCCGGCCGGTGTGTGCTCCGAGAAAACCTCCGACGAGGCGGTGACGCCGTGGATGCCGTCCTTGCCGACCCGGCCGCCGCACATGATGAGCAGATCCCCCGGCGAGGTTTTCTTCTGGTCGGCCGGCAACCCGGCGACGCGGGCCGGCATGATGCCGACCGCCGTCACGAACACCAGGCACTTGCCCAGGTACCCGGGGTGGAACAGCACCTGGCCGAACGCCGTGGGGATGCCGCTCTTGTTGCCGCCGTCCCGAACGCCCTCGATGACCCCGTCCAGCAGCCGCCGGGGGTGCAGCCGCGGTTTCAACGGCCCGGCGTAGTCCCGCGGCCCCACGCAGAACCCGTAGCCGCCCATGACGAGCTTGGACCCCTTTCCGGTGCCCAGGGGGTCGCGGTAGACGCCGACGATGCCGGTGATGGCCCCGCCGTAGGCCTCCATGTTGGAGGGCGAGTTGTGGGTCTCGCCGGTGATGACGTAATAGTTCTCCTCGTCCAGACGCCCGGCGCCGGCATTGTCCCACAGCACCGACACGACCCAGGGTTTCTGCGCCGCCAGCTGCAACGTCGGCGCCTCGATGCAGGTCTTGAACAGGTTGTCGACCGTTTCGCTGCGCCCCTCGTCCAGGTCCCGGTAATGAAACAGGCCGCGGAAGGTGTTGTGGTTGCAGTGATCGCTGCGGGCCTGCGAGATGTACTCCAACTCGACATCCGTCGGGTCCGACAGCCCCACGGCCGCCCGCGCCGCCCGGACGCCGGGGTCGGAAAAGTAAGCCCGGATCACGGGGATGTCGTTCGGATTCAAGGCCAGGTTGCGCTCGTCGCTGATGCGCTGGAGGGTGGCGTCGCTGTCGATGGGGACCACGGCCACCGTCGGGCGGTGGTCCAGTCGTACCTGCGGGATGATGATGCCGATGCCCTCGGCCGGATCCCATTCCCGCGCCGACCAGACCCGCCACTGCTGGATGATGTCGTTTGCGAGCAGCCCCCCGGCGATCCGTTCGACCTCCGCCCGGCTGAGGGTTTTCCCGCCGACGCAGTAACGTTTGGAGGTGTAGACCGCCTCGCCGGCCTTGAACCGGAAACCGAGCAGGTCCTCGATCGCCTCGACCGCGGTCGCCCCCGGGTTGTCCCGCACGCCCGGCCGGAACCCGACCCAGATGATCCAGTCGGCGTCGAGGGCCAGCGGCCGGTAGGAAGAGACCTGGGTCACCGGGTTAGCGAAGATTTCATGCCGGATGCGTTCCAGTCGCTCTGCGCCGAGGTCCGCATCGACCGTCAGTACGTTCACCGCCCGAACCCGGGCCGCGTCGATGCCGAAATAGGCCTTGGCCTTCTTGCGGATGCCTTCGCCTTCGGGGTCGACCAGGTGCTCTTTGAGGGTGATTTCCAGTCGTGCGGGCATGGATCCCTTCTCCGTCATGAGCTGAAAAACAGCCGCGTGATGTCGTTGTAAAACACGAGGATCATCAGCATGATCAGGAGGACCATTCCGACCTGCTGGGCGACCTCGCGCACCTTGACGTTCACCGGGCGGCCGATGACGGCCTCGATCCCGAAGAACAGCAGGTGGCCGCCGTCCAGAACGGGAATCGGCAGCAGGTTGATGACCGCCAGGTTGACGCTGATGACGGCAATGAATTGAAACAGGCTGCTGATGCCGGCTTTGGCCTGATCGCCGGCCATCTGGGCGATCATGATGGGACCGCCGACGGTGTCGATGGAAATATCGCCGGTGATGAGCTTCGTCACGATCATCACCATCAACTCCACGATGGCGTAGGTCTGCCGCAGGCTTTCCTCCGCGGCCTGAAAGAAACCGAGTTTCCTGGAGGTGGTTTCGCCGGCGGTGCCGATCCCGATCACGTAGCGCTTGATCTCTTCTCCCAGCAGATTCTTGGACGTGATCAGTTCAGGGGTGGCCCGCAGAACGAGACTCCCCTCGGGGCGCTCCACGGTGATCTCGAGCGGCTGGCCGCCGCTGTGGGTGATACGGTCGGCCATCGCTTCCCAGGTTTCGACCGCCACCCCGTCGACGGCGGTTACGAGGTCCCCCTTCTTGAACCCGGCGATGTGGGCCGGGGAGTTCTCCTTGACCGAGCCGATCGCGGGCTTGAGAATCATGACCCCCGACACGAAGGCGATGACCCAGAAGATCAACACCGCCAGCAGGATGTTGAAGAACGGGCCCGCAAAGACGATCAGGATCCGCTTCAGGACGTGCTTGTGGGTGAACGAGATGGGGATGAGCTGGGGGTCGAGGTCCTCGTCCGGCTCCTCGCCCACCATCTTCACGTAGCCCCCCAGCGGGACCAGCGACAGGCGGTAGTCGGTGATGCCGACTTTCTTGCCGAGCAGGCGCGGGCCGAAGCCGAGGGAAAATTTCTCAACCCCGACCCGGAACAGCCGGGCAATGAGGAAATGGCCGAATTCGTGGAAAAAAATGAGAATGCCGAGAACAATCAGAAACGCAAACACGCTGTTGGTCATAAGGCTCGGAGATCCACCCTTTCATTGATTTGACGACGCCTGAGATTTTTATAGGGCTCACCCCACGGGGCGGTCAAGGGCTCCGGGGAAAAAAACGCCGTCAGCCTGAAACCAGCGCGCCGGCGCTTTGGCGCGCCCAACGATCGGCGGCGATGACGGCCTCCAGCCCGGGGTCGTCCACGCCGGAGTGGGCCGCCATCGTCCGCCCGACGATGCACGGTATGTCGTTGAACCCGATCCGCTTCTCCAGAAACGCGTTGACGACCACTTCGTTGGCGGCGTTGAGCACGGCCGGCAGCGTGCCCCCTTGCCGGCAGGCATCGAAGGCCAGCGCGAGGCACGGGAATTTTTCGAGGTCCGGCTCCCGGAACGTCAGATCGACGCCGCCTGAGAAATCGGGCAGCGGCTGCCCCAGCGCCAGCCGCTCGGGGTAGGACAGCGCGTAGGCGATGGCGGCCTTCATGTCGGGGATCCCCAGTTGAGCGATCACGGCGCCGTCGCGGAAAGCGACCATCGAATGAATGACGCTCTGGGGGTGCACCACGACGCGAATCCTTTCCGGCGATACGCCGAAAAGCCACTTGGCCTCGAGAACCTCGAGGCCCTTGTTCATCAGGGTGGCGGAATCGATCGTGATCTTCGCGCCCATGGACCAATTCGGGTGCTGCAGGGCCTGCTCCGGCGTAATGCCCGCAAACTCCCCGGCCGGCCGGTTCAAAAAAGGGCCGCCGGAGGCGGTCAGCAGGATGCGGTCGAGGTCCTCGCGCCGCTGGCCCTGCAGGCACTGGAAAATCGCGCTGTGCTCGCTGTCCACCGGCAGGATGGACACCCCGCGCTCGGCCGCGCGCCGCGTCACCACCGCGCCCGCCATGACGAGGGTCTCCTTGTTGGCCAGGGCGATGGTCTTTCCGGCGTCGATCGCGGCCAGGGTCGGCAGCAAGCCCGCCGCGCCGACGACCGCGGTCAGCGTCAGGTCGGCCGACTCCCAGGCCGCCGCCGCCGCATAACCGTCTTCGCCCTGCACGATGCGGGTGCGGCAACCGGCCGGCAGCAGCGTTTGCAGCTCCCGGCGGCCGGCCTCGTCGAACACGGCGGCGACCTCCGGTTCGAAGAGCCGGATCTGCTCCGACAAAAGTGCCAGGTTGCGCTTGGCCGCCAGGGCCTTCACGCTGAAGCGTTCGGGAAACATGCGGACGATGCGGAGCGCATTGCGCCCGATGGAGCCGGTGGAGCCCACTATGGAAAGGCGTTTCATAAACCTCACCGTCGAATCGTCGCCCGCCGCCGGCCGGAAGCGTTCAAGCGGAGACGACCGTCATCCGCAACACGAATGCCACCGGAGCGGCAAACAGCAGCGCATCGATGCGGTCGAGAACTCCGCCGTGGCCGGGCAAGAGTCCCCCCGAATCCTTGACGTTCGATGCCCGCTTCCACTCGGACTCGAAGAGATCCCCCACCTGCCCCGCCAGTCCCACCGCGACGGCAAAGGCCAGGGCGGCCGCCCAACCGACCTCCGGCAGGAAAAGGGACGTTCCCGCCATCCCGACGGCCAGATTGGCCGCCAGGCCGGCCAGCGCCCCCTCGACGGTCTTGCCCGGACTGATGGCCGGGCAGAGCTTGTGCCGGCCCCAGAGCGTGCCGGCGTAAAGCGCTGCGGTGTCGCCGGCGAAGATCACGGCGCACAGCAGAAAAACCCAGGCCGTGCCTCCGGGGGCCGACCGCAGCAGGATCAGGAGCGCCAGGGGCAAGGGGATGTAGCAAACCCCCTGAACCTGCCGGGCGACAGCGTCCAGCACGGATCGATCGGATGGGAACCGCTGCAGGGACAGGAGCCCGCAGGCGACCACATTGAGGCTCAACACGGCCAGCAGGATATCCGTCCGGCCGGCATGCGCGGCCAGGATCACGCCGAGGCCGGCGGCGTAACCGGCCAGCTCCAGCGGCTGCATCAACGGCCGGGGGCCGGGCGGCCTGAGGATGCGGGCATACTCCCACTGGCATGCGAAACAGCCCAGGCCGGCCAGCAGCGAGAAGACCCCTCCCCCCGCGATCACGCAGGCGATCAGCACCGCCAAAGCGGCCAAACCGGTGATCCAGCGTTTGAGATGGGCTTGCCCCTTGGCTCCTGCGGTCATGAAAGTCCTTTGCATGGGGAGGTCGGCGCTCTCAGACGCGTCCGAACCGCCGCTCCCGGCTCTGGAAGTCGTTCAGGATCTGCTGAAACAATTCAGGGGTGAAATCCGGCCAGAGCGTGGGGGTGACGAATATCTCCGTGTAAGCAAGCTGCCAGAGCAGAAAATTGCTGACCCGCATGTCGCCGCCCGTTCGGATCAGCAGGTCCGGATCGGGGATGCCGGCCGTGTCCAGGCGCGCGGACAGCAACTCCTCGGTGATGTCCACCGGTCGCAGGCGGCCCGCCTGCACTTCGTCGGCAAGGGACCGGGCGGCCCGCGTGATTTCATCGCGCCCGCCGTAGCTCAAGGCCAGGTTGAGCTGGAGGGCGGAGTTCTGCCGGGTCTCCTCGACGGCGGCGGCCAGCGCCTTCTGGACATTTCCCGGAAGGCGCTCCCGCCGGCCGATGACGTGCAGCCGGATTCCGTTCTTGAGCAGCTCCCTCAGCTCGGCTTCCAGGAAACGGCGCAGGAGCCCCATGAGGGCGTTGACCTCGGTTTTCGGCCGCTGCCAGTTTTCGGTGGAAAAGGCGTAGAGGGTCAGGAAGGGAATGCCCAGTTCACGGCAGGTTCGCACCGTCGTCCGCACCGCTTCCGCGCCCTTCTCGTGCCCCTTGACGCGGGACAGCTGCCGCTGTTTCGCCCATCGTCCGTTGCCGTCCATGATGATGGCCACGTGGGCCGGAAGCCTGGTCGCCGCGCCCGCCTCGGAGCCGGCGGAAGGCGGGTCAGAACTCAAGGATCTCTTTCTCTTTTTCTTTGTAGCACTCGTCGACGAGCTTGATGTGCTCGTCGGTCATTTTCTGGATCTTCTCCTGGGACTTGAAAGCGTCGTCCTCCGAGATCCGACTCTCTTTCTTCAGCTCTTTGATCATCTCATTGGCATCGCGCCGGAGGTTGCGGACGGACACCTTGTACTCCTCGCAGATCTTGTGGACGACCTTGACCAGCTCCTTGCGGCGTTGTTCGGTCAGGGGCGGGATGGCAATCCGCACGATTTTGCCGTCATTGGACGGGGTCAGCCCGAGATCGGATTTCAGAATCGCTTTTTCGATCTCTTTGATGACGGTGGTGTCCCATGGCTGAATGGTGATCAAGCGGCTTTCGGGCACGGCCAGGGTGGCCAATTGGCTGACGGGGGTCAGCGTGCCGTAGTAATCAACCTTGACCCCGTCCAGCAGCGACAAAGAGGCCCGCCCGGTGCGAACCCGTTTCAGGTCCTTCTTCAGGGCGGCGATCGCCTTCACCATGTTTTCCTTGCTGTCCTGGTAAATGGAATCGATCATGGGGTTCTCCTCAACCTCCCGCAACGCTTAGGTGTTGATCCGGGTTCCGACGCCGTCTCCGCAAACCACTTTGCGGATGTTGCCCTTGGTCTTGAGCTTGAAGACGACCAACGGCAGATCGTTGTCCATGGCCAGCGAGATGGCCGTCATGTCCATCACCCGGAGCTGCCGTTCCAGCACCTCCATGTAGCTCACCTGCTTCAGCAGCTTGGCGTCCTTGTTTTTCACCGGGTCGGAATCGTAGAGGCCGTCCACCTTGGTGGCCTTGAGCAGAATTTCGGCATGAATCTCCTGGCCGCGCAGCACGGCGGCCGTGTCGGTCGTGAAATAGGGGTTGCCGGTGCCGGCGGCGAAAATGACCACCCGGCCCTTCTCCAGGTGCCGGATGGCCCGGCGCAGGATGTAGGGCTCCGCCATCTGGTGCATCCCGATGGCGGTCTGGACCCGGGTCTGAACCCCATGTTTCTCCAGCGCGTCCTGCAGGGCCAGGCTGTTGATCACGGTGGCCAGCATCCCCATGTGGTCCGCCGAGGTGCGGTCCATGCCGTAGGAGCTGGCGGCGATGCCCCGGAAGATATTCCCGCCGCCCACGACGATGGCGCACTGCACGCCGATGTCCACGATGGAGCGGATCTCCTCGGCCACGTACCGGATCATGTCCGAACTGATGCCGAACTCCTGGTCGCCCATGAGGGCTTCGCCGCTGATCTTGACGACCACCCGCTTGTACCGGGCCCGGCACACGGCGGCCTACTCCCCTACCTGGAAGCGGACAAAACGTTTAACGCCGATGTTCTCGCCCATCTTGGCGATGAGGTCGTTGAGCAGATCCCCCACCGTGATGTCGGGGTTGCGGACGTAGGCCTGGTTCAAGAGGCAGCTGTCCTCGAAAAATTTCTTGAGCTTGCCCTCGACGATCTTTTCGATGACCTTCTCCGGTTTGCCGGTCTCCCGGGGCATGGCGATGTTTTTCGCGAACTCCTGGAACTGCTCGTTCTTGGCCACGAAGTCGGTCTCGGAATTGACCTCGACCATCACGCCCAGCTTGCCGCCCATGTGGATGTAGGTGGCGATGGTGCCTTCGCTCGTGGCCCGGCCGGCGCGCTTCTGCGCCGTGGCCAGCCCTTTCTTGCGCAGGAACTCCACCGCCTTGTCCATAGCGCCGTCGGAGGCCGCCAGGGCCTCCTTGCAATCCATCATGCCCGCCCCGGTCTTGTCCCGGAGTTCTTTCACCAGCTTCGCACTGACCTCAGCCATTATTCGTCTCCTGTCGTCTGGGCGTCGCCGCGGTCCGATGGGTCCGCGCCCGCTGCGGAAACGGCCTCCGCCGCGGACCGCCGGATGACTTCCACCACCGGGCCCTGGCCCCCCTCGGAGATCACCTTGCGCTCGCCGGGCTTCAGGTCGACGGCGGCGCTCAGCGGTTTGGCATCCTCCGGCTCCGTCTTGTCGGCTTCGGCCTGCATGCGCTCGTTCCATTTCTGCCGGCAGGCGGATGGCGCGGATGGCGTCGTCGTTGCCGGGGATGGGGTAATCGATTTCATCCGGGTCGCAGTTGGTGTCGACCACCGCGACGATGGGGATATTCAACCGCCGGCCTTCGTGCACGGCAATGGCCTCGTTCTTGGGGTCGATGATGAAGATCGCTCCCGGCAACCGCTCCAGACTGCGGATGCCGCCCAGATTGCCGTCCAGCTTTTCGCGTTCCTTGGCGAGCTTCAGGCGTTCCTTTTTCGGAAATAGGTTGATGGAGCCGTCGTTGTGAATGGTGTTGAGATAGTTGAGCCGTTCGATGCTTTTGCGGATCGTCTGGAAGTTGGTCATCATGCCGCCCAGCCAGCGGTTGTGAACGTAAAACATCTCGCAGCGGTTGGCTTCCTCGTATATGGATTCCTTGGCCTGTTTCTTGGTGCCGACGAACAGGACCGACTTGCCGCTGGCGGCGGTTTCCACCAAAAAGTCGTAAGCGGTCTTGAACATCTTGACGGTCTTCTGCAGGTCGACGATGTAGATCCCGTTGCGCGCCCCGAAAATGTAAGGCTTCATTTTCGGGTTCCACCGCTTGGTCTGGTGCCCGAAATGAACGCCTGCCTCCAAAAGCTCCTTCATGCTGACATACGCCATTTGAATCTCCCTTCCGTTCGGTTTTTTTCCACCGCCACCGTCATTCCTGCCTCCAGTCCCGTGGCCGGGACACCGGGAGGCACGTCCGCTGGCGTGTGTGATGAGGTGATGATCCTTGCTTCTTTTAAAATTGAGATAGATACCAATTATCTTATGGTGTTGCAACATCTTTTTTGCGCACGGACACCACGCGCTCGCGGCCGCTGTAGTCCTTGGTGCATTGGAATCCGACGTAGCGCCCGGACGGCTCGATTATCTGCTGCACGGCCCGCCCCTGATCGCACCCGATTTCCAGCAGCAGCCGCCCGCCGGGTGCGAGGTGGCGGTGCGCCGCGGCGACGATCGCGCGATGGCTCCGCAGGCCGTCCGCATCCCCGTCAAGGGCCTGCCGCGGCTCGTAGCGCGCGATCTCCGCGAAAACGCCCCGCACCGGCTGCAGGGCCGAGAACCAGTCGGCGGCCCAGAAAAAAACGCGATCGGAGACCCCCGCCGCCTCGGCGTTGCGGCGGGCAACGGCGATCGCCGCCGGCGAAATGTCGGAGGCGAAGTAGCGATGCCCCGGCGCCTCGGCCGCGAGCGCGAGCACAATAGCGCCGGAGCCGGTTCCCAGGTCGAGCACTCGGGCCGTGCGGCCGTGCGGAAGGGCGTTGAGCGCGGCCAAGGCCGCCTCCACCAGCCCTTCGGTCTCCGGCCGGGGGATAAGCACTTCCGGGGTGACCGTAAGCTCGAGCGTCCAGAACCCCTTCCAGCCGACGATGTAGGCAACCGGCTCCCGGCGCAAGCGCCGGCGCAGCAGTTGCTTGAACGCGGCGAGCTCCACCGGTTCCAGCGGCTGGTCGTGGTGCACGTACAGCTGGACCCGCTCGGTGTGCAGTGCATGCGCCAGCAGGATCTCCGCTGTCGCGCGCGGGCTGTCGATGCCGCGCGCCGCCAGGTAGGGAGCGGCCCACTGCAGCACTTTGAGCACCGTCCATTCCAGGTTAGCGGCTGGCGGCGGCTTCGACATTCTGCAGCGCCTGGGCTTGATAGTGCGTGGTCAGCCCGTCGATCAGTTCCTGCATGGAACCCTGCAGGACGCTGTCCAGTTTGTAAAGGGTCAGGCCGATGCGGTGGTCGGTCACGCGGCTCTGCGGGAAATTGTAGGTGCGGATGCGGCCGCTGCGGTCGCCCGTTCCCACCTGGCTCTTGCGGTCCTCGGCCCGCTTCTGCTCCTGCTCCTGGATCTTCATGTCCAGCAACCGGGAGCGCAGCACCTTGAGGGCCTTGTTCTTGTTCTTGAGCTGCGATTTCTCGTCCTGGCAGATGACCACCAGGCCGGTCGGCAGGTGCGTGACCCTCACCGCCGAGTCCGTGGTGTTCACGCTTTGGCCCCCCGGCCCCCCCGACCGGTAGACGTCGATGCGCAGGTCGTTTGGGTTGATGGCCACGTCCACCTCTTCGGCCTCGGGCAGCACGGCCACGGTGACCGCCGAGGTGTGGATGCGCCCCTGGGTTTCGGTGGCCGGCACCCGCTGCACCCGATGGATCCCGCTTTCGTATTTCAAGACGCTGTAAGCGCCTTTACCCTGGATCATGGCGATGACTTCCTTCACCCCCCCCACTCCCGTGGGGTGATGCGAAAGGACTTCGACCTTCCAGCCGCGGTCCTCGGCATAACGGCCGTACATGCGAAAGAGGTCGCTCGCAAACAGAGCGGCTTCCTCGCCGCCGGTGCCGGCCCGGATTTCCATGATGATGTTCTTGTCGTCGTTGGGGTCTTTCGGCAGCAGGAGCAACTTGAGGTCGGTCTCGAGGGTTTCCTTCTCGGCCGTCAGCGACGTCAGGTCGTCTTTGGCCAGGGCCCGAATATCGGCGTCCCCGTCGTTCAAGAGCCCGCTGCTCTCGTCGATCCGGTCGGTCACCTCGCGGTAGCGGCGGAACACCGTGACGATTTTGCCGAGATCGGCGTGCTCGCGCACGGCCTTCTGATAGGCGTCCCGGTTGCCGATGACGGCCGGATCGCTCAGCTGGCGCTCCAGTTCGTTGTAGCGCTGTTCAACGCCTTCCAGTTTGTCGTACATGACGTGCACACCGTGTCCGCTTCACATGCAAAAAGCCCGGCCGGCGCCACGGGTCGGGTGGGTTCCGACCCGTGAGGCCATCGGGCTCATGCGAAACATCCATGAGAAGGGTGAAGTGCCGAAATTCGGACGCCCCTGTCGGGGGGGACGCGCGGCGGGAGCGCTACGACGCTTTTTCCTTACTATGGAATTTCTGGTACTTCTTGCGGAAACGCTCGATGCGCCCGGCCGTGTCCACCAGCTTCTGCTTGCCCGTGAAAAACGGGTGGCAGCCGGAGCAGATTTCCACGGCGATGTTGTCCTTGGTGGACCCGGCCTCGATCACGTTGCCGCAGGCGCAGCGGATCTTGGTGTCCTGATACTTCGGATGGATGTTCTCTTTCATTATGATCAAAACCCCCTTGGTGAAGTCCCGCCGGTTAGGCGTTCATCGAGTTCATAAATTCTTTATTATTTCGCGTTCCTTTCATTTTTTCAAGCAAAAATTCCATGCTGTCCACCGTGTTGAGGGTGGTGAGCAGTTTGCGCAGAATCCAGACGCGGTTAAGCACCTCCTCCGGCAGCAGCAGCTCTTCTTTGCGGGTGCCGGAACGCTTGATGTCGACCGCCGGGAAAACGCGTTTGTCCGACAGCTTGCGGTCGAGCTGGATCTCCGCGTTGCCGGTGCCCTTGAACTCCTCGAAGATGACCTCGTCCATGCGGCTGCCGGTGTCCACCAGGGCGGTGGCGATGATGGTGAGGCTGCCGCCTTCCTCGATGTTGCGGGCGGCGCCGAAAAAGCGCTTGGGTCGCTGCAACGCGTTGGAGTCGACCCCGCCGGAAAGAATTTTCCCGCTCGGCGGCACCACCGAGTTGTGGGCGCGTGCCAGACGGGTGATGCTGTCGAGCAGAATGACGACATCCTTCTTGTGTTCCACCAGGCGCTTGGCCTTTTCGATCACCATCTCGGCCACCTGCACATGCCGCTCGGCGGGCTCGTCGAAGGTGGAGCTGATGACCTCCGCGTCGACCGTGCGCTCCATGTCGGTCACCTCCTCCGGCCGCTCGTCGATCAGCAGCACGAAGGGGACCACGTCCTTGTGGCTCTTTATGATGGCGTTGGCAATGGCTTGAAGCAGCATGGTCTTGCCGGAACGCGGCGGGGACACAATCAGGCAGCGCTGCCCGAACCCGATCGGGACCATGAGGTCCAGGATGCGCGTCGAGTAATTGTCCGCGTCGCTTTCCAGGCTCATCTTTCGCTCGGGATAGAGCGGAGTGAGGTTGTCGAAGAGGATCTTGTCGCGGGCGACTTCCGGGTCCTCGAAATTCACCGCCTCGACCTTGAGCAGCGCAAAGTAGCGCTCGGACTCCTTGGGCTGCCGGATCTGGCCGGAAATGGTGTCGCCGGTGCGCAGGCTGAAGCGCCGGATCTGGGAGGGCGACACGTAGATGTCATCCGGCCCCGGCAGGTAGTTGGAACTGGGCGAACGCAGGAAGCCGAAACCGTCCGGCAGAATTTCGAGGGTGCCCTCCCCGTAAATCATGCCGTTTTTCTCGATCTGGCCCTGCAGCAGGGCGAACATCAGCTCCTGCTTGCGCATGTTCGATGCGCCCTCGATGTTGAACTGCTTCGCCATCTGCATCAGTTCGTTGATCTTTTTCTCTTTGAGTTCGGCGATGTTCATTTGAAAAAAATCCCCTCGATTTCGTGGCGGACGCTCGAGTGCATCCGCGGGTAGTCCCGGTGCCCGAGGCAGCCGGTGCGGTCTTATTCGGACGATTTCCGTTTCGGTCTTATGAATGCGGCGTACAGGGATGCAACCTCAGCCGATGCGACCCTTCACACAAATTTCAAGAGATGCGCGCACCCTTGCTTGGGATTAATCAACCGACGTGCCTTGAGCGAGCGGTTAACAGAAAGGATCCATGTCGGTTGTGAAGGAGGATGTTAAGGTGTTAGATGCAAGAGAATCCGGCCGACTGGCGGGTTGACCTCTTTTTCTAAACGTACGTTAACATGATAATACCAGGATGCCATGACTGTCAAGCAGTTTCGTGTCATCGATCGTAAAAAACCTTGTTACTATTCCTCCGGCGTTCGGTGATTCAGCCACGCACTCACGCCCGCCGCGGGCTTGCTGTGCCCCGAAAGCCATTGCCAGATGCCGCCGGAGGAATATGCGGCATTATTGCACCCCGGGGGGGGTCGCACGCCTTGAAAACCCAAGGTCGAAGGTCGTCTGGCTGCCTATTTTGCTGAGCACCGCCCGCGTGCCGCGGCCTCGGCATTGACCACCGGGAATGACTGGATTCGGGCGCTGGAGTTAGACCCTTCCCCATTTCACGAAGCTCGCCAATAAAAAATCCCACCGGTCCCCGGTGGGATTTTTTTTAACGCGAGCCGTCTATTTCTTGAATTTATCCAAGGCGGAAAAAATCTTGTCGCGGATTTCCTCCACCTTGCCGATGCCGTGGACCTTGACGTACTGCGGGGCCTTCGGGTCGCCCGATTCCTTCCACTTCTTATAGTAGCCGATCAGCGGCTCGGTCTGATTGTGGTAGACTTCAAGGCGTTTCTTGACGGTCTCTTCCTTGTCGTCGTCGCGCTGGACCAAGGGTTCGCCCGTCACGTCGTCCTTGCCCGCCACTTTGGGAGGGTTGAAGATGACGTGGTACGTGCGCCCGCTTGCCAGGTGCGCCCGCCGACCGCTCATGCGCTTGATGATCTCGGCGTCGGGGACGTCGACGTCGACCACCGCGTCGATCGGGACCCCGGCTGCCTTCATGGCGTCGGCCTGGGGGATGGTCCGGGGGAACCCGTCGAAGAGGAATCCTTTCTTGCAATCCGGTTCCTTGATCCGCTCTTTGACCAGCCCGATGATCACGTCATCCGGCACCAGCTGCCCGGCATCCATGACGGCCTTCGCCTTTTTGCCCAACTCGGTGCCGGCCTTGACCGCGGCGCGCAACATATCGCCGGTGGAAATCTGCGGGATCTGGTATTTTTCCTTGATGTAGTTGGCCTGGGTGCCCTTGCCCGCCCCAGGACCGCCGAGCAGAATCAGACGCATGGGAGACCTCCTTCTGAAGATGGGATGGTTGAAACAAGTGGCTGATTTTGTTGGAAGCGGAGTATGGCGGAAGGCAGACGGAGTGTCAAGACAATTGTCAGGAGTCGATGCGGCGGTTTGTCGTCATATTTCTCTTGTCAAAGGAGAAATAATTCATTATAAATGTACTTTCTAATGAATTTGCTAACTATCCGCAGGGGATGAAACCATTGCGTCGTTTCCGGCGGCACGAAAGGGGCGATACAGTTGAAGGAAATCGAAGTCAGGGTCATCGACAATGACATCGAAAAAGCAATGCGCATTCTGAAAAAAAAGATCCAGAATGACGGCCTTTTCAAGCGCTTGAAGCTGAAGAAGAGCTACGAAAAGCCGAGCGAATTTCGGCGGCGCAAGCAGCGCGAAGCGCAGCGAAGGGAACGCATTGCCGCGGCCCGGGCCGCACGCAGACGCTAACCTCTGAAACCCGTTGAACCGAACCCGGTGGGATCCCCCACCGGGTTTTTTCATGCCGATGCCGCAGCCAAAAGACAGCACTGCCTGCCTTGAGACCCTCTTCCGCCTCCGGCGTTTCGGGATCAAGCTGGGGCTTGCCACCGTCCGCCGGATGCTCGCCGGCCTCGGCCACCCCCACCGGCGCTACAAAACCATCCACATCGCCGGCACGAACGGCAAGGGCTCGGTGGCGGCAAGCCTCGCCAACATCCTGCGGTGCTCCGGCTATCGCGTCGGGCTCTACACCTCGCCTCACTTGGTGCGCTTCAACGAACGCATCCAGGTCAATGGTGTGCCGATCGCCGACGCGGACATCGTCCGGCTCTATCGAAGGGTCCACCGGGCGCTCCCCGGCGGCCGCGAGCCGACCTTCTTCGAGTTCACCACCGCCATGGCCTTCGACGAGTTCGCCCGCCGCAAGGTCGATTGGGCCGTGATCGAGACCGGCATGGGCGGCCGCATGGACGCCACCAACGTGATCACGCCGGAGCTGGCGATCATCACGAACATCTCCCTGGAGCACCGCGAGTACCTGGGCGCCACGATCCCCCGGATCGCCTTTGAAAAAGCCGGCATCGTCAAGCGCCGCCGGCCGGTCGTGACCGGCATCCGCCAGCCCTCCGCATGGGAGGTCCTGCGCCAGGCCGCACAGCAAAAATCGGCCCCGGTCTTTCGGCTGAGCCGCGATTTCAGGTTTCGGCGCACGGGCGGGGGCCGCTTCACTTACCGCGGCCTCCGCCACGTCTGGCCCGATATGGCCACGGGGCTTCAGGGGGACTACCAGGGGGGAAATGCCGCGCTGGTCTTGGCCGCCTGCGAGCTGCTCCTGGACAAGGCCCCACGCCTGTCTCTTGAAAGCATGCGGGCGGGGCTTGCGACGACCCGCTGGCCGGGCCGGCTCGATGTCGTCTCCGAAAAACCGCTGATCATGCTCGACGGCGCCCACAACTTGGATGCCGCCAAGCAGCTGGCGCGGCATCTGCGCGCTAATTTCAAGGACCGCGACATCACCCTGGTGGTCGGCATCCTGGACGACAAGCCCTATGCGGCCATGCTGAAACTGTTGCTGCCCTATGCCGCCCGCGTGATTGCCACACAGGCCAAGACCCGCCGCGCCCTGCCGGCCGAAAAGCTGGAAGCGGTTGCGAAAACTTTGGTTTCGGGTGTCCGAATCATCCGGGATGTCGCCGCGGCCCTCGACCACGCTGTGAAAACCGCGCGCCCGCAAAGCCTCACCTTGGTGGCCGGCTCCCTCTACGTGGTGGGCGAAGCCAAGGCGGCGCTTGAAAAACGGACGGTCCAGCCCGGATGAAGCGGTTTTCGCGCTTGACTATGTCCCCCTTCTCCTCTATCTATTATGCTTATCCCTGCATGCGCCCGTAGCTCAGGGGATAGAGCGTCAGCCTCCGGAGCTGAAAGCCGCTGGTTCAAGTCCAGCCGGGCGCACCACAACAAAGCACAAAACCCGCCTTTCAGGGCGGGTTTTGTATTTTAGCCGGAAGCTTTCCCAAACGTCTCCTTTCGGTGTTGAGGTCCTGATATAGAAGGCCTGGTTCGGCGCCGACTTACGGGTGCTTCGGCAGCAGCGCCGCCACCGGGCAGGCGTCCGCGCAGGCGCGGCAGCCCCTGCAAGAATCGGATGCGGCGGGGGAATCGTCGTAGGCCCTTACCACCGTAGCGAAGCCGCGTTTGGCGAAGGTCAGAACCGCGTCGGTGTGCTGCCGGCGGCACACGTGCACGCACCGACCGCAGAGCACGCACCGGTTGGGGTAGTAATCCAGGCAGGGGTGGCTCGAGTCGACTTCGGGCTCCTTCAGGTACCGATCGAGGTTTCCGGGCGTCAGCCCGACCTTCAGGAATTTCGCGATCCGCTGCAGGTCGCAGCGGCGATGGGCGGGGCAGTTCTTGCAGGCCACCCGGTGCACGGACAAGAGCAGTTGCAACCCCGCCTTCTGCAGGCGACGCACGGCCGGCGAGCCGGTATCGACCTCCAGGGGAGTGTCGACCGTCACCGTGCAGGCGGGCACCGGCTCCTTTCTCCCTTCGATGTCCACAAAGCACAGCCGGCAGGAAGCCGCTGCCGGCTTCATATCTTCAAGATAACACAGGTGCGGGATGTAAATGCCGGCGGCCAGGCAGGCAGCGAGAAGGTTGGCGCCAGGCTCGACATCAAAATCCCTCCCATCCACTATTATGCGAATACCGACCGGCATCTTCACCCTGCTTTTTGGGAGCTTTCCGCTTCAAGCGTCGGGCTTTTCTCTTCCGTCGGCGGCCGCTCGATGACGGGCGCCAGGTGCGGCGGCGACACGCGCCTGACCGCGTCGTACTCCGGCGGGCAGGCCACCACGCATTCCCCGCACTTCACGCACTTCGACGGGTCGATGCCGCGTTTGCGGTCGCGCGTGATAAAGACGGCGTCGACCGGGCAGCAGCCCTCGCACGCATTGCAGCCCCGGGCGCACTTTTCGAGATCGATGTAGTAGGCGATCAGGGGCCGGCACATCTTGCCCGGACAGCGCTTCTCCTTCACGTGCGCCTCGTAATCCTCGAAAAAATACCGCAGAGAGGTCAGCACAGGGTTGGGGGCCGTCTTGCCCAGGCCGCACATGGAGCCGTTCTTCACATCTTCGCTCACCCGCTGCAGCAGCTCCAAGTCGCCCTCGCGACCCCGGCCCTCGGTCAGGCGCTCCAAGAGCCCGAGCAGTTGACGGGTCCCGATGCGGCAGAAGGTGCATTTGCCGCAGGACTCCTTCTGGGTGAAGTCCAGAAAAAACCGCGACACGTCCACCAGACAGGCGTCTTCGTCCATGACGACCATGCCCCCGGATCCCATCATGGCGCCGGCCTGCGCCAGCGAGTCGAAGTCGATCGGCGTGTCGAGGTGCGCCTCCGAAAGATAGCCGCCGGAGGGCCCGCCGATCTGCACCGCCTTGAATCTCCTTTTCTTGGGAATGCCGCCGCAGATGTCGAAAATGAGAGTCCGCAGGCTCGTCCCCATCGGGACTTCCACCAGACCGGGGTGAACCACGCTGCCCACCACGGAGAAAACAGCCGTCCCCGGGCTCGTCTCGCTGCCGATCCGGCGGAACCACTCCGGGCCGTTCTGCAGGATCGGCGGCACGGCGGCAAAGGTCTTCACATTGTTGATCACCGTGGGGCGGCCGTCGAGGCCGGCTTCCACCGGGTACGGCGGCCGGTGCACGGGCATGCCGCGGAAACCTTCGATGGACCGGATCAGGGCTGTTTCCTCGCCGCAGACAAAGGCCCCGGACCCCTGGAACACCTCGATGTCGAAATCCAGGCCCGACCCCAGGACTCCCTTGCCCAGCAGTCCAAAACCCCTGGCCTGCTCGATGGCGCGGCGGATGGTGCGAACCGCCAGCGGGTATTCGGACCGGACATAGACGATCCCCCTGCCGGCGCCGACCGCGTGCCCGCAGATGATCATCCCCTCGAGGATTTGATGAGGGTTGCTTTCGAGTAGCGTGCGGTCCATGTAGGCGCCGGGGTCGCCCTCGTCGGCGTTGCAGATGACGACCTTCTCCCCCCCCCCCGCGGCGCGCGCGAACGCCCACTTGCGGCCCGTTGGGAAGCCGGCCCCGCCGCGGCCGCGCAGCCCGGAGGCCGTGATCGCTTCGATGACGCCGGCCGGGCTCCGCCCCAGCGCATCCGCCAAGGTTTCATAACCGCCCTCGGCGATGTAGTCGTGGATCTCTTCGGGGTCGACGCGGCCGCAGCGCTCCATGATCACGCGTGTTTCAAGGTTGAAGCGCGGAAACTCCATGACCGATGGGATGAGGTCGTTCGCAACGGTGGCCCCCAGGATGTGCTCCAGCCGCGGGTCCCCCTCCTTCAGAAACAGCTTGGCCAGCATGCTCGCTTTGCCGGCGCTGACCTCGGGGTAAAAAATGGGCGGGAACCCGGATTCGGGATGGTCGATGACGACCACGGGCTCGGCATAGCAGTGGCCGCAGCAGCCCACGCTGCGGATCCGGGCGGCGATTCCCAAGCGGGCCAGCGCCTCCTCGAAGGCGGCCCTGGTCTCCTGGGCGCCGGCGGCGATGCCGCAGGTGGCCATGCCGATGTGGATTTTCGGAACCGGCGCTTCGGCGAACTCCCGGCGCCGCCGGTCCGCTTCATCCCTCAGACGGAGGTAGATCTGACGGGGGACTGGGCTCATGCGGGCCTTTTTCGCGCTGCTCTTTTTCCTTTTCGATCCGGACCTTCAAAACGATGCCCTCCACCTTGCTGGGCTGCATCTTGCCGTAGAGGGTCTCTCCGACGAGCGCCACCGGCGCCAGGGCGCAGCAGCCCACGCAGGCCACCCGGTCGATGCTGAATTCGCGGTCGGCCGTGGTCTCACCCTCCTTGATCTCCAGCTTGCGCTCGAAATTCTCCAGGATGATCTCCCCGCCCTTCACGTGGCAGGCCGTCCCCAGGCAGACTTTGATGGGATGGCGGCCGGGGGGGGTAAACCGGAACTGGTTGTAGAACGTGGCCACCCCGTAGACTTCGGAAACGGATATCTCCAGGTGCTCGGCCACCAGCCCGATCGCAGCCGCCGGCAAATAAGAGATGGTTTCCTGAACGAACTGCAGCATCGGGACAAGATGGCCGCGCGCCCGGCCCATGGCACCGAGCCTTGACTTCAGCTCATCGAGCTTGGCCGACTCCTCTGCGCTCAGCCCGGAGCTTTCGGCATCGTTTGTATGAGGCACATCCATCCGGCGGCATCAACGGAACAAAGAGGGATATGAAAATTGGTTTTCAGCCGCAGCCGTCAAAGGGTCTCGATCGCGCCGAGGGCGAGCTGCAGCCTTTCCCTGAGCAGCAGGCAGAGGCGTTCCAGAATGGCAAATCCGAGCCGGATGTCGCCGGTCATCAGGCGCCTTAGGTCAGCCCCTTTGAGCACCACCAGCACCGCGGGTTTCCGGCAGACGGCCGACAGCATGAGGGTGTGCCGTTCATCGAGCAACGTCGACCAGCCCCCGAAGATTTTACCCTTTCCCAGCATGGCCACGGTCACGCTGCCGTGTCGAGGCCCGACGCTCACGGCCAGCTCAAGGAGGATCTGGCCCTCGACCACGATGTGAAGGTCTTCGCCGAGGCCGCCCTGCTGGTAGACACTCTCACCGGCATCATAGCGGCAGACCCGGCAGATGGTGGCGATGGACTCGACCTGCTGCCGGTCGAGCCCCTTGAAAAAATCGCACTCCTCCAAGACCTTTTGAATGGCTGAGATCTCCATGGGCGGCCTCACGCTGGAGGTTCCGCAGCGGTCCGGCCGCAATCGGACACGCTGTCGTAGATCTGCAGCAACCGGTTCCCCAAGGCCCGGGCCAGCTGCTTGTAAAAGACGAGGCCGCTCTCAGGGTCGTCTTCGAAAATCGCAATCAGCCGGTGCTTGCCCATTTTCAGGACCGTGCTTGAACGGCGGCAGACGGCCGACACCGTGTGGCGGTCGCGTCCGATCAGACTCGACCATCCGAAGACCTCACCGAGGGCCGCGATAGTGAACAGCTCCGATCCCTCATCCCCCAGCCGCAACCGGACGTCGCCGTCCATGAGGATATAAAGAAAATCGGCCGGGTCGCCCCGGTGGTAGACATATTCCCCCTCCGTGAACGCGTGCCGCGTCCCGGCCGCCATGACCGCCTTCAAAACGACGGGGTTCAGCCCCATGAAAAGATCCGCCTGTCGCAGCTGCATCGCCCTGCCCTCCATCGGAAGCGGTTGAGATGGCACCCGCGAGTGTCATCCGGTTCTAATATGCCTGTCGCTCGGATGTCAATTCCGATAAACTCAAAATGCGTCCATTTTTTTTGTTGAAACCCCACTTTCATGATGTTAATTAGATACTTTTTCGAAAATTTGAAATCGAATCACAAACCGTTCGCGGGAGAGGCAGCGATGGATAATTGGACATTCGGGTTTACAATGCTCGTCGTCGGGATGGGGGGCACGCTGGCGGCCCTGGGCGCGCTGGCCGTGATGATGGGGCTTCTGAAAAAGATCTTCCCTGTCAAAGAAGAAGAATCCAAATAAGATCCTGGAAAGCGAGATCACACCATGTTCGAAGCGATTGTGAATGGACTGAGCGGCTTGGGAGCGGGAGTTCTCAACCTGCACTGGTCCAACCCCGTGATGATTGCGGTCGGCTGTGGGCTTCTCTACTTGGGAATCAAAAAGGATGTCGAACCGCTGCTGCTCGTACCGATCGGCTTCGGGGCCATTCTGATCAACATCCCCCTGGCGGACCTGATGGGCGAAGAGGGTTTCCTGCGCACCATCTACAACATGGGCGTCGCCAATGAGCTCTTTCCTCTGCTCATCTTCATCGGCATCGGCGCGATGACGGATTTCGGCCCGCTGCTGGAGAACCCAAAGATTTTTCTGCTGGGCGCTGCCGGCCAGTTCGGCATCTTCCTGACCATCGGTCTGGCCTTGTTTTTCGGGTTCGACAAGCTGGATGCGGTGGCGATAGGGGTCATCGGCGCCTGCGACGGACCGACGGCCATCTATGTGTCTTCCCGGTACGCCCCCCACCTATTGGCGGCTGTTTCGGTGGCGGCCTACTCCTATATGTCGCTGGTGCCCATCATTCAACCGCCCATCATGCGGTTTTTGACCACCGAGAAGGAGCGCCAGATCAACATGTCCGAGCTGGCATCGACCTCGCCGGCCTCGAAAACCACTAAAATCGTCTTCCCGATCGTGGTCACCATTTTCGGGGGGCTCATCGCTCCCAACGGGCTGCCTCTGCTCGCCACGATCATGCTCGGCAACCTCATGAAAGAGTGCGGGGTCGTGGGCCGCCTGACAAAGGCCACCGAAAACGAGATCGCCAATGTGGTGACGCTGTTCCTCGGGATTTCCATCGGCGCCACCATGGACGGCCGCGCGTTCCTTACCTCGCAGACGATCATGATCCTGGTGTTCGGCTTCGTGGCCATCTGCCTGGACACCGTTTGCGGGGTGCTCTTCGGCAAGCTCATGTGCGTGATGACCGGCGGCAAGATCAACCCCCTGATCGGTGCGGCGGGCATTTCAGCCTACCCCATGGCGGCGCGGGTCGTGCAAAAGGAGGGATTGAAATACAACAAGTTCAACTTTCTTTTGATGCACGCGGTGGGCGCCAACACCGGCGGCCAGGTGGGCTCGGTCATGGCCGCGGCCATCATGCTGTCGGTGCTGAAGGGGATGGGGATCATTCCGTAGAATTTTCCCCGCAGGGGCGGGACAAGAGACAAAAACAGCCGGGGCGGCTTTCGCGTTCAGCCGCCCCGGCTGTTTTTATTTGCTGTAGAGCTTGAGGTAGCCGTCCCGCAGGGCGGCACTGGCTTCGTAAACGCCTTTCTTGTAGTTCTCTTCCTTCAGGTCGATCAGTCGGAACTGCTTGGTGTCGTGGTCCGACCGGATGATGGAACCCGCGGGGATCCAGGTGTTGGCCGGCACCTTGGTGCGCATGACGACCGAGCCGACGCCCACCCAGACGGATTCCTCCAGGACCGAATCGTAAACGACGGCGCGGATCGCCACAAAGCTGTCCGCCTTGATGGTGGCGGGGCCGTGCACGATGACCCCGTGCGAGATGTTGCAACGCGGCCCGATCGTGAGGCTGGTGCCGGCTCGTCCGTGGATCACCACGCCGTCCTGGACGCAGGCGTCCTCCTCGATGATCACCGGATGAACCTTGCCCTTCTCACCCACCTCATCGGCCCGAATGACCGAAAGCGGCCCCACGTATACGCGAGGCCCTATGACCACGTTTCCCATAATTTGCGCACTGGGGTCCACGAACGCCGTGGGGTCTATCTTCGGCCAGTCCCCCACCGGGTTCGGCCGTATTCCGTTCTTCGGCACCTGTGAAGCCATCGAGATCCTCCTCTGCTGTTTGATATCGTCACGTCAACAAGTCCAGCCTGAGCCGGAGGCAACATGTAAGGCGGCGATCATAATAGAAGTCCGAATTTCCTGTCAATTGCAAACATAACGGTGTTCGATTCTTCCGGCCCCGCGAGCGGTGCATCCCGCACACGAGCAATATTCGGCCGTCAGGCGACGGCGTAATAGCCTTTGTACCAGGCGATGAACCGTTCGATGCCCGTCCGAATGGGGGTGGCCGGCTTGAACCCCACATCGGCCGTCAAGTCCTCCACGTCGGCATAGGTGGCCGGCACATCGCCGGGCTGCAAGTCCAGGTATTCTTTCCTGGCCTCGATGCCGAGGACGCCTTCGATGGTCTCGATGAAATGGTTGAGCTCCACCGGCTGGTTGTTGCCGATATTGTAAACCTTGTAGGGCGCATAGGAGGAGCCGGGGTCGGGCCGGTCCCCGCTCCAGGCCGGATTGGGCTCGGGCAGGCGGCCCATGACGCGCACGACCCCCTCGACGATGTCGTCGATGTAGGTGAAGTCGCGCTGCATGTGGCCGTGGTTGAAGACCTGGATCGGTCGCCCCTTCAAAATGGCGTCGGTGAAAAGAAACAGCGCCATGTCCGGACGCCCCCAGGGCCCGTAAACCGTGAAGAACCGCAGCCCGGTGCAGGAGAGCCCGTAAAGATGGCTGTAGGTGTGGGCCATGAGTTCGTTGGCCTTCTTGCTGGCGGCATAGAGCGAGACGGGGTGATCCACGTTGTGATGCACCGAAAACGGCATCTTCGTGTTCGCGCCGTAAACTGAGCTCGACGAGGCGAACACGAGATGCTTGACCCCGTGATGCCGGCAGCCTTCCAGGATGTTGGTAAAGCCGACGAT
Source organism: Desulfobacterales bacterium (assembly GCA_025454075.1). Next base: position 2,245 of record JALOPD010000061.1, on the reverse strand, counting down.
GTTCGCTTCGATGTAGGCCTGGGGATTCTTGAGGGAATAGCGCACGCCCGCCTGGGCCGCCAGGTTGACCACCGCGTCGAAATGGTTCGCGGCGAAAAGCCGCCCCATGCCCGCTCGATCGGCCAGGTCCAGGCGGACGAAAGTGAAGCCGGGACGCCCTTCGAGCTGCGCCAGGCGGTCCTCCTTCAGCTTGACGCTGTAATACGGGTTGAGGTTGTCGAGCCCGATAACGTTGATTCCGCTGTCCAGCAGGCGTTTCGCCAGGTGAAAACCGATGAACCCGGCCGCACCAGTCACCAGAGCGTTTTTATATTCAAACATTACATCAATTCCTTATCCGTATCTATCCAAGATGATTTTATTTTAACGCGTTGCCTCGGTACCAGTCCAGTGTCAATCGCAGCCCGCTCTCCAGGCTCACCCGGGGAAGGAACCCGAGCTCCGCACGCGCGGAATCGATGGCGGAAAGGGAATGCGGGATATCCCCGGACCGCGGCGGCTGGTGAACGGGTTTTGCCGCGGAACCGGACAGCGCCGCGATCATCCCCCACAACCCGCTTATCGTCAGCGATTGGCCAGTGCCCACGTTGAACACCTTGCCGGCGGCGGAAGAGGAATTCGCCGCCGAGATCAACGCCTGGACCACATCCCCCACGAAGACGAAATCCCGGCTATGGCGGCCGTCGCCGTAGATGAGCGGCAGCTCGCCTTTCAACGCCCTGTTCATGAAAATGGAAATGACCCCCGAATAGGGCGACGAGGGGTCCTGCCGGGGCCCGAACACGTTGAAGAAACGCAGCCCCACGGTTTCCAGGCCATAAAGCGACTGGTAAACACGCAGGTAGTGCTCCACGACGAGCTTTTGCACGGCATACGGGGTCAGGGGCTTGGGCGGCATCTCCTCGCGCTTGGGCAGAGCAGGATCGTCCCCGTACACGGCGCTCGAGCTGGCAAAAACCAACCGCCGCGCCCGGGCGCCCCGCGCCGCCTCAAGCACGTTCAGGGAGCCGGTTTCATTCACCGCCGCGGACCCCAGGGGGTCATCGACGGTCCTGGGAACGGAGACCACCGCGGCCAGGTGAAAGACCACCTCACAGCCGGCTGCCGCTTTCCTGACGGTCCCAAGGTCGCAGATGCTGCCGCGCATGAAGGCGACGCGGCCGGCCACCGGCGCCAGGTTCGATTCCCGGCCGCTCGAAAGATCGTCCAGGACCGTTACCCGGCACCCGCCGGCCGCTAGGTCTTCGACGAGATGAGACCCGATGAACCCGGCCCCGCCGGTAACCAGAGCGCTCTTGAAACCCAACGACATGCGTGCCCCCGAACTCGGAATGATACTGCTGCAATCTTGTTCAGATACTACCCCAATCGAGATGAAAACTCAATTTTGATGACCGCCGGCGAAGCCGATTCCAAATTCCCCGTTCACCCCTTTTTGCAAAGGGGGCGAAGGGGGAATTCACCCATCAAGAGCCGACCCTGACCGGTCTTGACTTTTATCCACGTTGAATCTAGTTTGCCAGTGATGAGACAAGGTCCGCAACCGATATGATGCGGCGCGCGTCCAATATAGGTGCGAGTCGATACTCATACACCGGATCATGACGAATCCAAACAGATAATCTCATGCCGCGCATCCAGCTCAAGCTTTACGCAAACCTTCGAATGTTCATGCCCGCAGAGGGCGAGACATACCCCATATCTTCCGGCATGACCGTCCAAGACCTGCTCAGTCGGCTCAACCTGCCGTCGGAAAAAGCCAAGTTGATTTTCATCGACGGCACAAAGGCAGAGCTCTCATCGCGACTGGAGGGCGGAGAACGAGTGGGGATCTTTCCACCCGTAGGCGGCGGCTGACCCTGCCGCCCAGCAAGGCTCCTCTCTTCCCTAACGGCGGAGAGGGACATTCGGCACTCCGCCCAATATCAGGCACATTGAGAGAAAGGACATTCAAAGGATAAAATTTTAACATACCATATCTGATAGTTAAGTTTTTCCCCGTTTTGGCAGCGGTTTTGCTTAATGAATTTTAGGTTGTGCAGCATTAAACCACTGAATGAAAAGGGAGGGTTCATCATGCATCGTTCCAAACGACTTTTTCTCAAAACCCTGGTAGTCGGTCTATCGTTAACGGTATCGATAGCAGTTCCTGTGTTTGCCCAGGACAAATACCCGACCAAATCCATCACCTACCTGACCACGTTCAACCCCGGAGGGCAGTCCGACCGCGAAGCCCGCAGGCAGC
>JALOPD010000060.1 GCA_025454075.1 Desulfobacterales bacterium | reverse complement strand
TTGATGGCGGTGATCCGGCCTTGAACGACCTCCCCCGGAAGCGCGTCGGTGGTCACGCGGACCGCAAGGCCCGGCTTGATGCTGGGCAGCTGCTGCTGGGGCAGGGAGAAATTGACGTAGATCGGGTCGAGCGACTGCAGCGAGACGATCGCTTCGCCCTCGTTGATCACCTGGCCCAGGTTGACCAGGCGGATGCCCAGCCGGCCGGCAAACGGCGCCCGGATGGTTTTCTTGGCGATGCTGGCCCGGATGTTGTCGGCCTGGGCGACGGCCTGCTTGTAGCCGGCCTCGGCGGTGTCGAATTGGGACTGGGCGATGGTGCGCTCGGCCAGCAGTTTGCCCAGCCGCTCCACGTTGAGCTTGGCAAGCGCCGCGGCCGCCTCCGCGGAACGCAGCTGGGCTTCCTCGGAGGAGGTGTCCTGCTTCACCAGCAGGTCGCCGGCCTTCACCAGGCTGCCGGGCGTGAAGGCGATCTGCACCACCTTCCCGGTCAGCTCGGCGGTCACGGTGACCCCCTGAACCGCCGCCAGCGAGCCCACCGCCGGCAGCAGGGACTCCCAGCTCTGCAGGCTCGCCACCGCCGTCGTCACCGCTTCCGGCGGAGGGACCGTCTGTTTCCCGTGGGCGATCATTCGGTCGATCTGCAGGCCTTTGATGCCGCCCAGAAGGCCGACCAGGGCCGCAACGGCCAGAACCGCCAGGAGGATTCGTTTCTTCATACGCGGGCGTCTTTACCGGAAGCCGTCGAAGGCTTCCCGGCCAAAAAAGAATGGACGGCGCCGATACCTTGGAAACCGTCCGGTTTCAGTTTCACGCCCGAATCTTAGTATATTCGACTGCCTTGTCAACAGTTAGATGGCTCCGTCCCCCATGCCGCTGCCCGCCGCGGGAAAGGCGACATTGTGGTTGATCCGCCCGGTCCCGGCCGACGGCTCGCACAGCTGAAGGGGGTGGAAACGGCGCAGCGTTTGCGGAGCCGGTCGGCTCTCTTTATCATCGGTCAGTGCACCGCAACCCGCTCTTTTCCGGACTGGATGAACTCGATGCCCGCCCGCGGGATGAGCGCCAGCGCCATCGCCAATTTGTCCTCGACCGGCCGGGCGGAGAGGGTCTCCACGGCGACGACCTCGGCGGCCCCGTGCCAGAGCACCACCTTTGAAATCATGTTGCGGTTGTAGAAATCCAGGTTGCGGGCGAAGACCACGATATGCGCGCTGAAATCAACGACGGGGACGAACGTGCCCGGTTTCAACGCCTGCCAGACCCGGCCGAACGTCTCGGCGTCGCCCAGGTACCCCGCGCGGGTTTGACGCTGCCCCTCCGGAAGGCGATCGATCTGCGCAGCCGGATAGTCCCCGCTCCACCGCTGCAGGATGGGCAGGTCCCGCGGCTTTTCGTCCGGCCACAGCGGACCCGAGCAGCTCATGGCCAGCACCGCCAGAAAGGCCGCCGTCGGCAGGTGCCGCCGTAAGGTCATCGGCCGCCCGCCGCGCGCGCGGCGGAGAATTCCGTCCATCAACATGGAAGCCCCATATTTTCTGTTCTTTTCACAACCCACCACCCGACGTTGCCGACTTTCATGGGTATCGCTCCGGTCATTCAATCCGCACGATTCGTGGGGAGACTCGCCGGCAGGCGTTCGGGGACGCCCGTCTTCCGCCGCCGCGGGTGGGCTGCCGGAGCGATAGCGCCCGGGGCCCCCGAGGCCTCACCCCGGCAGGGGTAAAAGAAGCGGTGCTTTCCGGCACAGCGGTTTCGTGAAGACGATCTGCACGTCGCCCAGGTAGCGCTCGGCAAAGCCCCCTTCGCAATAGCACAGGTAGAACTCCCACATGCGGATGAAGGTCTCCGGGAAGCCCAAGGCCTTGACCCGCTCGATGCTGCGGAAGAAATTCTCGCGCCAGTGCCTGAGGGTCGTTGCATAGTGCGGGGTGATGTCCTCCAGGTGAAACAGCCGCAGGTCGGAGGCCCGGGCGATGGAACCGCAGACGGCCGCCACCGAGGGGATGCAGCTTCCGGGGAAGATGTAGCGCTTGATGAAGTCCACGTTCTTCTTGTGCCAGTCGAAGACCTGGTCGCGGATGGTGATGGCCTGCAGCAGCATCACGCCGTCGGGCTTCAGGCGGTCGCTGCAGGCCCGGAAGAACGCATCCAGGAACTGATGCCCCACGGCCTCGATCATCTCGATCGAGACCAGCTTGTCGAAGGTCCCGGCCAGGTCGCGGTAGTCCTGCTTGAGCAGCGTAATGCGATCCGAAAGCCCGGCCTCCGCAATGCGCCGGGCGGCCAGCTCGTGCTGGCGGTCGGAAATGGTGGTCGTGGTGACCCGGCAGCCGCAGTGCCGCGCCGCGTGCAGGGCAAACCCGCCCCAGCCGGTGCCGATCTCGAGCACGTGGTCGGACGCCGCCAGGCCCAGCTTGCGGCAGACGCGATCGTACTTGGCCGTCGATGCCTCGGCGAGCGTGCTGTCCGGGCGCTCGAAGATCCCGCAGGAGTAGGTCAGGGTCTCGTCCAGGAAGAGCCGGTAGAAGTCGTTGCCGAGGTCGTAGTGGGCCACGATGTTGCGGCGGCTGCCCGCGCGCGTGTTCTTGTTCAGGGCGTGGAGGGTCTTGACGACCGGGGCCATGATCCGGGCCATGCCCGTGTCCATGCCGCTGAACACTTCCGGGTGCAGGGCGAAGATGCGCACCACGGCGGTGAGGTCGTCGGCCGACCAGAAGCCGGCCATGTAGGCCTCGCCGGCCCCGATGGTGCCCCGGAAGAGGCAGTCGCCGTAGAAGCGCTGGTGGTGGACGGTGATGACGGCTTCGAGCGGAAACGCCTCGGAAACGCGGCCGAAGGCTACCCGCTCCGAGCCGTCGGCGATGACGAGCCGGCCGCGCTCGATACGCTCCAGGAGTTTCAGCAGAATCCGGCGCGAAAACCGGTCCAGCGAACGGACCTTGAGGTTCTCGGGGGCCGGGGCTTCGGCGGGGACGATGAGCTCCGTCATGGCAGAATCCTTGGCGCCGGGGCCGGGCGCTTCCCGGGGTGGGTGTAGACCGGGGCCCCCTTGCGCTTGAGCCGCAGGGCCTGCCAGTAGATCATGGCGACCACCTTCACGGTCATCAGCGGGTACCGGACCAGCACCCGGGTCAGGCTGCCCGGGGTGATCTCCGTGCGCCGCAGGGCCAGGCTGGCGTCGAAAAGCCTGGCGCCCTTCGCGTAGTCGATCATGTGGACCTTCAGCTCCTCCCCGGGCTCCCTGAACCGCCAGTCGTAGCGGATGTCCATGTCGATGAACGGGGAGACGTGGAACTCCTTGGCCATCTGGTGGCGGTGCCAGCCGGCGACGGGGTGCTGGTTGCAGGCCCGGTCCAGCACGTAGGTGTGCCTCTCGCCCCAGGGGGTGTTGTGGATCTCCACGATAATGGTTTCCACCCGGGTGTCGGAGGAATCCCAGCAGTAGAAGAAGCTCGCCGGGTTGAAGCAGTGGCCGAAGTAACGCATGTGGCAGAGCACCCGGACGGGGCCGGCCGGCCGCCGCCCCGTGCGGACCTCCACGAGGTCGCGCACCGCCTGCTCCAGGGAAATGCGCGGGTCCCCGAAATGGTCCCGGCGCCGGAACCAGGCGATGTTGGGCCGATCGCAGGCCCAGAACGGGTGCAGGGCGAAGACCCGCCCCGTTTCGGAGAGGTCCAGGTACACCAGAAACAGCCGGTAGCGGAAGGCGTTCTCCACCGGCCGAAACCGCCGGTGCCGGATGGTGCCTTCGTAGATGCAGCTAGCGAGCATGACGGTTGGTGGGTTGGTAGGTTATTGGTTGACGGGTTGATTGTTCAAGCTTTTGAACGCTAAACCCCATGTCGTGCGCCTTTTCAAAACTCAGGCACTAGAGGCATTTCATAACCCTTTCCCGAAATGCCGGCAGACCTCGAGCGCGCTGTTGACCCCGTCTTCGTGGAACCCGTAGCCCCAGTAGGCCCCGGCGAAGAAGGTGTGGTTGACGCCGTTGATCTCTTTCAGGCGCCCGCGGGCCGCCAGGCTTTCCGGGTTGTAGACGGGGTGGTGGTAGACCATCGGTTTGATCACCTTCCGCCGGTCGACCGCCGCCTGCAGGTTGAGAGAGACGCAGAAGGCTGCCGGCGCGTCGAGGCTCTGAAGCATGTTCATGTAGTAGGTCACGGCCACCCGGCCGAGCGCCTGCTTCGGTATGTGGTAGTTCCAGCTGGCCCACGCCGCCCGCTTTTTCGGCAGAATCGAGCTGTCCGTGTGCAGGATCGTGTGGTTTTCCTGGTAGGGGATGGCCCCCAGGACGGACCGTTCGGCTTCCGAAGCATCGGCCAGCAGGCTCAGGGCCTGATCGCTGTGGGCGGCGATCACCACCTTGTCGAAGGCCTCGGGACGGCCGCCGGCGGCTTCCACCTCCACGCCGCCGGGCCGCCGGCGGACCGAACGCACCGGGGAGTTCAGCCGGATGCGGTCGCGGAACGGTTCCGTGATCGGCCGGATGTATTGGCGGGAGCCGCCCTTGATCGTCAGCCATTGGGGCTGGTTGCGCACCTCCAGGAACCCGTGGTTTTTGAAAAACTGGGCGAAGTAACGCGCCGGGAAGCGGTCGAACGCCACGGGGTCGGCGGACCAGATGGCCTCGCCCATGGGAATGATGAAATGTTGGATGAAGGCGCGGGAGTAGCCCTTGCGCTTCAGAAACGCATCCAGCGTCAGGCCGTAATCATCGGCCCGCAGCAGCTCCTCGGAATCCCGCTTGAAGCGGTACACATCCAGCAGCATCCGGTAAAAAGAGGGCCGCAGCAGGTTGATGCGCTGGATGAAAAGCGAATTCAAATTGCTGGGGCTGAACTCCAGGCCGGTTTTTTCGCACTGAACGCTGAAGCTCATGACCGAGGGCTGCCACTCCACGCCCAGCCGCTTCATGAGGGTGATGAAGTTCGGGTAGGTCGCTGCGTTGAACACGATGAACCCGGTGTTCACCGCATAGGTCCTGCCCTGCCAGGCGACGTCCTCGGTGTTCGTGTGCCCGCCGACGTAGTCGTTGGCTTCGAACAGCGTGATGTCGTGCCCGTCGCTCAAGAGATAAGCGCTGACCAGCCCCGAGATGCCGCTGCCGACGATGGCGATCCGCATGAATGGCCGCTCCCTTCATCGCTGGGTGTCGCATGTTCGTCCGGGGCCGGCCGCCGGAAGCCGGCCCGAGGCGCGCACGTGCTCCGGCACCGGCCGCAGGTCCCGCACGATTCCGACCCAGGACATCAGCTTGAGAAGATAATAGGTGACATCGATCTCCCACCAAAAAAAACCCTGGCGGGCGGAAATGGCGTAGTGGTGGTGGTTGTTGTGCCAGCCTTCGCCCAGCGTGACGAGCGCCAGCAACCAGTTGTTGCGGCTGGTGTCCGGCGTTTCGTAGCGCCGGCGCCCGATCATGTGGTCCAGCGAGTTGATGGTGACCGTCGCGTGGAAAAGAACCGTGGAGGAGATGAAAAAGCCCCAGATCAGCATCTGCGGGCCGCTGGTCCCGAGATGCGGGGCGCGGGCCTCCAGCAGCGCACCGAGGCCATACAGCGCTGCCGCCAACAGGACGGGCACCAGGGTGTCGAACCGGTTGAGCCAGACCAGCTCGGGGAAGCGGGCCCAGTCTTTCACGTATTTCGCCCGGGTCGGGAAGTGCCGGTCGGAGGTCAGCCAGCCGATGTGGCTCCACCAGAAGCCGTGCCGCGTAGGCGAATGCGGGTCCTCCTCCGTGTCCGCAAAGCGGTGGTGGTGCCGGTGATGGGATGCCCACCACAGGGGCCCGCGCTGCACGGCCGCGTTGCCCAGCACGGCGAAGACGAACTGCCAGAAACGGTTCGCCCGGTAGGTCTTGTGGGAAAAATAGCGGTGGTAGAACCCGGTGATGGCGAACATGCGCACGAAATAGAGCGCGGCCGCTGCCGCCACCGCGACCCGGCTCCACCCCACCCAGACCACCCCCAGGCACATGCCGTGCAGGATGATGAAGGGGATGATCCGCACCCACTCCACGCGCCGGCCGCCCTCGGCCGGCGCGGAGCCCATCCCCGCCTCCGAGTCGAACCAGCGCAGAACGGCGATCCAAAGGGGGTGGGTTTCAGGTTGTTCCAAGGGGCCTCCCTCGGGGGGCGATCGTCGGCGCTGCGCCGGAGATGGACGCCAAAAGAGTGATCATTCGTTTACCGCCCTTGGGATGCGGCATAACGGATTTTGATAACCCGATATTTCAATCGCTGTCAATAAAAATAGCAGGCGGCGAGCGGGGGTTTTGTGCGGGGGGTCCGGAATCCGCGAAAGGCCCGGGCCTGCCCGGAGGCGGCGTTGAAGACCGCCTGAGCCGGGGGGCCTCTATTTGATGAGTCGGCGGCGCATGCAGAGGAGGGCCAGGGCTGAAAAGAGGGCGGCGAACACCACGAGATAAACCACGCTGAGCCATGGCACGGTCTCGCAGCGGCCGAGGCAGGCCAGCCGGGCGAGCTCCACCAGGTGATAGAGGGGGAAGGCGAGCGCCAGGGGCTTGGCCCACGTCGGCAGGTTGGAGACCGGGAAGAACGTGCCGCTGAAGAGAAACATGGGCGTCACGAACAGGAAGATGGGCAGGTTGAACATTTCGATCGTGGGGATGACCCCGGTGAAGAAAAGGCCGATGGCTCCGAAGGCGGCCCCTCCCAACAACGCGAGCGGGACGACCAGCAGGCCCGACGGGTATTGGACGTAGCCGAAGGCGCTGAGCACCCCGAGCATGATGCCGGCGGCGGCCGCGGCCTTGGTGGCGCTCCAGACGATCTCCGCGATGATGATCTCCTCGATGGACAGCGGGGTGGCCAGCATGCCGTCGAAGGTCTTCTGGTAGTACATGCGCACGAAGGAGGCGTAGGTGGTCTCGAAAAAGGCGTTGTTCATGACGGCGGTGGCGATCAGGGCCGGCGCGATGAAGGCGGTGTAGGAAAACTCGGCCCCGCCGTAGCGGACGGCGCCCACCAGGCCGGCGAACCCCAGGCCGAAGGCGGCGATGAACAGCAGCGGCTCCAGGAGCGGCGCGATGAAGTTGATTTTCCAGATCTTCTGGAACGTGACCAGATTCCGCTTCCAGACTTTGACGAAGCGCCAGGATATGTCGTCGAGTTGGATCATGTATGGCGAACTCCAGCGATTCCGATCGGAGGGATCCGACCGATCGGACCGATCAGATTCATTCCCGCAGCTCCCGCCCCGTCAGCCGCAGGAATACGTCCTCCAGGGTGCCGGTGCGGAAGGTGCACTGCTGGTGGCAGAAATTGTCCCGCACCGCGTGGCTGAGCTCGTTGCCGTCCGGCGTGTAGAGGAGGATCCGCCGGCCCAGGTCGTCGTGCGGGACCGCGTGGGCCTTCAGGTAGTCGCGCAGCGCCTGGTCCGGGCCGCCGATCTCGATCACGCTGCGGCCGGCGTGCTTCAGGATCAGCTCTTCCGGGCTGCCCTCCACGAGGAGCTTGCCGTGGTCCACGATCACCAGCCGGTCGCACAGCCGGCTCGCCTCCTCCATGTAATGGGTGGTGAGCACGACGCTCAGGCCGCTCGCCTTGAGCTTCTCCAGCCGGTCCCAGACCTGGTGGCGGGACTGCGGATCGAGCCCGGTGGTCGGCTCGTCGAGGATCAAGAGCTCCGGCCGGTTGATGAGCGAGCGGGCCAGGATCAGCCGCCGGATCATTCCGCCGGAGAGGTCCATCACCTTGGCGCCCCGTCGTCCGGAGAGGGCGAAAAACTCGAGCAGCTCCCGCGCGCGGGCCTTGGCTTCCTTGGATGGGATCGAAAAATAGCCGGCGAAGACGATCAGGTTCTGCTCGACCGTCAGATCGGGGTCCAGGGTGTTGTCCTGCTGGCAGACCCCGATGCGGGCCTTGATCCGGCGCCAGTCGCGCGCGATGTCCATCCCGAAGATGCGGATGACCCCCCGCGTCGGCGGCGAGAAAGCGTAGAGCATGCGGATGGTGGTGGTCTTCCCGGCGCCGTTGGGGCCGAGCAGCCCGAAAAACTCGCCGCGGCCCACCGTGAAGGACACGCCGTCCACGGCCGTGACGTCTTGGTATTTTTTGAAAAGATGCTGGACTTCGATGATCGGCTGCATACGTCGTCACTTGAGCGCTGAAAAAGTCCCGGCGTACCCGGTGAGTTCCACGTACCCCTGGCCCTCGATCGGGCTGCCGCCCTTGGTTCCCTTGGCGGAGACGCTGCCCTCCCAGTAGGTGACGCCCGTGCTCTCCGTTGTGCGCATTTCCTGGTCCGGCAGGTTCGACGTCACGACGACATCGATGCCGAGCAGCGGGATCTTGATCTGCCAACGCGACGGGTAGACGGCCCCCGAGATCTTGCTTTTCCAGGAGTCCAGCACGCTGACCTCGAAGTAGCTGCGGTCGAGGTGCCGCAGGAAACCCTGGGAGTCGATGTAGCTTCCGCTGGAGGCGGGGTTCAGGCCGCCGCCCTCCTGGCGCAGCAGGTAGATCATGAACTCGCTCTTGTCGGCCAGCTGGATGCTGAACCAGTCCCAACCCTGGATCCCGGGCTCAAGGGGCGCCGTGCTGAACTCGTGGTCCATCCAGCTCACGCCCTTCACCGCCATCTCCTTGCCGCCGACGGCGATGGTTCCGGTCGTCTCCATCCGGCTGTAGGAATAATAGCAGCTGGCCCGCTCCGGTGTCGAGCCCTTGCGGCTGTAGCCGTTGATGCCGTGGCGCGATGGCGGTTTCGACGGCTTCAGCGCAAGCGTGAACGAAAAGTCCTCGCCGTGAGCGGACAGCTTGTGGGCATTCGGGAAGATCACGACGCTCCAGCCCCGATGGTACAGGGTCACGTCCGGGCCGTATTGCAGCCACCCGGCGATGCCGAGCGCATCCCGCCCGACCCGCTCCGCCTGCAGGTGGCGCTTGGCCGAAATGTCGGAAACCGCCGCGTGGGCGATGTAGAGCTGTCGGGTGCGCCAGGCCGATGGAGGGTCCGGCCACTCCGCCGTCCCTCCGAAAGGCGTCAGCTGGTAGCGGAAAAAGGTGAGCTGGTAGCCGAAGTGGCGGCCCGTTTCGGACTTGAGGTTCCCGGTGTAGTACCACCACTCCGTGCGGAACCCCGGGTGCGGCGAATGGTCCCGCGGGAACTCCAGCCGGCAGGGCCCGGTCACCTGAAGGAACCCCGACGGTTCATCCCCGGCCATCCCCGCAAAAGGCGTCAACGCGAGGAGCGCTCCGGCCAGCAGGACAGCGGTGAACGATTTCATAAAGACCCGTTGAGTCGTTGCATCGTTAGGATTCGGTAAGCCGTTAACCCGTTAAAAAGTTGAACGGTATTCCGGCTTCGCAATTCGACGGTTCCCCGGTTTACCATTTCCCGGTTCAACTTTTTCACGGTCTAACCGTTTTTCTGTTTTCCTGTTCGCCCGTTCAACTGTTTCCCTCTTTACCTGTTTACCTGTTTCCCCCTGACGTCACCGTTCCCGCAACAGGGCGGCCGGCGGCTGCCGGAACACCAGGCGTACGGCCGGGATCGCCGCCGCCAGAGCGGTGGCGATGATCAGCGGCAGCGACAGCGCCAGGGCCCCCCAGTCCACCAGGTAGAGAAACGTCCACCCGAAGGACTGCCGGTTGATGACATAGACCAGCAGGTAGGACAGGATGAACCCGCAGACCAGGCCGGCCATCTCGCCCGCCGCCACCAGAAACGACGCCTCCCAGAAAATCATGGACCGGATCTGACGGAAGCTGCCGCCGACCGCAAACAGGGTGTTGAGCTGGCGCGTGCGCTCCAGCACCATGACCGTCAGCGTGGTGGTGATGCCGAGCGCCGCCACGGCGAGCGCGATCAGCAGCAGCACGGTGGTGATGGTGAAGGTCTCGTCGAAGATGCGCAGCACGGCCTCGCGCAGGTCCTTGCCGCTGATCAGGTCCAGCTGGCCGCCCCAGCGGTCGATGATGGCGTTGCGCAGCTTCGCCACCCGGGCGTCGCCATCCGGCGACGGCTCCCGGAAGAAAAACCGCACCCCGCTCCACTGGGGGTCGTGGAAGCGCTCCTTGAAACGGCTCCACGAATAGAAGACCACCCCGCCGTCCGTGCGATAGTCCCGGACGATGCCCACCACCGGCAGCTCCACCCGCGAGCCCTCGATCTGCGCCCGGAAGGTGTCGCCGATGCCGAGGCCGGTGCGCGTGCCGAAGACTTCCGAAATCAACACCCCGTCCCCGTTCACGAGCAGGGGCCGGACCCGCTCCGGATCGCCCTTCAGCCACACGAAGCCCCCGTGGTTCAGGAAGGTCTCCATCCCCATCGCCTCGAATTCGTAGGGGAAGTCCCCGTAGCTCAGTTGATAGCGGCGGCTGGGGACCGGGTCGGCCCCGAGGTCCAGCCGCTTCAGCTCCGCCACGATGGTTTCCGGGATGGGGAAGCGGAAGCGGTTGACCTGGCCCATCTTGGCGGTGACGAACAGGTCCCCGCTCACGGTCTGCCGCACCCACAGCTCGACGGTGGTGCGGAAGCTGTGGATCATGATGACCAGCGCGGTGAAAAGCGCCACCGCCGTGATCAGGGCCCCCACCGAAATGGAGGTGCGGGCGCCGCTGTCGCGCAGGTAGCGGCCGGCCAGGTAGGCCGGCATCCCGGCGAAACGCCTCAACAGCGGGGCGAGCAGCCGGCCCAGCCGCTCCAGCATCCAGGGCGCCATGAGGGAAAAGCCGATGAAGAGCACGAGGATCGCCGCGTACCCCGGCAGGGGGATCCCGGCCACCCCGGGCATGAGCGAAAGCGGCACGCACAGGACGATGCACCCCAGCGCCCAGGCCGCCAGGCGCCGGGCCGCCCGCCGGCGGCGGCCGCCGGCCTGCGAGATTTCCATGGCCTCCTTGGGGGCGATCCCCATGGCTTCCCGCGCCGGCTGAAAGGCGGCCATAACGGCCGTGAAAAGGGTCACGCCCAGGCTGACGGCGACCTCGAACGGGCTGAGCACCAGGCCTTCCGCCTGGACCCGCACGAACAGCGTGGAGATGGTCTGGCTCACCGCGTTGAGCAGGTACCTCACCAGGAGCGACCCGAGCGGGATCGCGAGCAGCCAGCCGCCGATGCCGAGGATCGCACCCTCGGCGAGAAAAAGACCGAAAAGCGTCCGGGGGGAAGCCCCCACGGAGCGCAGGATGGCCAGCTCCCGCCGCCGCGACGCCACATTCAGCGCCACCAGGCTGTAGACCAGAAACATCCCCACGAAGAGCGAGGCGAAGCTCAGCACCGACAGGTTGAGCTGATACGCCCGGATCATGGCCGTGCCGCTGTCCCGCGCCGCCGAAGGCGACCGCAGCTCGAGTTCCGGCGGCAGCTGCCGCGCCAGGTCCTCGATCTGCTCCCGGGTGGCCTTGGGGTGGAACGCCAGATCGATGCGGTCCAGCAGACCATGCAGGCCCGTCAGCTCCTGGAACGTGGCGATGTCGGTCACGGCCACCCGTCCGCCTTCCACCAGGGCCAACCCCTGCGGCTTCAGGATGCCCGCCACGCGGAATTCGGCTGCATGGCGCGTGTGCTCGAGTTGGATCCGGGCGCCGGAAGCCGTCTGCAGCTCCCGGGCCAGCGGCGCGGTGAGGATCACGGTATACGGCTCCCGCATCAGGTCCAGCCAGCGTTCGACGGCCTGGTCCCGCTCCCCCTGGATGCGCCATTTCCGAAACGATTGATCCAGCAGCGGATCGATCCCGATCAGAAGAAACGAGTCCCCGCGGCCATCGGCCGGACGGACGTACGTCGTGAGCAGGGCCGAGTAGTCCTTCACGGCGGGGTGCGTGAAGAAGAGCGACAGGACCCCCTCGGGGAGATAACCGCCGGGACGCACCAGGACCTTCTCCGCGGTTCCGGCAAAAAAGTCCATGCTGCGGGTGAAGGAGTGCAGGGAGGCGTGGACCGCCAGGCGCACGCTCGTGAACACCGCCGCGCCCAGAGCGATGCCGAGCAGCACGACCAGCGCCCGGCCCCAGTGCCGGCGGAGGTTGCGCACGCTGAACCACAGGAAAAGGCGCAGGAAGAACGTCAGCCGTCGCATGTCGGGTCCGTCAGGACGCCATCCTTGATCCGGATGTGCGTGGTCGCCAGCGAATCGGCGAGATCGCTGTGGGTGGCGATCAGGACCGTCCGCTTCGCGTCGCGGTTCAGCTGGGCGAGGAGCTCGACGACGATCGTTCCGTTGCGGCTGTCCAGGTTGCCGGTGGGCTCATCGGCGAGAATGAGCACCGGGTCGTTGATGAGGGCCCGCGCGATCGCCGTGCGCTGCATCTCGCCCCCGGAAAGCTGGTCCGGGTGGTGGTCGCGGCGGTCCTTGAGCCCCAGCCAGCCGAGAAGATCGATGGCTTTCCGGCGCGTCGTCTCCAGGTCCTTTTCCGCGAGCAGCGCCGGCAGGCAGACATTTTCGAGCACGCTCAGGGTCGGCAGGAGGTTGAACGATTGGAACACCATCCCGATCACCTCGCGCCGGAAGCGGGTGAGGTCTGCGGCGCGGTGGTTGGACAAAGGGTGCCCGGCCACGACGAGATCCCCGGAGCTGGGGTGGTCCAGGCCGGCCAGGAGCGACAAAAGCGTGCTCTTGCCCGAGCCGCTGTTGCCCTTGAGAACGACCAGCTCCCCGGGGCCGATGGTCAGGTTCACCTGATGGATGCCCACCACCGAGCTGTCGCCCAGCGGGTAGATGCGGCTCAGGTTCTTGGCCAGAATCACAGGTTCGTTGGCGGAGGATGGGGGCATAGAGACGGCCGTTTCTCAATTTCAGGGTAGCAGGTAGCCTTTAAGAACCGCATCGTCGATCAGCGTTTGGACGTAGTCCCACAGCAGCGGTGCGCCGCGTTCCACCGGCTGCATGCGCCGGATGACCTGGTGCCGGCGGATGCCGTGCCGCCTCCACATCCGGCCCTGCGTGAAATAATTGTGCAGGAAGGCCTGGAAGCGGTCCATGGCGTGGGCATAGTGCGCCTCGGGGGTCCCGGCGTCTTCGAACTCGTCCCACAGCCGGCGGAAGTCCAGGGCCTGGTCCCGGGGCAGCAGCCCGAAGATTCGGTCGGCCGCCCGGCGCTCGCGCTCGTGCTGGTCGATCCCGGCCTGCTCGTCGTAGCAGTAGGTGTCGCCGGCGTCGATTTCGACCAGGTCGTGCAGCAGCAGCATCCGGATCACCCGGCCCATGTCGGCGCCGGAGGTATCGGCATATTCGGCAAAAATCATGACCGACATCGCAATGTGCCAGGAGTGCTCGACGGAGTTTTCGTGCCGGCTGCGGTCGAGGAGGATCGTCTGGCGGAAAATGTGCTTCAAGCGGTCGATTTCCAGCAGAAACTCCACCTGGCGCTTGAACCGGTCGCTGTTGCCGGGGATCAACGCCGGCTCCACCTGAATCGGCGCCGGCGCCGGTCGCCCCCTTTCTTCTTCAAACCGCATGCCTGGTTGCTTTCGGTTCATGGTTTCAAGGTTGCCGCCGCACGGCTCGCCCGGTTCCCGCGCCGGGGGCGTCCGGGTGGGCGCCGCTCTGCCTCCGGCTCTGCAGCGAAGACCATGGAGGGCGCCGGTCAGTTCGGCGCCTTCCATCCCCAGACCGCGTAGACCGGGTCGGCGTAGGGGATCTGCCCGAAGTGCTTGTCGTTTTCCGGCCGGGGCAGCCCCCGCATCGAGTAGGTCTCAAGCCGGTTATATTTACCCGATTTCAGGAAATATTCAAGCACCAACCCCATGCGTTCGAATTCGTGCAGCTCGGTCCAGATCCGGATCACTTTCGGGGGGAACCAGCGGTTGGAGAAGGTGTGGATGAAAAGCCCGCCCGGCTTGAGGACCCGGGCCACGTCGGCGAACACCTCGAAGGGACGGACCAGGTATTCCACCGAGACGGTGCAGACCACCGCGTCGAAACGGCCGTCGGCGAAGGGCAGCGCGGGCTGGAGGTTGAGATCGTGCACGCAGCGCTCCGTCGCCCGCGGGTTGGCCTGCAGTTCCTCCGCGTTCATCCCGAGCACGGTCAGCCCCTTGAGTTCGAGTCCCGGGGGGAGATGGGAGGTCCAGCTGCCCATGAGGTCGAGCACGTCCGCCCCCGGCCGGATCAGGCGCCCGTACAACCGCGACACCAGGCCGATGGCGGTGTCGTCGATGTGGTTGACCCGTCTCGCCCGCTGGTAAAAAACGGCGTCCGCGTTTTCATCGCGGCGCCCGAACGGCCGGTCGCTGAAAAAATCCGTGGGGCCGCCGTCGGCGCGGGCCTGCATCCCCGGCCCGGCCAGGGCTTCCTCGAGCCAGTCGATGCTGGTGCCGCCGTGTTCCTCGAACTTGAGGCGCAGGTCGTGGATCGCGATATCGAGGGAAATCGCCTTCCCGGACAACGGGTGGTTGAAATCGGCGGCAAGCCGCACCGGGTCCAGGTCCGTGCAGCGGAACGGTTGAACGTTGTCGCGAAAGACGCCGGGCACGCCGCGCAGGATCCCCCGCGGGTAGAACCGGCCGCGGCGCGGCTCGATTTCCACCCCGGGCGCCCGGCGTTTTTCGACATCCTCCCGCCGCACCGGATGGACCAGCGCCGGTCGGCGCTGCGGCAGCACCTGGCCGGCCGCGAACTCCATCGGAACCGATCTCACGCCGGGCTGCCGCACCAGGGTGTCCTGCAGCCCGGGCGGCAGGATGTCCCGCCAAAAATTGACGCGCGGGGCGTGCCGGCCATCGGTGTGACGGATGCCGTCATGCTCCCAGCGCACGCTGAAATCCATCGTCGCCAACTCGTCCTCATATGGTTTCATCAACCCCACCTCCCATCGGATCTGCCCCGGCGGTCGAATGCGAGGGTGCTCGCTCCAACTTTCGCACGTTAGAATAAGATTGGAATGTCAACTTGCCAATGAGGCATTCGAAACCCCAGTTGACAGGAATGTCTATTTTCGTTAGTTTTTCATCGATCCCCAAGGAAAACTCTATCGGGAAAACCGCATGATCATCGGGCTGGACGTCGGGGGCACCCACACGGATGTCGTTCTGCTGAACAACGCCGGATTGCTGCGGCAAGCCAAGGTTTCCACCGATGCATCGGATCTCTTCCGCTCGGTCCTGATGGGCCTGGATGCGGTCACGGAAGGCGTGGACACCGGCGCCATCCGGCGCATCGTCCTCAGCACCACGCTGACCACCAACGCCATCATCCAGGACACGATCCCGCCCGTCGGCATGATCGTTTCGGCCGGCCCCGGGATCGACCCGGAGCACTTTCGCACCAACCCCCACTACATCTGCGTGAAAGGCTCCATCGACCACCGCGGCCGCGAGGTCGAGCCGGTCCTGCCGGAGGAGATCCGGGCCGCCGCCGGACACTTCCGGGATAGCGGGATCCGGCAGGTGGGGGTGGTGGGCAAATTCTCGGTGCGCAACCCCGCCCACGAAATCCGCATCGGGGAGCTGCTGGGGGATTCCTTCGACAAGATTTTCCTGGGCCACCGCGTCTCCGGCAGCCTGAATTTTGCCCGCCGCATCGCCACCACCTACCTGAACGCGGCCGTCTACCCGATTCACAAGGCCTTTTTCGACGCCGTGCTGAACAGCCTGGACGTCAAGGGAATGCGCCTGCCGCTGCGCCTGCTCAAGGCCGACGGCGGCAACATGAAGCTGGAGGCCTCGGTCGAGTACCCCGCCCAGACCATCCTCTCCGGGCCGGCGGCGAGCGTCATGGGCGCCGTCGCCATGGCCGCGGGGGACGAAGACGCGATCGTGATGGACATCGGCGGCACCACCACCGACCTGGCGGTGCTGATCGGCCGCGCCCCGGTGCTCGACCCGCACGGCATCGCCATCGGCCCCTATCGGACCTTGATCCGCTCCCTGGAAACCCTTTCGATCGGCATGGGCGGCGACAGCGCCGTCCGCCTCAAAGACGGCCGCCTGACGGTCGGACCGGACCGGCAGGGCCCGGCGATTCTTTTCGGCGGAAGCGTCCCCACGCCCACCGATGCCCTGGCGGCCATCGGGGACTTCGCCCACGACGATCGCGAGCGGGCGCGCGCCGGCCTCCGGCCGCTGGCGGATTCATCGGGCGTCTCCATCGACGCCTTCGCCGACCGGGTGGTTGAAACCGCCTGCCGGGCGATGCTGGAGGCGTCCGAACGGCTGACGGCGCACATCAACGGCAAGCCCGTCTACACGCTGCACGAATTGAAGGAAGGCTATCAGGTGCGGCCCCGATCCGTTCTGGT
>JALOPD010000001.1 GCA_025454075.1 Desulfobacterales bacterium | reverse complement strand
CGTAAAGACGACATCATCGGCCGTCAGCGGGTCGCCGTTGTGAAACTTCACACCGGAACGCAGGGTGAAGACATAGGTCGTGGGATTTACCTCTTCCCAGCCCTCCGCCAGTTCCGGTACGACATCCGCCCCGTTCGTGCGGGTCACGAGTCCGTCGAACATGTTGCGGATTACGGTTTCGGTGTCCCGGTCGCGGTGCATGGCCGGATCCAGCGTGACAAAGGCGTTCACGTTCATACCCACAATGATCGTGTCGCCCTTTTTGAGTTTCACGTCGTGGAGGTTGACGCGGTTGTCCATGGCGGGGGCCCAGTTCTCGACCTCTGCGCCGGCGGCTTCGATATTCTGCAGGCAATACCCGAAAATCCACGGGGCTTCATCGAACACCGTCTTTTGGACTTTGAAGTAAGCCTCTTTGCGGGCCGCGTTGTCGGCCGAGTTCGAGGCCGTTTTCAGCCATTCATCCACTTTCGTGTTCGCATAAAAGGAGAAATTGCCCCGGCCGCCGGTGGTCAGCTTGGGCTCGCCGAGATCGAATGGGTCAAAATAGGCGCTGCCCCAATCGGTCAGATAGGCGTTTCTATCCCCCGAGGCGACTTGATCCCGCAAAACGATCTTTTCCCAGATTCTCGCCTCGGCCTGAATGCCGATTTTTTTCAATTGCTCGGCGATCGCCTGGGCTTCCAGTTGACGATAGGGCGGCGCGTCCAGAGTAAAAGCCAATTGTTTGGGTTGGGCCGCCGCTTCCTGCCAGCCGATGACCGACAACACCAGCGCCGCCAAAAAAAGGACCTTGGACATCATCATCGAACGTCGCATGGTTCTTCCGCCTCCTTTCGGGGTGTTTTTAAACGTTAAGTTGCAAAATTATTTTTTTGCACTCTTTGTTGCAGACACAAATACACAAATCCGAAACCATGTCAACAAAAAATTTTAGTTCATTCGATTCTATGCGTTTTGCGTTTATTGCCGACACGGATCATACGGCCGCCTTTATAGCTACAATGCAGTTACATTTTAATTGACAGAGGCACCGACATTGAATTAGTAGAGTTATAAACTCTGAATTGGCGTCAGCAGGCACCACCCCACTCAAACCCGGCACCACCGACAGGAGGGAAACGATGAAAAAGGGGCAACTCGTGTGTTCGACTCTGGCGGCAGCGTTCATCGGGGTTCTGTTTTTCGGGATCCCCGGCGGGGTTCAGGCGGCAGACCCCATCAAGCTCAACTACTCCATTTTCTTTCCCGCCCCCCACAAAAACACGGTGCTTGCCACCGAGTGGGCGCAGGAGGTTGAAAAGCGCACCAACGGCGCCGTCAAGATCACCATGTTCGCCGGAGGCACACTGACTCCCGCCGACAAGTGCTACGACGGGGTGGTGAAAGGCATCTCCGACATCGGCATGTCGGTGCTCGGCTACACCCGGGGCAGGTTCCCGCTCTCCGAGGTCATCGACCTGCCCCTGGGTTACAAGAACGGCCTGGCCGCTACCAAGCTCATCAACGCCTACTACGCGAAGTTCAAACCGCAGGAGTTCAACGACGTGCAGGTCATGTACTTGCACGCCCACGGGCCCGGGATCCTTCACACCAAGAAACCCGTTAAAAACCTCGACGACTTGAAAGGCATGAAAATCGTCTGCCACGGCCTGAGCGCCAAGGTGGTGGGCGCCCTGGGTGCGACCCCCGTGGCCATGCCCATGCCTGAACGCTACGACGCCCTGCAGAAAGGCGTAGCCGAGGGAGGGGTGAACCCCATCGAATCCCTTAAAGGGTGGAAACTCGGAGAGGTAATCAAGTCCACCACGGAGAACTTCGGCTCGGCCTACAGCACCGGCTTTTTCGTGGTCATGAACAAGGACAAGTGGAAATCCCTGCCCCCGGACGTCCAGAAAGTGATCGAAACCGTCAACGCCGAATGGATCGAGAAGACCGGCAAGGGCTGGGATGAGATCGACAAGGAAGGCCGCGAGTTCACCCTCGCCCAGGGCAACCAGATCATCGCTCTTTCCAGGGAAGAAGACGAGAAATGGGCCAAGCTGGTCCGGCCGATCCTGGATGAATACGTGGCCAACATGAAGGCCAAGAATCTTCCGGGTGATCAAACGCTCGCCTTCTGCCTGGAAGAACTGAAAAGGCTTCAGTAGGCTGCCCAAGGGGAAGGCGGACGCGGACACCCCTTCCCCTATTTTTGCGTTTCAGCGAACCTGGACGGGAAGGAGCCGCCGTGGAATGGTTGTTGAACAGCGTCGGCCGGGTGAGCCGCGGCATCAATGTCATCGCCGGCATCGCGATCACCTTCATCATGTTGTTGACGGTCCTCGATGTCATCCTGCGCTCCTTCCGGCGGCCGATCGTCGGGACCTATGAGCTGGTGGCGTTTTCCGGGGCCATCGTCGTCGGGTTCGCCATCCCGCTGACCTCCTGGCTGAGGGGGCACATCTACGTCGATTTTTTCACCGGCAAGCTGCCCCAAGCCGTACGGTCGGTTTTCAACCTGACCACCCGCTGCATGGGGATCGGATTGTTTTTCCTCATTGGATGGAACCTCATCAAGGTGGGCTTGGACCTGCAGCAATCGGGCGAGGTGTCGCTCACCCTGCAGCTCCCCTTTTACCCCGTCGCCTACGGGGTCGCCGTTTCCTGCTTCGTGCAGTGTCTGGTCCTGCTGGCGGACATCGTGAAGATCTTCAGGGGGAGCTATGAGTGAGGTAACGGCCGGGTTGGTCGGTCTCGGGGCGGTCCTGCTGCTGTTCCTGACGGGCATCGAGCTCGGGTTCGCCATGGCCCTGGTGGGGTTCCTGGGGTTCAGCTACATCGTTTCCTGGAAAGCCGGCCTGAACCTGCTGGCCAAGGACTTTTTCGACGTATTGTCCTCCTACGGTTTCACGGTCATCCCGCTTTTCATCCTCATGGGCCAAATCGCCTTCAACGCCGGCATCGCCAAGCGGCTGTATGCGGCCGCCTACACGTTCATCGGCCACATCCCCGGCGGTCTGGCCATGGCGACCGTGGCCGGGGCCACGGCCTTCAAGGCGATCTGCGGCTCCTCGCCGGCAACGGCCGCCACCTTCGCCAGCGTCGCCGTGCCGGAGATGGACCACTACGGCTACGACAAGAAGCTTTCCACCGGGATCGTGGCCACGGTGGGCACCCTGGGCATCCTGATCCCGCCCAGCGTGACGCTGATCGTCTTCGGCATCATCACGGAGCAATCGATCGGGAAGCTTTTCCTGGCGGGCCTGGTCCCGGGACTGATCGTCGCCCTGTTCTTCATCTGCATCATCTACGGCTGGTGCCGGATCAACCCGGCGCTGGGGCCCAAAGGGCAAAAATCCACGTGGAAGGAGCGCATGGCCTCGCTGCCCGAGGTGCTGTGGATCCTGGTCATTTTCCTTCTGGTGATCGGGGGCCTGATGCAGGGGTTTTTCACGCCTACCGAGGCCGGCAGCGTGGGAACCTTCGCCGTTCTTCTTTTGTCCATCCTCAAGCGCGACTTGAACTTCCGGGGCTACATCAAGTCGGTGGCTGAATCCCTGCGCACGGCCTGCATGGTGCTGATGCTCATCGCCGGTTCGGTCATCCTGGGACATTTCCTGGCGGTGACCAAGATCCCCATGATCACGGCCGACTGGGTGGGGTCGCTGCCCTTCGACCGTTACATCATCATGGTGATGATTTCGATCATTTATCTGCTGGGCGGGTCGTTTATAGACGATTTGGCCTTCATGGTGCTGGCCACACCGATCTTCTACCCGGTCATCATCAAGCTCGGGTTCAACCCGATGTGGTTCGGGATGATCATCGCCCTGACCGTCATGGTCGGCGTGGTCATCCCGCCGGTGGCCATCAATGTGTTCGTGGTGAGGAACATCACCAAGGTTCCGTTCAGCGTCATCTACAGCGGCGTCTACCCGTTTCTGCTCAGCATCCTGTTCTGCGCCGTCCTGCTGTTCCTGTTCCCGTCGATCTGCACCTTCCTCCCCGACCTCCTCATGAAATAAAACACCGTCCCGCACAGCGGGACGGTGTTTTATATATTAGAATTGTCACCCCGCCCTGCGGGGTGACAATTCTATTTGGACCACTCTTTCCAGTCCAGCCCGGTCTTCTTCTCCCAGTCCGACACGAAGCGGTCGCTGAAAAAGCCGTGCAGCTTCTGCAGCAGCCGCTTCCAGCCGGTGGCATAATCGTATTTCAGCACGTCTTCCAGGAAGGGCACGATATCGGCCAGCTTCTCCTTCGGCAGAAACGCATAGGCCTTCATGTCGTAGGAGCGCTTGAGCGCCTCGGGGGTGAGGGAGTGCGCCGTGAGCATCGCCACCCGGAAATGGCGCTTGACGGCCGCTTCCAACAGGTCGAAGCCGCGCACCCCCATGATGTCGAGAACGACCAGGTCGTAGGCGTTGTTCTCCAGCCGTTGGACGGCCTCCTCGTAGGTGCCGGCTTTCTCGATCCGGCACTGGGGCGCATCGGCCAGCACCAGTTCCTCGAGGGACTCCAGCACGTCCGGCTCGTCGTCGACGGCCAGAACCCGTTTGCCATTCAGAATCGACTCGGTCATGCGGTTTTTCCCTCCCTGCTTTTTTTATGAGTGCCCGCCTCGGCGGGCGCCCATAAATAATCGGAAACGTTGATTTCGAGCATCTTGAGGCTGGCCAGCATGCGCTCTGCGTTTCTGGCCACCGCGGGAAAATTCTCGCCCAGGCGCTTGAGCTCCTCGACGGCCTTGCGGGCGGACCGGATGTTCAGGTTCAGGTTGTCCATGTCGATAGCGGGCTGCATAAATTCCTTCCCGAAGATTATTCCGTTTTCTTGCTCCGCAAGTCCTTGAAGCGCTTGGCCTTGACCTCGTAGCGCGGCAGGGTTCCGCAGCCGCAGATTTCTAGGTCGTAGCGCAGGTTGGTTTTCAGACGCAGCTGGTCCTGCAACTCGGACTGGATGAAGGTGCATTGATCCCGGGCCTCGGGCAGAACCTCCACCCTGAGCCGTATTGTCTCGGCGTCGCCGGTCTTGTCCACGACCACCTCGTACTCGTCCCCCAGCCCCTTGATGCCGCGCACGACCTCCTCGATGGCGGACGGTGCGAGCAGCACGCCTTTTACTTTCGTGATGTCATCGGCCCGGCCCACCACCCCGCCCCGGATCACCCGAAAGGACCGACCGCACGGGCAGGGCTCGTCGGACCACTCGATCACGTCCTTCGAGTCAAAGCGCACGCAGGGCTGCGCCTGGCGGTCGAAGGCCGTGATGACCATCTTGCCCCTGCGGCCCGGCGCCTCGATGGTTTCTCCGGACTCGGGGTCGATGATCTCCACCAGGAACATGGCCTCGTTCACGTGCAGCCCCCCGGGCTGCGCCGCGCATTCGTAAGACCAGGCGCCGATTTCGGTGGCCCCGGCATGATCGTAGACCTTGGCGCCCCAGGCCTCCTCCAGGCGCCGCTTGGTGCTGGGGATGCTGGCCCCGCATTCGCCGGCGCAGGTGATCTTGTCGACGCCGAGCCGGGACGGGTCGATGCCCATCTTCAATCGGGCCGTCTCCGCCATGCCGAGAAGGTAGGTCGGCGTCCCCATCATGGCGGTGGCCTTGAGCTCCTGGATTTTGAGGATGCGGGCCTTGGTGTCCAGCACCCCGCCGGGGACCACTTCGCAACCGAGCTTTTCGGCGGCGTAGTGGCCGGCCCAGAAAGCGACGAACACGTTGTAGCCGAACGGGATGAAAACCCGGTCGCTGGGCCGGTAGCCCTGGGACCAGAGGATGTAGCACCAGCACTCGGCCCACCACTCCCAGTCCTGCCAGGTGTCCGGCTGGTAAACCGGCTGGCCGGTGGTGCCGCTGGTCTGCCGGAAGACCGTCACGTCGTCCAGGGGCACGCACAAGGCATCCCCGTACGGATAGGGGTCCTTGCCCTGGACCTGCCGCATCATGGCTTTCTCCACGGTGGGCACCCGGCGGATGTCCTCCAGCGTGCGGATGTCCTCCGGTGCGATGCCCGCCGACCGGTAAAGCGCACGGTGAAATTTCGAATGAGTGTACGCCCAGCGAAATATGCGTTGGAACTTCTTCAGCTGAAGTTGCCGCAGCGCCTCCGGGGGAAGCGTTTCCAGAATAGGGTTCCAATACGGCTGGTGGTAATTCATGGCGTCCCGTCACTGCGCGTGGAGGGGTAGGCAATGCGTTGTCTGTATCGGAGATTTCGCTGGAAATCAAGAAGCTTGACAGATCTCCCAACCAGTGATGAATAATACGTTGCACGGCGGGCAATTGTTCGCCGGAGGGATGGCTTCCATGACTCTTTTTAAAAAGATTCTTTCCCGCGCGGAACAGGTTCGGGAGGCGCGCAGGCTCAGCCGCCGGGAAGAGGACGCCCTGGCCCAGGCGATCGACCAGGTGGTACAGGCCAGCGCTCCGGTGATGTGCTCCCTCCGCGACTGCCGGCGGGACCTGCGATCTCCCGTCGAGGCGGCCCTGCGCTATCTCCAGCAGGCCATCGATGCCATACCGGGCCCGACGCTGCTCTCCCCTGAAAACTGGGATCGGGATCCGCTCCTGAAGGCGCTGTTCGTAAACCCCGAGGAGATGAGCGCCCTGCTGGCGGACAACCCGCGCCTGAAATCGTTTTTCGCGCAACAGGGAGCGAGCCGGGCGTTTGCTCTCCTCACCGCCACCAAAAAGGAGCGCACCATCTTCGGCACGGCCGCGGAAGGCAGTTTGGTGCGGCGCGACGTCCCGCAGACGGCCGTGGAATTTTACGACCACCGGATCATCGACCCTTCCACGGCCGCCGCCGAAACCCGGAACGTGTTGAAGAACAGAGCCTTGAACGCCTTGGTGACCCAAGTGCTCGAACGCCTGCTGCGGCTTCGCGCCCTAAAAGACGAGCTGAAGGAGCAGCAGCGGATCCTCTCCATCAAGCTCAAGATCCTGCAAACCAGGCCGGACGGCCTGGGCATCCTGACGTCCGAGCCGGCCGCCGGAGAATCGGCAACCCGGGATGCGCCCCGGGTGTTGGCCGACATCGACCGGCAGATCCAGGACCTGGCCGCAGAGTCGGACTCCCCCGAGGAGTACCTGCGTCAGCTGACGGCGGTCCTGCAGGCCCCGCAGCAGGTCCTTTCCGTCACCCCCGTCGTCCTGCGGCTCGACTGGATGGGGGTCAAGCAAGGCAACGCGGACGCCGCCGGCAGCCGGGAGATCCGGCTGGCCGAAGTCGAATTCCAAGACCGTTTGAAGCGCGTGGCGGTCTGGGTCGACATCGCCCGCCAAGACTGCCTGAAGCCCTGAAGCGAAATCGCATGGCGCACTCCCGGACAAACCAGAACGAAAGCGAGGTCTGAGCCCATGGTCGAGAGGAAAGCCCGAACCCCGGAGGAGATCATCGCCGCCGCCCGGCGCGAGCGGGCGCTCAAGGAAACCACCTACCGGGAGCGCGCCCTCAAGCTCTTTGTGCATGTCTGCGCCCGCTGCGGCCGGGAGCTTTCTGGCAAGCGGCTGCGCGAGTTGACCGTCCACCACAAGGACCACAACCACGACAACAATCCGCCCGACGGCAGCAACTGGGAGCTGTTGTGCATCTATTGCCATGACAACGAGCACGCACGCGACCAGGTGGCGGAGTGGTACACCGGCGAGGCGCCGGAGCCGGCGGATCGAGCGCCTGCGCTCGACAGCCCTTTTTCGAAGCTGGGCGACTTGTTGAAGGGGAAAAAATGAGATCCGCTGCTTGCGCTGCCGGGTGATCTGCCCGGGAAGAGCCATCGCCCTGCGCTGAAGCTTTCTGCGAGCTTCCCGCGCTTTCACAAAACTCTTGTCCCCGACGATGCGAACCTGTATGAAGGGGCGGAACGGCGCCATCGAGAATAAGCGAACCGCATCGGAAGCGGGACCGGGCGCGTCGGACCGTCCTGAGCGCTCTGCAAAATCCCCTTTTTCCTCCTTTCGGCAAAGCGGGTTGTGGGGTTTTGAAAAGGGTTTAACGGGAAGACCCCTCTCATGAAAAAAGAAGCAGGCAAGGGCGCGCAAAGAGTCGCGCTGTTCATCAAGAAGGATGCCCGGGCGGCCGCAAAGGCCGAGGAGTTTGCGGACTGGCTCAGAACGCGCAAGGTCGAAGTCATACGCAAACCAAGCCCCGGTTCACCCGGTCAGGGACCTGGAAACGGCCCGGCCAAGCCGCCGAAGGACCTCTTCTGCGTGTTCGTGCTGGGGGGAGACGGGACCTTCCTCAGCGCCGTGCGCTGGGTCGGCGACCGGGAGATACCGCTGCTCGGCGTCAAGTTCGGCGACCTGGGCTTCCTGGCGGAGATCGCGGAGGAGAACCTCTTCGAAGCGGCCGACCGCGTTTTGAAGGGGGAGTACAAGATCTCCCCCCGCATGCGCCTGGATGTCCAGGTCCTCCGCAAGGGCAAAACCATCGTCCGCGAAACCGTGCTGAACGACATCGTGATCAACCGCGGGGCGCTGGCCCGGCTGGCCAACATCATCACCCACATCAACGGCCACTACCTCACCACCTTCCGCGCCGACGGCCTGATCATTGCCTCCCCCACCGGGTCGACGGCGTACTCGCTCGCCGCCGGCGGGCCGGTGGTCCACCCGAAAGTCCCCGGCCTCATCATCACGCCCATCTGCCCCTTCACCCTCACCAACCGGCCGCTCATCGTGCCGGACGACGTGGAGATCACCCTGCGACTGGACAAGGGCTCTTCGGACATCGTCCTGACCCTCGACGGCCAGACGGGGCTCAACATCACGGACAAGGACGTGATCACCGTCGGCAGAAGCGACCATCCCCTCAATCTGGTCCTGCTGCCGGACCGCCACTACTTCGACGTGCTCAAGGCCAAGCTGCGCTGGAGCGGCGGCCGCGTGTGAAATATGCCATGGCGAATCAAGAAATGGGCCTTGCGTGAAATCTTGAAACTCGCCGACGGGGTTCGGCCGTATAGTCCCCGGATACATGGCATTATAAAGGAATCGCGGTTTGCCTCCTTTCGAGAATAAGCCATCAAGACATTACTTTCAAAGCAAGGCTATCTTCAGGCTTAAAGTTTCCATCCGACGTATCTCTGAACGACCATTTCTGAGATAACTCCAGCCAATCTCAAAAGTTAATGGGTCAAAACAGCCCCTCAGCCAAGACCAAATCTGTAATTTTTTGAACCTGCACCTTCCATCAGAGAATCCCATTGCCCTTCTGCCAAAGTCAGGATTCGACACCGGCACAAGGGTAATTTTAATCATTCGGCTTGATTTGCTGAAGCCTGTCTGAAAACAGGTAAAAACGGGTTTGACCGGTCGGATTTCGGTTGTTGACAACCAATAAAGGCGGTGTTAGTGGCCTGTTCGTGTCTATGGCAAGGTTAATTTCCATATTTTGGGGAAGCCATGCGGCCAGAGCACAACCTCACCCTCGGGTACCGCTGCCCCCCAAAAGCGGGTTTTTATTTAAATTTAGAAAGGTAAATGAAAAAGAAATCGCGAACCAAAATTAACCAAACCCTTCCCAAGGGGTAGGGTATATCTGCTGATCAAAGCGTATAAAATTAATCCGGAAGCAGTAATCGAAAGCATTACCTCATCAAACAAACAGGAGGTGTAGATGAAAACGAGAGGTGCTTTTGTTTCAAGGTGGGTTACGGTGCTTTTTTCTGTCCTGAGTATCTCCGTTCTTTCCTTTTACTCCGAGTCCGCAGCGCAGCCGATAGAACTGAAGTTGGGATTTGTTACGGCTGCGAGTGAGGGCGACCCGTATTTCATCACCTCAAAAAAATTTGGCGAGTTGGTTGAGGGCTATACCAAAGGGAAATACAAGGTCAAACTGTTCCCAAGCGGACAACTGGGAAATGAAAGTGAAATGATCAAGAATCTGACCATGGGATCGATGGACTTGGGAGTGATCACCAACGCTCCTACCGGGGCCTTCGTCAAGTCCTTCATGGTATTTGATCTGCCCTTCATCTTTCCGAACGAACAGGTCGCGCACAAGGTTCTGGACGGCGAGGCGGGGAAGATGGTCCTTGCCAAATTGGATAAACTCCAGATCGTGGGGCTTGCAATTTCCGAAGGTGGGTTTAGGCACATGATCAACAATGTGCGCCCCGTCAACACACCGGAAGATACGAAGGGGATCAAATTCAGGGTGATGACGACCCCTATCTACATTGCACTCTTCCAATCTTTGGGTTCCAATGCGGTCCCCTTGCCCTGGGGTGAGGTTTTCACCGCCATGCAACAGAAGGTAGTGGATGGTCTGGAGATCCCTTTGTCCGTCATTTATGCCAATAAATTCTACGAAGTGGCCAAATACCTCTCTCTGACCAACCATACGTACTCTCCTTTGATCCTCATGTGCTCGGAACAACGCTGGAAGAAATTCTCTTCGGAAGAGAAGGAAATCTTCAAACGATCTGCCTATGAGGCAACCGTCTATGCACGCAATGAGGCCAAGGGCATCAACGAAGACATCCTGAAGAAACTCAAGGCAGCTGGGATGGTTATCAACGACGTGTCCAACAAGAAGCCCTTCCAGGACGCGGTAAGGCCGATGTACAAGCAATTCGAGGAAGAGATCGGCAAAGAGGTGCTTCAGGCCGTCCTGAACGCAAGCGATGCCGCATCCAAATAATTGTCCCCTGTTTATCTACACCCCACCACTAACATCTTCAGTGGTGGGGTGTAGGGGCGAAAGCCCCATACCTAATTTGAACCGACATTATTGATGAACACAAAAAGAGTCCTTTGAATTCTTGTCAGGAAGGGCAAAGGATTTTGTCAGAAGTCTTGTCGCTCATCAAAGCCACCGAGAAACCGGTGGTAATTCAATCACGAATTTTCTGTAATAGACGGGATATTTGTACGATGGAGAAAATAGCTGATCGTTTGAGAAGGGTCATCGTTTTCCTCGTTTCCCTTCAGGGCGTCGTGCTCGTCATTTTTATCGGCACGGGAGTCTTCTTCAGATATGTCGTCGGCCAGGCGCTTTCCTGGCCCGA
The DNA here is from genome assembly GCA_025454075.1 of Desulfobacterales bacterium. The sequence goes on along the minus strand of JALOPD010000001.1, from coordinate 43,500 downwards.
AGAAGTCGCGGGGATCATCTTCGTCTGGTTTACCCTGCTCGGCATTGCATTGCTTACGCAAAGCGGAGAACACATCGAATTCAGTTTCCTCCAAAACCGTTTTGGCCCCAGGATGGGCAAGATTTTTTCAATTTTTACACAAACGCTGGTTACCCTCTTTTCTGTTCTGATGATCGCGTATGGCTACACCTATGCCATGATGTTTAGTTCCGAGAGCACCCCTGCAGCAGGGATCAATACCCTCTGGCTGAACTTGTCGCTGCCGATAAGCGGGTTGCTGGTTCTTTTTTATTCTCAACTCAACATCATCCGGATCTTGAAATCGCCGGAAAGGAAGCCGAGCCAACGATGAGTGTGGCACTGATTGCCCTATTACTGTTTGCGCTGTTTGTTTTATTGATCGTTCTGGGGATTCCGATTGGTTTTTCCCTGGGGATATCCGGCTTCATCGGCCTCCTCGCCACGGACCAGAATCTCATGATGTTCGCCCAGACATTTTTGAGCGGGATCATGAACTTCGCCTACCTGGCAATTCCTTTTTTTGTCCTCCTCGGGATCGTCATGGAAAGAGCGAAGATATCGAAAAGCCTCGTTGCATTTGGCGATGAACTGGTAGGTTACATGACCGGCGGTCTGGCGATGGGAACGATTGTTGCCTGCGCCATTTTCGCGGCGATATCAGGCTCGGGACCCGCCACCGTTGCTGCCATTGGAACCGTTGCCATTCCGGAAATGGTGTCAAAGGGATATTCACAACGCTTTGCCACGGCGGCCACGGCTGCGGGAGGTATACTCGGCCCCATTATTCCACCCAGCATCCCCTTCATTATTTATGGCGTTGTCGCCGAAGTATCGATTGCCAAGCTTTTTTTGGGAGGGCTCGGAGCCGGGCTTCTACTCGCTGTTCTGATGATGATCCTAAGTTTTATCAAAGCGAAAATCGAAAAAGTTCCTGTTTCCGAAGGGGGGCCTTCTCTGAAGGGCATATTCAGGGCCATGTGGAGGGCAAAACTGGCCTTGATCGCTCCAGGCATTGTGCTGGGAGGCATTTACACCGGCGTTTGCACTCCCACGGAGGCGGGGGCCATTGGAAGTATTTATGTAATTATCATCGGATTCGCTGTTACCCGGACCTTGACGCTGAAGGGACTTTTCGAGTGCCTGGAGAAGACCGCCAGAACCTCTGCTATGATCATGTTTGTGATTGGAACATCTTATCTTCTGGCTTGGTTGATGGCTTCCTGGAGTATTCCGGATGCCGGTGCACAATTTATTATGGGCATGTCGCAGAATAAAAATATTTTCCTTATTTTTGTGAATATCTTATTCCTTATTATCGGTTCTTTGCTGGACACCCCTGCGGCGATCGTTATCCTTGCACCAATTCTGCACCCGATCGCTATAAAGCTAGGCATTCACCCGATTCATTTCGGAACGATTGTTGTGGTCAATTTCGTAATCGGCTATATTACCCCTCCCTTTGCCTACAATCTTTTTGTAGCCAAAAGCATAACGGGTATGACTATGGATGAGGTCTCCGCAGCCGTGGTTCCGTTTTTGCTGGTTTCCCTTCTTGGCCTGATCCTCATTACCTATATTCCCGAAGTATCCCTGTTTTTCCCAAGACTTTTTATGGGCCCCTAGAATCGCGACGAAATGCTTTCCATCGCTAAGAGGTGGATTGTGAAGATTGAAAAGCTTCTGGAATTCGCCTACGATCTCCATGTTCATGCCACCCCTGACGTGGTGCCGCGAGCTCAGACCCTGCTTGAACTGGCCAAGGCGGCGGCTCAGGTCAGGATGGCGGGGGTATTGATCAAGGATCACACTGCATCCACCGTGGGACGGTGTTTTGCCATGAACGAGGTATCGACCGGCCCTTTCCGTTTTTTTAGCGCTCTGGCCCTCAACCCGCCAGTCGGGGGGATCAATCCTTGTGCCGTGGAATCTGCGCTGCGCGAAGGTGCCGACGTCATTTATTTTCCAACCTATGGCGCAAAGAATCACATCGCAATCTGGGGGGCCGGAAAACCCCCTACGGCCTTCCCCCTGCCTGCCCCCACCTATTCAGGTCTTTCCCCTTTGGATGAAACCGGAAAACTCCGAGATGAGAGCGAGGCGATTCTACGCCTGATCGCCGGGCATGATGCCGTCATGGCTACCGGTCACATCTCGCCCGTGGAATCCCTTGCCCTGATTAAGAGCGCTGTCAATTTCGGCGTTAGGAGGATGCTCGTCACCCATGTCTCGGAGTCCGTCACTACCATGAGCCTGGAGCAGCAGAAGGAGGCGGTTCAGTTGGGGGCGCTTATCGAGCATTGTTTCTTCGCCGTAACCGATAGTTGCCCCGGCTCTGTTTCCCTTGATTGGATCTGCGAGCAGATTCGCGCCATGGGTGTGGAAAACATCATTCTTACATCCGATTTCGGACAGGTGTCCAACGGCCCTCCTGTGGAAGGTTTCTGTTTTTATTTAGGGAAGATGAGGGGCCTGGGCTTCTCAGATGAAGAACTGAGGATCATGATTCATGACAACCCGAGAAAGCTTTTAAAGGGGCTTTAACTATTTGAAAAGTTCATCGTATGCTTTCGCATAGACGTCATTCTGGATTCCACGTCTTTTATTGGACACCGAATCTGGCTGAAAGATGAGATACCCATGAAAAACATGAAGACATGCATCAGTCAACTCAACTCCCAAGACCCTCCAAGATCCTTATGGAACTGGAGGATTCTTTTTTCTGATCGGCGGTTAAACCAATCCCTGGGAATTTCTGAAAACGAGATGGTGTTTGTCAGGTAATCTCAATCAAAAGGTACCGCAAAAAAGGGTGGATATGCTTTCGGCTGAGAGAAATCTGGATAGATTGTGACTCCGGGAAATATCCTGCAAAAAGGAATTGCCGTCATCCATTTGATTTTGACAGCGACGGGCAACCTATCAGTTTTTATAAAACGTTAGGTGGAAGCCGTCTATCCCAGGCCAAAAGTGCTTCCCCAGCCGAAACTCCGGCATCCCGTCTCAACGGCCTCTCGCCGGCCGCAAGGAGAGCAGCAGCCCCCAGGCCACAAGAGCCAATGCGGTTAAAATCAGGAAGGTGGACCGGTAGCTGCCGCTGAGATCGAACAGATGGCCGGCCAGCAGAGGCCCCGCGGCACCGCCGGTGGTCCCGAAGCAGACCACGATGCCGAAGAGGGTCCCGTGGTGCTGGATCCCGAACCATTCGGCCACCAGGGGCGAGATGGCGGTAAAGAAGCCGCCGTGCGCCAGACCGTAAACGACGCCAAAAAGGTAGATCATCCAAAGCCGATCGGCAAACTGCAGCCACACGAGGTCGGCCAGCAGCAGTAGAAAACTGACGCCCATCACCGCTTTGCTGCCCCGCTTGTCGATGACCAGCCCGCCGGCGAAACGCCCCAGCATGCTCACTGCGCCGATGGTGGAAAGGACACCGGCGGCCTGGATCGGGGGCATGCCGATATCGCGGGCGTGGGGGACGATGTGCAGCATGATGACCATCAGGCAGGATACGAGAAAAAGATTGGCCAGGCAGATGGTCCAGAATTGGACCGTTGTGAACACGCGGGACAGTGGGAGGCCGGGGACCGCTGCCGGTGCGGCGACAGGGGGGCTGCCGGCGGCCGCCTTGCTCGTCGAGCCCAGCGCGTCCGGATCGCGGTGCATGAATTGGGCCATGACCACAAGAATGACGGCCACGACCACACCGATGGCCGTCATCGTCCACCGCCACCCGTAGATCAGGATTAGGCCGCCGGCGGCAAGCGGTATGGCGAACTGGCCGGCGCCGGTTCCCACCTTCACGATGCCGGTCATGAAACCCCGGCGATGCGAGAACCAGCGTGCAATGGTGGTCAAGGCGATGACATCGATGGCGCTGAGCCCAATGCCGAAAATGATGCCGTAATAGAGGTAGAGCTCCCAGAGCGTAGTCAGCCGCCCCGTCAATACGCAGCCCAGACCCAACAGCAGCGCCGCTGCCGACATGAGCCGGCGCGGGCCGAAGATGTCGTTCAACCTTCCGATAATCACGCCGAAAATGCCCATGCTGAAAAAGGCCGTCGATGAAGCCCCGGAGATAGCAGCCCTGGACCAGCCGAACTCCTCCATCAGCGGGTTGAAGAAAACGCCGAAGGAAATATAGGTTCCCACCCCAAGCGCTTGGATGCTGAAACAGATGGCTGTGATGAGATAGGCATAGGAGAATTGCATGGGGTTCGAATCGTTTGGGTCTTTCTTTTTAAGTGAGATGTTCATGCGATAGGCTCGGCCGCTGTATTGTGCCGGCCGCACGGATCCGGTTCGGCAACGGTGATGTCGAAAGGTAGCCGATTTGCCGCAGGGAAGCAACCGAAGGAGCTGTCGGATTGGGTTCAACCGCTTTTCGGGCCATTACGCGGAAAAGGACCCCGGCGATACCAAAATATTACTCCGGCAAGTAAATATGTCTAATACCCTCAACTCACGCAGAGGCGGAGCGGGGTGCCCGCCGCGGCGAGCCGCAACCAATGCTTCAGGCGACGCTGCCACGCCCCCCAGTCGTCTCATGGAACCGACGGCAGGCAGCGACGGCCGGCGGCTCCGTGAGAGCCAGTCCTCCGGGGCTGTCCGGGTCGAGTGGAGCGGGCCGGCTGCCGTACGCTGGTTCGTCGAACGGGTGGTTGCGGCTCGCCGCGGCGGGCACCCCGCTCCGCCTGACATCGGCTGAAGTGGCACCTGTTTTATTGCCGGAGTGATAGCTGGGCCTCAGTTTCAAATAGCTCCTCGAGTTGTGTCGGCTTAACGGATTGGAATGTGGAAAAAATGAATGAAAACCAGGGTAGCGCAATACCCATTGCAGATTGGGCCTTATAGGGCCTGCCGGGGAATTACAAAGCACAATCATTTGTAATAAATCGTAAAAAATAACGCTCCTTCCCTGCGCCAAACTATGGCACAAGTCCTGCTTAACCTCCGGTCTGCAACTTGAACGCCGCGGTAAATCCGGCGGCGCATTTTTTTTATTTACCAGGAAAACCTTATGCCTCTGCCGCTCGGACACATCGCCATCGGGTTGGCCACTCACGAAACGGGCGCAACCCGTTCGGCCTTCAGCCGCTGGAAGCTTTTTGCAGCCATCGTCGTCCTGTCCAACCTGCCCGACATCGATGTCATCGTCGGTCTCCTGTTTCATTGGAACGGCAGCGCCTTCCACCGGGGGCCGACGCACAGCCTCCTGTTTGCGCTGGCGTTCGGGTTTCTGGCATCCAGGGCAACCGCGACCTGGAACCGGCTCCCCCGGCTGGGCTTTTGGACCTGTTTCTCCCTGATCCTTTCGCACGTGGCGGCCGACGCGTTGCTTTCAACTTCAGCCGTATCGTTTTTCTGGCCGCTGGAGACCAACTGGTCTGCCGGGCACAGCGGGTGGGGGGATGTGATCGGCATGGTGCTGAGGGGGGATGCCCAGGATGCCTGGATCGCTCTGAGCTCCGCCGCCGTGATCGTCATACAGCGCGCCGCACGCACCCTGAAGACGGGCCGCCTGGCGCGACCGGCCGGCAAAATTTGACGACTTCCCACGACTCGGTCAAAGGCCAGGCGGTGGAGTCACGCCGCGCGGGACTGCTCAACGACCTGCCGCTTCACCTACCTGGAGGTTTCTGCGTAGATTTTTCTTCTTGGCCCTCTCGCCACGATGCCGACGCCGCCGGCGACTGCCGGTTCAGAGCGTGCTCAAGTCATTCCGGTAAGCTTCCGCCTGCCGGAGGATGAGCTTTCGCTCGGATGCGGCCATGCGGTCCCAGGTGCGGTACATCATGCCGATGCGTGGGTTGGATTCGAGCTTCGCTCGGTGGCGGGCATAAAAATCCCAGTAAAGCGAGTTGAACGGACAGGCGCCTTCACCGTGCTTCGTCTTGGGATCGTAGGCGCAGGCGCTGCAGTAGTCGCTCATCTTGCGGAGGTAGTTGGCCGAGGAGACGTAGGGCTTGGTGGCGACCACGCCGCCGTCGGCGAACTGGCTCATGGCGCGGGTGTTCGGCATCTCCACCCACTGGACGGCGTCGATGTAGATGCCGAGATACCAGGCCTCCACCTCGTCCGGGTGGATGCCGGCGAGCAGGGCGAAGTTGCCCGTCACCATGAGCCGCTGGATGTGGTGGGCGTAGGCATGCCTCAGCGACTGGCCGATCGCCGCTGCCAGGCACTGCATGCGGGTCTCGGCCGTCCAGTAGCAGTCCGGCAGCGGCAGGCTGTGGCCGAAGAAGTTCATCTCTGCGAAACCCGGCATCAGGGCCCAATAGACGCCCCGCATGTACTCCCGCCACCCCAGGAGCTGCCGCACGAAGCCTTCGACCTGCCGGAGGGCGACCCGTTTCGGGTTTTCCTTCCAGGCGTTCACCGCCGCGTCGATGACCTCCATCGGGTGCAGGATCTTGGTGTTCAGCGCGAACGACAGCCGGCAGTGAAAAAGCGACCAGCTCGACGCCGTCATGGCGTCCTGGTAGGTGCCGAAATGCGGCAGGCCGCCGGCGACGAAGGCGTCGAGCAGCTTGAGCGCCTGCGGCCGGTCGATCGGCCAGATCAGTCGCCGGGGCTCGATCTCGCCGAACGTCTTGACCCTGGCCCTGCGGATCATGTCGACGATCCCGCTCACGTCGTTCCCAAAGAGCAGCGGCTCCGGGATCGGGACGCGGCCGTCGTAGGGCATGCGGTTTTCGGCGTCGAAATTCCAGCCGCCGCCGGCCGGCTTCGGCCCTTCCATCAGCACGTCGAAGCGTTTGCGCATCCGGCGGTAGAAAGACTCCATGAGGAAGCGCTTTTTCCCGGCGAACATCCCCTGCAGCTCCCCTCGTTCGGTGAGGAAATGCTCGGTGTCCCGGGCGGCGCAGGGCACGGTCAGGGATGCGCCCAGGTCCTGCAGCTGTCCATCCAGGCGGTGCTCGTCCGGCAGCAGGTACTCGAAGCGCCGGAAGCCCTTGGCCTGGAGGAGGTGCCGGATGTTCCCGCGGATCGTCTGCCGGTTCTCGGGGTCGTCGAGGCGCAGATAGACCACGCCGTGGCCCTGCCGCCGGAGGTGGTCGGCAAAGGCGCGCATGGCGGCGAAAAAGGATGCCACCTTCTGGATGTGGTGCTTGACGTAGTCGGTCTCCTGCCGGATCTCCATAATGACATAGGTCACCCGTACGTCCGGCTGCCTGAACCAGGAGTGGGCGGCGTTGAGCTGATCGCCCAGAATTAAACGAAGGGTTTTTTCGCTACCCATCATCATCTCATGTGGACCATGCCCTGAGGTCAAATCCTCCCTGCCTCCCTTTCACAAAGGAAGGTTCCGAGGGAGGATTTTGTGGATCACTCGGTTGGAGGTCTTGTCTGTTATTTCTCTGCCGAGCAAATATGCCAAATTCCAAACGTTGGTTCGTTGAACGGGTGGTTGCGGCTCGCCGCGGCGGGCACCCCGTTCCGCCTGACATCGGCTGGAGCAGCACCTGTTTAATGGCCCGATTAATAAAGCTGCCCGCTGGAGCTGCAGATCGCGTCCACCTTTTTCACATAACCCTGGATGTCGCACTTGCGCTCCAGCCCCGAGGCCATCATGGTGCGGACCTTGCCGAAGACGGCCCGCTGCGGCCAGGCCCGGTCGTGGACCCCGTAGACCCAGGCCACCCCGGTGTAGGAGTTGGGGTCGCGGCCGTCGATGAAATATTTGTTGTTCAGCGCCAGGGTCGTTGCGAAGCCCTCCTCCGGTGTCCGGGACCACTCCAGGACCTTTTTCCCCCAGTACATGCGCATGTAGGTGTGCATGAAACCGGTGCAGGTCATCTCGCGCATGGCGGCGTTCCAGTAGGGATCGTGGGTGGCCGCGTTCTCGAACTGCTCGGCCGAATACAGATACGGGCGCCGGTCGCGGCGGTGCTCGGTCAGGCTCGTCTGCGCCCAGCCCGGGATGCAGCCGAACGAATCGTACGCCGGGGTGTAGTGCGTGAAGTTGCAGGCCAGCTCGCGCCGCACGATCATTTCCTCGAGGAATGCGTCCTTGGCCGCTTTCGGCCCGGGCGCCTTCATGATTTCAAGGGCCATGTAAAGCGGGGAGATCTGCCCGAAGTGCAGATAGGGGCTCAGGTGCGAGGTATCGTCGGTCTGGGGCTGGTTGTGGTTCCGATCGTACCGCGGCAGCCGATTCTTGATGAACTCGGCCAAACGCCGCTTGGCCTCGGAGGCCCCTCCCTTGAACCTCCCCGAGACGGGGGAGACGCTGCGGTCGATCCGGAGGGCCTTGAGCACCGCCGCCGTGTCGGCGATGGAGAGCCCATCGATCCTGAGCTTGGCCGTCGGCGTGCCCACGGGCGCGGAGGGAACCGTTTGGAGGTATTCGCCCAGCTGCCGGTGGATTCTCGGCCGGAGGGTGCGGGCGCCGATCTGTGCCTTGGCGGAGGCGGTCTCCACCGGCACGATCAGGTCGCTTTCGACCTGCACCACCCGGCAGGCGGCCAGGTGCGCCACCGCCTGCCGCCATTGCCTCTGGTGCCGGAGGTAGCCGCAGTCGCAGACAATGAGACAGGCCTCGCGCCCCAGCGCCAGGGCGACCTCCGGCGGAGAGCCGCGCCTCACGACCATCCGGATGCCGCGCTGGACCAGCGCCTGCTCGGTCTCTTTCAATCCCTCGAGCATGAAGGTGTAATGCCGCAGGTTGGCCTCGGGGTAGTCGTCCGTGAGACCGAAGGCCACCACCACCCCCCGCCCCAGCCGGTTCGCCTCCTGAACGGCATATTCCAGCGCATGGTTCAGCTCCGCACGTTGGGACTGCTGCATCCAATAGAGGACATAGCGTCCCTGAACGACCGGGCGGTCGTTCAGGGGCTTGATGCGCGTGTCATGGATACCGGAAAATGCCATGAGGATATTTTTTATTCAAGCGGCAAGGCGGTTCACGGTTTTTTTGAGGGCTGCATTTGTTTGCGCAACTCCAGCCAGTCGTGCAGGTCCATGATGGCCTTGTTCAGCTCGTAGCGGCCGTTGGCGAACACTCCGTAGTCGCCGCCGCAGCCCATGGCCGAGGCAAAACGGATGGTGTTGGCGTAGATCAGCCAGGTGTCGGCCCAGCGGCGCTCGACCGCCTCGTCGAAGGGGCTGCCGCCCTTGGCCGGGCCGGTGGCGTATCCCGCCGCCCAGATGCCCATCAGCGTCTGCGTCGCCGTCAGGGTCTTGGCGTTGGTCTCTCGGAGCGTGTTTTCGAAGCGCGCCCACTGGCCGTTCACCCAGGACGTCCCGTGGCAGCCCAGGCACACGGCCTGGAGCGCCTGGCGGCGCCGGTCCATCTCCGCCGGGTCGATCAGGTATTTGGTCGCAAACCCACCGTCGAAATCGGTCGGCAGCGGCTGCCCGGCCTTGTTGCGGATGATGGTGGTGTCCGGCTCGCGCGGGTGGGGGTGCGCATACACCAGGCCGAACATCCGCCAGGGCAGGCGGTCGTTCATCTGGTGCGAGCGCCGGGCCACCACGTCGCCTTCGGTGTTCACCACGAGACTGACGTGACAGGCGGCGCAGGTCGGCGCCGTGAAGTCCTTGCCGATGGTCCAGGGCACCGCCTTGAATTCCCAGTCCTTGTTGTGGGTCGAAAAAATGTTGCCGTGCTTGCTCGCCTCGTAAACCTTGTTCACGGGAACGTCCGGCCCGACGTGGCACTCCTTGCATGTGTAGGGTTTGCGGGCCATTTCGATCGAAAACTGGTGCCGGGTGTGGCAGGCGGCGCAGGAGCCCAGGGTGCCGTCGAGGTTGACGCGGCCCACCCCCTGGTTCGGCCAGCCCTCGATCTTCGGGAACTCCAGCTCGCCGGCCAGCTCGGTGTGGCGGGTCTCCTTGCCCGCGACCGCGAGCTTGGTCCCGTGGCAGTAGTAGCAGGCCTCCGCCTGGGTGGCCGGAAGGGCCGGTTGGATGGCGATCTTGCCGCCCTTGCGCTGAATGCCGCCGAGAATGGTGTGCTCCAAATCGTTGTAAACTTTGTTGCCGGCAAGGTTCTTATAGGCGTGCGACATGATGTTCTTCGAGTACTGCTCCGCCTCCTGGGCGTGGCAGGTGCGGCAGTCGCCCGGGCTGACCACGATGTGGATGTCGTAGCCGTTGTGCTCGAAGGTGTCGGCGTGTTCCTTGGGCCGCAGGGTGTGGCACTCGGCGCATCCGACCGCAGCGCCCTGCAGTTCCTCCGGCACCGATGGGCTGGAGACCTTGAGCCCAAGGCCCTTCACGGCCATGGCAGCGGCGGGCGTCATCCGGGAGTGGCGGCTGCGCTGCCAACTCTCGACGATGCCCGGGTGAACGACGCGGTGGCACTCGATGCAGGCCTGGGTCGCCTCGCTCACCTTCACCTCGGCGGCGGCGATCGACCCCAGGTGCAGAAAGACGGATCCGACGACGGCCAGTGCACAAATGATTTTCATGGGCGGGCTCCTGTCTGCAACGTTTCGGATTTAAACAGCGTGGACAGCGTCCGGCTTCGGAACGAAAATATTTCGTCCAGCTTGGGCCTGACCAGAAAACGGTTGAGAAGGCGGCCGACCGGCCCCCCTTTGACGGCGTAATGGATGATGTCCTCCACGGTGACGCCGTCGGCGTTCGCGCTGAACCGGTGCTGGTGATGCCAGAAGCGGTAGGGGCCGAAGCGCATCTCGTCGACGAAAAAGTGCGGCGCGTCCACCTGCGTGATTTCGGTGACCCACAGGCACGCGAGACGGAAAACCGGCGTGACGTGGAACGAGATGATCATCCCCGGGTAGAGCCTGGGCCCCGAACCACTCACGATCCGGAAGTCGAGCCACCCGGGCGTTATTTTGAGAAGGTTGTAGGGTTCAGTGAAAAACTGCCACGCCTGCTCGCGCGTGATCGGCAGATGCTGAGTTCGTGTCAGGTCGTAGAGCTTCATAGGGAGCGTGCGGCCATCGGCACGGGTGCGTGAAAATCCACTGGCGGGTATTCTGGCAAAACGAACCAAAAAAGGCAACGCGAAAAGCGGTGCCGGGAAGGTCGGGCAAGTTCAGTGCTTCGGCAGGAAACAGGCGTCCTTCTCCGGCGGCTGCCAGCGCTCAGGTCCCCGTGTCGGAGGGGCGCCGGCGGCGCGGAGGATCCCCGCCAGCATGCCGCGGAAAATGACGTGGTGAAAAACATAAAATGCGTACCAGTACAAAATGCCGGCCAACCCGCGCGGGAGGAAGCGTGAGGTCAGCCGGAGCTCACAGCGCTTTTCGCCGAGCGGGACAATCGTGAAATCGAGCAGCGCGTCGCCCGGGGCCCTCATCTCCGACAGGAGCTGCAGACGGCGCGGCGCGTCCACCTCCAGCACCCGCCAGAAGTCCAGGGTGTCCCCCTCCCGCAGCGTATTCTCCTGCGGCCGGGCGGCCTGGATGCCCCGGCCGCCCAAAAGGCGGTCGATCAACCCCCGCAGGCGCCAGAGCGTGTCGGCGTACCAATACCCGTTCTTCCCGCCGATCCGGCGGAGATGCCGCCAGAGGTCCTCGGCCGCGGCGGCGGCGACGACCCGATAAGCGGCAACGAAGCGCGTACCGCCGGCGTAGTCTGCGTCTCCGCGATAGGACCACTCAAAGGGCAGCAGCGCGCCGCTCTCCGACCAGCAGGTGTCCAATCGCTCCTGCTTGACCCGCTGCAGGGCGATGCGGATGGCCTCCCGGCAGGTGAGCAGCCGCTGCGGGATGATCCCGCGGATGCGCTCGTCGCGGCACACGGCATCGCTGGTCAACCCCTCGGTCAGCGGCAGCGCGATCGCGGTCGGCACCGGGCTGACGAACCGGATCCAGTAGGCGCTCAGGGTCGGCGTCAGCACCGGCACCGGGATGATGACCCGCTTCCGCAGCCCGGCCTCCTCGGCGTAGATCTCGAGCAGCCGCTGATAGGTCAGGATGTCGGGCCCGCCGATGTCGTAGGTCTGCCCGGTGGTCTCCGGGTGCTCCAGGCAGCCGGCCAGGTACCCGATGACGTTGCTGATCGCGATCGGCTGGTTCAGGGATCGCACCCAGCGGGGCGTGGTCATGACCGGGAGGTGCTCGACCAGGTAGCGCATGATTTCAAAGGAGGCGCTGCCCGAGCCGACGATCATGGGCGCCCGCAGGTCCGTGGCGGGCACCCGGCCGGACTGCAGGACCTTGGCCACTTCGATGCGCGAGGCGAGGTGCTCGCTCAGGCGCCCGTGCGTCGCTTCGGCCAGCCCACCCAAGTAGATGATGCGCTGGAGGCCCGCGGCCTCGGCCGCCGCCACCAGGTTGCGGGCCGCGGCGCGGTCGGCCTCGGCAAACCGGCCCTTCTGGGCGATCATCGAGTGCACCAGGTAATAGGCGACGCCGCAGCCGGCGGCGGCCGCCTCGAGGGAGGCGGCATCGAGCGCGTCGCCCCGGACCAGTTCCACGCGGGGGTGGCGGGCCCACGGCCGGACGGCCAGTTTTTCGACGGACCGGCCCATGGCCCGCACGCGATGGCCGGCCTGCAGCAGGGCCGGGATCAGGCGCCCGCCGACATAGCCGGTGGCGCCGGTGACGAGGATGGGGACGGTCGCGCTCATTCCCTCGCTTCCCTCACCCGCCGCTCCGCTTCCCGGATCGCTTGCAGAAGAACCTTCTCGTCCACCGGGAGGCAAAGGTTGTGAGCCGAGCCTCCCTGGGCGCAGGTCCGTCGCAGCCCTTCCCTGAAAAGCGGCTCCTCCACGCCGTGAATCCCCAACTCCGCCAGGGTCAGCGGCAGCGCCAGCTTGGAAAAAAAGGGGATCAGCCGTCTCAGCTCCGCTTCGTTTCCCTCCAGGCAGGATTGGACCACGAGGCCGTAGGACACCACCTCCCCGTGAAGGCGGCGGCGGATCTGCGGAAGGACGGTCATGCCGTAAAGCAGGCCGTGGGCCAGCGCCACCCGGAAGCTCTTGCCGCCGATGCCGCCGATGACCCCCGCCATCAAAATATTGGCCTCGATCACCTTCTCCACGGCAGCGGAATTTTTTCCGCCGGCCGCGTCCTGCTGGGCGTCCAGGCCGTTTTTGAAAATGGTTTCCTTGACCTGAGTCGAAAGGGCCAGGGCCGCTTCCAGCGACGGCGGCGGGTCGGGTGTCCGGTCGTAGGTCGGTTTGCCCTCGTACCATTTCGCCAGGGTGTCGCCCATGCCGGCGGCGAGCAGCCGGGGGGGAGCCGCGGCAACGATCGCCGAGTCGACCAGGACCAGTTCGGCGGCTTTGCCGTGGATGGTGTCCGTACGGATGCCGTTTTCATAGAGGACCGACACCGTGGAGGCGGCCGAACAGGTGGCGGCGCTGGTGGGCAGCGTCACCAGGGGAAGGTCAAGCCGGCCGGCGACCGACCGGGCCGTGTCGATGGCCTTGCCCCCGCCCGTCCCCACGATCACATCCGCCTTTTCGGCTCGGCCGATCTCGGAGACCCTCCCGATCTCAGCCGGGCTGCATTCCACGCCGAAGCGCACGTAGAGAGGCGCCAGGTCGGCCGCCCGAAGCGGCTCCTCCAGAAAGGGGCGGAGGATCGCGCCGACGGTGTCGTCCGCCAGGATCAGCGGCCGGCGGCCGAACGGCCTCAATTCCGCGCCCGCGTCGGCCAGCGCCCCGGGGCGCTGCACGTACCGCTTGGGCCCCAGAAAAATGTCGGTCATTCGGCACGCTCCGTCTCAGGCATGATTTCTCAGCTTCAGCGCCACCGGGTGCGGGTTCAGGTACACCTGCTGCTTGAGGTAGGGCTGGTCGTACTTGCGCACGTAATGGTTCAACAAGGTGACCGGCACGACCAGCGGCAGATACTCCCTGCGGTACTGGTCCAGGACGTCCAGCAGCTCCTGCTTTTCGTCGGAGGTGAGCTGCCGCTTGAAATAGCCCATGATGTGCTGCAGGACGTTCATGTTTTTCTTGAGGGTGGTCTTCAGCCGCAGGGCTTCGATGAGCAGCCGCTCGTATTCGGTGTAGACCTCCCGGATCGGCCTGCGCTTGCCCTCGGCGACCAGCTTTCCCATGAGCTTGGCGTGCGCCGGGCTGTGCGCCATGACGAGCAGCTTGTGCCGGGTGTGGAAATCGACCAGGTGTTTCATGTCCGCGGCCGGGGCCAGTGCCTCGCGCCAGCGCTTCAGGGTGAAAATCTGCTCGATGAAGGTCTCCCTGAGCTTGGCGTCGTTCAGACGGCCCTCCTCCTCCACCGGCAGCAGGGGGAAGTGCCGCGTGAACGCCCGGGCGAACATGCCGACGCCTTTCTTCTCTGCCATGCCCTTGGCGTTGTAGACCTTGACCCGCTCCAGGCCGCTGCTGGGGGAGTCGCTTTTGAAGATGAACCCGCACAGGTTCTCCTTCTCGAGCTCGCGGACGCGTTTTTCGGCCCAGCCGGCCATGCGCTCCGTGTGGTCCACCTGAGTGCGGGTGGTCATGAAGCGCGGGTTCTCCGGGTCGCCCACCAGCCGGAAGGTTTCACGGGGTATGGGGAAGCCGGCCTCCACCTCGGGGCACACCGGCACGAACTCCAGGTATTCCCCGAGCGTGCCCGTGAGGTACCGGTCGTGCTTGTGGCTGCCGTCGAAGCGCACCGGCTGGCCGAGAAGGCACGCGCTGACTCCGATTCGAATCCGGTTTTCCATGCGAAGCTCCTTGGTCGGCAAAGAGGTGTCGGTCGACCCGACACCGGTCGGCCGGCCTGCTATCAGGGGCCGGGCCGGCGGCGGGCGCCCCCACGATGGGCGTTCCATTGATAGCACAAAAATGGTAAAAGGGACATTGTCACCTACAACTCGGGAGGCGGCCCATGCTGGCGGAAATGAAGCAACTGGTAAAAGAGAAAAACATATGCGTTCTGGCCACCATTGCCGGGAGCAAGCCTTACTGCTCGCTCATGGCCTACGCCGCGAATGAAGACGGCACCGAGATCTACATGGCGACCCACCGTTCGACGAAAAAATTCAGGAACCTGGCCGAAAACCCGGCCGTGAGCCTCATGATCGACACCCGGGAGGAGGCCCCGCGCTCCCAGGCCCGGGCGCTCACGGTCGAAGGGACCTGCGCGCGGGTCGAAGACGATTCCGAGAAAAAACTCGCGCAGGCCCGGCTCCTGTCGCTTCACCCCCACCTCAAGGACTTTCTCGCGCACAGCGACAACGAGATTCTCTGTGTGGCGGTCAGATCCTTCCTGCTGCTCAAAGGGCTGACCGAAGCCCACCACGCCGCCCTGGGATGACGCCCGTCAAAGCTCGCCCGACCCGACGGTGACGATGCCCAGATACCCGTCCACCGTGAGCAGGTCCCCGGTCCGAAGCAGGGAGGTGGCCTCGGGGATTCCGGTGACACAGGGCAGGCCGTACTCCCGGGCGATGATCGCTCCGTGGATCAGCATGCCGCCGCGGCGCTCCACCACCGCCGCGGCCAGCGGCACCACGAAGGTCATGTTGGGGTCGACGGCATCGCACACCAGGACCTCGCCGTGGGCGAAATCCTCAAGGTCCGCGTGCCGCCGCACCACCCGGGCTTTGCCCTTGGCCACCCCCGGACCGGCCGGCTGGCCGGCGAGCTGACGGGGCCGGACCCGGCCGCCCTTCGAAAGCTCCGGTGGTCCGGCCGGGTGCATCCGGCTGCCGAAGTCCAGGTTTTCCAGCACCGCTCTCAGCGCCTCGGGGTCCCCTCCTGCCGCCCCGCCCGAACCCAGCCGCTGCCGGCCCTCGGCAGCGGCCGCCGCCAGCTGGGACTCGATTCGGCCCAGGAGAATGTTGTCGTCGTCGCGCAGCCGGTAGCTCGCCCGGGCCAAGTCGAGGAGTTCCAGGGCTTCCCCGCGCCGGCTCTCCGGGAAGGAACCCAGAAAGCGCCGGGTGAGTTCCCCGACGTCGGCCCGTTTTTCAGCGCCGGCAGGGCCCTGCGGCCGGGCGGCCATCTCCAGCAGGATCTTGGCCAGCGGCCGGGTGGCCCCCTCGCACTGGGTGCCGCCGGTCACGCTACAGGACAGGTCGCCGAAGCGCTCGATGAAACCCTCCAGGCATTGGCGGAATTCGGGCGCCTTTTCCGGGCAGTCGCCCGCCCGCAGGCAGTCGGCCAGATCGGGCCGGCGCCGCACCTGGTCGGCGAGCGCCTCGAGCCGCCGGTTGCGTTCCAGGCTCGCCAGGCCGGTGTGGGTCAACAGGCTCACGAACTCGTAAGGGTCGTCGGGCTTGATCCGGTCGTTGTACACCTGCCCGAACAGGCGGATGCCGTGCGCGAAGGGGATGAAATCGGCCCAGTAGACATTGACCCAGGCGTGGTTGACGTCCCACCGCCGGCGGATCTCGGCGGCGAGCTCGCGGTCGGGCAGCCGGCCGAGGTCGATGCCGGCGAGCGCCTCGGCGTCGCGGATCATGGCGGGAACCTGCTCGCCCTCGATTTTTTTCCGGAGTGACTTGAGGTTTTCGAAGCTGCGGTGCAGGCTCAGGTACCAGGCGCGCTGATCGCCGGCGGGCGCCTGCGCCCGCGTGGTGACGGGCCGGGACTGCAGGAGGTACAGCTCCCCGCCGCGCAGGGTCCACTCCACGTCCTGCGGCGCCCCGAAATGCGCCTCGGCCTTGCGGCCGAGCGCATAGACCGCCCGGACCTCCTCGGCGGTGAGCGGCGGCCGGCTGCCGATCTCGGCCGGCAGAACGGCCATTTCAACGCCCTCGTCCGCGGCAGACAGCTGCCGGGTTCGGGGGGCCGGCGTGTGGCCCAGGAGCCTGTCGACATCGCGGTCGATGACCCAGCGGTCGGGCTCCACGTCCCCGTCGACCAGCCCCTGGTTGAGCCCGTGGACGGATTCGACGAGCGTCTGGGAGGGTTCGATGGGGCTCTGCGAAAAGCAGACGCCGGAGGCCCGGCCGGCAACCAACTCCTGCACCACCACCGCCATGGTGCTCCGCCCGGCATTCAGGCCCAGTTCCTGCCGATACAGCAGGGCCGCATCCGACCACAGCGAGGCCCAGACCCGGCGGATGTGTTCCACGACGGCTTCCGCGCCGCGGATGTTGACAAACGATTCGTGCAGGCCCGCAAAGGAGGACCCCATGGCGTCTTCATCCGGTGCGGATGAGCGCACGACGACGGCCCGGCCGCCGAACCGGTCGGCCGCGGCGGCGTGAAGGGCGGCGGCCAGGCCGGGCGGCAGGGGTTTGCGGAGAAACAGGTTGCGGATGCGCGTCGCGCAGTCCCAGATCTCCTCCCAGCGCATCTCCTTGAAGTCCTTGCGGTGCAATTCGAGCAGAATGCGCTCCCGCAGGCCCGCGCCGTCCAGGAAGGCGTTGTATGCCTCGGCGGTCACGCACAGAAAATCGGGAATGCGGAAGCCGGCCCGGGAGAGCGCAGCCAGCGCGAGCGCTTTGCCGCCCACGCGGGGCAGGTCGGAGGCGCCGATCTCATGGGCCGAGAGGATCAGGTTCATGGCTCCAGATGAAGCTCCATGACATGTTGGAAATTCTTCACCAGGATGTACGTGCGGGCATGGACCTGCACGAACGCGCAGGTCGGTGAGCGGGCGAACGCCTCGAGGTAGGGGTGTTTCCCCAGGTAGCGCTCAAGGGCCGCCTCTTTTTCCGGGCCGGAAATTTCCCCGGCGCTGCCCACAACGGTCACCGCCATGGCCTCGTGGAAATCGACCTCCTGGTTGGCGCTGCTGGTGACGAGCAGCGCCATCCGGCCGTCGTTCTGCAGGTTGCCGAACTTGCGGGTGGTGCGCGGGGTGACGAAGTGCAGAAAACGCAGATCCTCGGAGCAGGCGAACGCCACCAGGCTGGCGTAGGGCTGGCCGCCGGCGTGGGTCGAAAGCACGGCGAGCCTCTGAGTGCTCAGAAGCCCGCGCAACACCCGCCGGATGCCTTCAGGGTCTTCCATCTCGTCACGGACGCCGGTCGGCGGCAGCCTGTCGTTTCACCCGGGGCCGCCCCCGATCAGCGGCAACTCTTTTTCCAGTTTAAAAAAGACCAGGAACCTGGGCTCCTCGCTGTCGTCGGTGTACTTGCGGCGCTTGATTTTTTTGATGAGCTCCGGGTTCTGCTCTTCGCGCACCTTTTTCAAAAACAGCCGTTTGCCCTCGTAACCGGGCCCCTTCTCGATGAAGAGAAAGGTGGCGTTGGGGTTGGACTGGAGGTTGTGGTGGGTCAGCCGGTCGCGCATGATGAAGGCGATGCTTCCGTCCTCCATGAAATGCGGCCGGGAGTAGATGGCCGCGTCCACCTTGCCGGTGCTGTCGGCGGTCGCCAGGACGCCCGTGCCCTTTTTCTCTTCGAAGTAATCTTTCAACGTCATGGAATTGATCCTCCTGAAATGAACTTGGGTGGTGACACAGTGGAACAATATAATGCAGGCGCTTCAAATGCAAAGGGCGGGGGCCGTTTCGGGGTCTTGCGGGGCGTGAGGGTGCAGGGCGCTTCATCGCTCCATACATGCGAAGCGGCATTCCATCGCGGCAAGATGCCGCTCCCCCAGCGCGCAACGGCGATCCGCCTTCCAGGGGGGGCAAGTCTGTCGCGGCCCGTATCGTCTGCTCAAAAGCGGCTCAGGCACGATGGGACCCGAGGGTCGTCAGGTAAACCCCGGAGGAAACCAGAAATGCGCCGATCAATAGGGACAGCGTGAGCGGCTCGCCCAGGATCAGAAACGCCAGGAAAACGGCGCTGATGGGCACGAAGTTGATGAAAAGCCCCGCCCGCACCGGCCCGATGCGTTTTATCCCCTCGTAGTACCAGACAAAGCCGAGCACGGTCCCAAAAAAGCCCAGGTAAAAGACGCTGGCCCACGCGGCAAACGAATAGCCCCCGGAATCCCACAGACCCTCCACCACCGCCGGCGGGAAAAGGCACACCGCGCCGATCACCGAACTGTAGGTCACGGCCGCCAGCGGCGACAGGTCGGACATCACGGACTTGCCGAGCAGGGAATAGGAGACCCAGCTGGCCACACAGCCGAAAATGAACGCCTCCCCCCACCCCAGACCGCCCCCCAGCCCCGCCAGAAACTCGCCGTGCGTAATCACCGTGACGGCGCCGCTGACGGAAATCAGGATGCCGGCCACCTTCAGCAGGTTGAGGCGGTCGTGAAAAATCAGGGCGGACATGATCGCGATGAAGATCGGGTTGTTGGCGATGATGATCGAGGCCCGGCCGGCCTCGATCAGCTTGAGCCCTTTCAGGAAAAACACGTTGTACAAAAAAATCCCGGTCATGCCCATGAGGAAAAGCGGGATGAGATGGCCCCGTTTCGGCAGGGGAAGCCGCTTTTCGGCCCGCAGCGTCATCGCCGCCAGGAAGACGGAGGCGACGAGGAAACGCAGAAAGGCCCCGGAAAAGGGCCCAACCTCCTGCGCCAGCCTGCGGCCGGCAATGAAAGTCCCGCCCCAGAAAAGCGCCATCAACAGGAGCTTGATGTAGGTGCCCAGCATGAAACAGCCCCATCGGTCAGGGTTATCACTCCGGCCATCGGACATGCCAACCCCACCATCTCACGCAGAAGCGGAGCGGGGCGCCCGCCGCGGCGGGCCGCAGCCACCCGTTCAACGAACCCGCGCACGGCAGCCCGCCCGCTTCCTGCCGAAGTGAAAAGCGCGCGAGTGTGTAGCACGACCATGGGCGGTTGTCCATCGTGAAGGCCGCGCCGCAGGCCGGCCTTGCCTTGCGCCTGCCCATTCGATATAGATCCCCCCAGATGCTTCCCATCACACGGCCGGAGGTAACCGCCATGCTCGGTTTTCACCTGACCCCCGATCAGGTCGCTCTCCAGAAAAAGGCGCGCGAGTTCGCGTTGAAGGAAATCCTGCCCGTGGCCTGGCATTACGATGCGGTCGACGACACGCCGCTTCCCGTCCTGCGCAAGGCCTGGGAGGCGGGCATCATGAACGCCGACATCCCGCGGGAGTACGGCGGCCGGGGCTGCGGCCTGGTGGACAACGTCCTGATCACCGAGGAGCTGGCCGCGGCCTGCGCGGGGCTGGCCACCTCCATCTTCGACAACTCCCTCGGGACGGAACCCCTGCGGCTGTCGACCAACGCCGCTCTCAAGAAAAAATACTTCACCGAGATCGCCCGCAACTTCAGGCTCATCTGCTTTGCCACTTCCGAGCCCACCATGGGTTCGGATGTCTCCGGCATCCGCTGCCTCGCCCGGCGCGACGGCGAGGACTACATCCTCAACGGAACCAAGTATTGGATCACCAACGGCGGTCTGGCCGACTACATGTCCATCTTCGCCACCATCGACCCGGAAAAGAAGCACGACGGCATCTGCGCCTTCCTGGTCGAAAAAAACTGGAAGGGGGTGTCGATCGGCCGGCGCATCCCCAAGCTCGGCCAGCGCGGCTCCAACACCGTCGGCATCAGGCTCCGGGATGTCCGGGTGCCGAGGGAAAATGTGCTGGCCCCGCCCGGGGAGGGGTTCGTGCTGGCGATGAAGACGTTTGCGCGCACCCGGCCGGCGATCGGCGCTTTTGCGGTGGGCGCGGCGCGCTCGGCCATGGAATTCGCCATCGACTACGCCAAGCGGCGGCAGGCGTTCGGCGCCCCGATCGCCGGCTTCCAGGCCATCCAGCACAAGATCGCCGACATGTACCAGAAAGTCGAAACGGCGCGGCTGCTGGTGTGGAAGGCCGCCTGGGAAGCCGACCAGGGCCTGGATCCCACCATCGCGGCCTCCGTCTCCAAGGTGTATGCCACCGAGACCGCGCTCGAGGTCGCCAACGAGGCGCTGCAGATTTTTGCCGGCTACGGCTACACCAAGATGTTCCCGATCGAGAAGATCCTGCGCGACTGCCGCCTGTTCCGCATCTACGAGGGCACCAGCGAGGTGCAGCGCATCATTTTGTCGGGGTTTGCCCTCGGCGCCTACCGGCCGGCGATGCCGCCGCTCGAAGACCTGCCGGTCCACATCGAGAAAGACATCGTCAACCGGGAGCCGGGGGCAAAGGCCTGGCGCTGCCGCATCTGCGGCCATGTGCACTACGGCGACGAGCCGCCCGAGGAGTGCCCGTACTGCTTCTTCCCGAAATCGGCGTTCAAAGCGGTCTGAGCGGCCGAAGGTATCCGGGCTTCCCAAGGGGTTGCGGCAAAATCTGCCGATGTGAAAGCATTCGTTCAGATGGCGGGGTCAGCGCCTGGCCGTGAAGGAGCGGAAGGCCTTGCGGATCCGCTCGAAAATGGATCGGTTGGAGACCGTCTCACGGGGGGCTTGGGGTTCCGCGGCCGGGATGGGTTTTTTCAGGTTTTTGACGGATTTGAGGTTTTTCAAGAGGGTGTCCAACCGCACCCGGTAGTCCTGGGGCACCCCCTTGAACTCGGCCAGGTGGCAGGCCATTGCGGCGGCATGTTCTCCATTCCCGGTTTTCCACATCTGCTCCGCCAGAGAAAGCGTGATGTTGAAGCGCTCCCTGGTGCCCTGAACCATCTCGACGGTCAAACCTCTCACACCGTCGAGCACCTGCCGGGGTTCATGCAGGCGAACCAGACAATCGGATATGGGGCCTATGACGCGGTGGGGCGAATATCCTTTTTGGATGGACTTCCGGAACTCAAGCAGGGCTTCCCCGTGGCGGCCCAAGGCGTGGAGCGAGTGGGCGCACACGACAAGTTCATCGACGGTGGCGTTCTCGCTCCACCCCTGTCGAATGACGGCGATCTGCTCTTCCGACAGCTGCTGACTCTCCTCGAGCGCGGCACCCGCCAGCTCCTCCTCGATTTGACGAATCTCGAATTCTATGGAGGCCTTGACCTCCGCGGGCAGGTCCGTCGAGGTGGCGAGCGCCCTGCGGAAGAGGGCCAGCGCCTCTTCCTGCAGGCCTTGCGCTTTGTAAGCATTGGCCTCATTTCGAATCAATGCTCTGGCAAACTTTCCCAGCACGGCGAGCCCTGCTCCTTCGACGGCCTGAACCGATGGCCTCAAGTTTGAACCGCAAAAAGCCCTAATAAGCCGATATCTTACCACTTCTATCTGAAAAGGCAAACCGGCCCGCTGTCACATACCCCGGGGCCCCCTTTTGCCTTCAATCACGGCCGGCTTTGCCCCGCATTGAATTTTATATATTTTTGGCTGGTTAGGGCATCCCCACGCCGGTCCGGCATGGCGATTTTTTCTTGAATTCCTGTAAACCCTTTGCCGGCAGGATCGTCTAACTCGATCAGAAATTAAGAATACGGGAGTTTATCATCATCAAGGCGGAGAGGAAGCGAACATGAGGAAAACAACCGTCACTTTCACGGTCTTGCTGGCGCTGCTTCTGGCCCTTCCCTTCTTGAGTTATGCCGGGCATGGACACAATGGCAGGACCAGGGTCTTTGTCGGGGGCAGCTACTGGTTCGGACCGCCGCCGTATTGGGGGCCGCCGGCATGGGGCCCGGCGTACTATTACGGCGCGCCGGCATATTACGGTCCGCCGCCGGTGATCGTGCAGCAGCCGCCGGTCTATGTCCAACGGGGCCAGGCAGAGGCGGAATACTGGTATTATTGCGACAACCCCCAGGGCTTCTACCCCTACATCAAGTCCTGCCCGGGCGGCTGGATGAAAGTGGTACCGGAAACCGTCCCACCGAACCGGTGAAGGTCGGAAGGAGGGCCTGCCCATGAAACGGAACCCGATAGTCCTGATCCTGTTGGCCGGGTGGTTGGTCGGCGGCTGCGCCACCATCCCGCCGGGGCCGAGTGTCCTGGTGATGCCGGGCGGCGGAAAATCGTTCGAAGCCTTCCAGGCGGATGACGCCGCCTGCCGGAGCTGGTCCCAAAATCAAGCCGGCTGGCAGGCCAATGAAACCGTGAACCAGAATCTTGTGGGAGGTACGGCTGCGGGCGGGTTGCTTGGGGCGGCCGCGGGCGCCCTGATCGGCGCGGCCTCCGGCAGCACGGGGCCGGGCGCCGCCATCGGCGCCGGTGCCGGCCTTCTGGCAGGTGCCGCCATGGCTCACAACCGGGCATACGGGGCCGGCTGGGAGGTCCAGCGGCGCTACGACAATGCCTATCAGCAGTGCATGTATGCGAAGGGCCATCAGATACCGGCCGTCGAGCCGGAGCCCGTTCAGCGGAGCCGCTATGTGCCCCCGCCGCCGCCACCGCGGCGCTATTCGTCCGCGCCGCCGATGCCGCCTCCGCCGTATTCGAACCCCGGGGTCTACTACCCGCCGCCGCCCGCCCGGTGGTATTAGCACGGGGTACGCGTTGACGGGTCAACGACCATCCGCGCTTCGATATTCAAAGTACCGCCGCGTGCCGGGAAGGCGGATGGTGCAGCGAAAATCACCGGGCCGATAGCCTCGATGCTGTTTGCCAAAAGCCCGTTTTTGGGTTAGAGTGGACACTAAAGAATTCAACGCGCAAGTCGCAAAAGGAGTGCTGCATGCATAAGACATTCAGGATGTTGGTCGTTTTAGGGACCCTGGCTGCCTTCGGGTGTGCCTCGATGGGCGAAAAGGAACAAACCGGGACGGCTGTGGGGGCCGGCGCGGGAGCGGTCGTCGGCGGCGTGATCGGGGCGGCCACGGGCAGCAAGA
The DNA here is from genome assembly GCA_025454075.1 of Desulfobacterales bacterium. The sequence continues at coordinate 20,016 of JALOPD010000001.1, read as the reverse complement.
ACCAGCGCGAGAAGGTCGCCATCGGCGCAGCCACGGGCGCCCTGATCGGCGGGGTTCTCGGCAACCGAGTCGGCGCCTACATGGACAAGCAGGAACAGGACCTGCGCAACGCCATGGCCTCGACGGTGGCCCAGAACAACGCCACGATCCAGCGCAACAGCGAGCAGATGCTGACGGCCACCTTCAAGAGCGACGTGTTTTTCGACGTCAACTCGGCCGTCGTCAAGCCCGGCGGCTTGACCGAACTCGACCGCGTCGCCAACGTTATCAATCAATACCCGCAGACCATGATCCGGGTCGAGGGCCACACCGACCAGACCGGAAGCGAGCAGTACAACCTGCAGCTGTCCGAGCGCCGGGCCAACGCCGTCAAGAACGCCCTGACCCAGAAGGGCGTCGACCCCGGCCGCATCTCGGCCGTGGGAATGGGCGAGTGCTGCCCGGTCTCCTCGGACAACGCCGCCAACCGCCGCGTGTCCATGGTGCTGACCGGCCAAGCCTGACCCTTCGATCTTTGCCCCGTCAACCGCGCGGACGGGCCCTCCGTCCGCGCGGCTGCTTTTTCTGTCCTATCCTCGAATCCGCCCTGCAGCATCCTTAATGGGTTTACTTGATCACCTCGTCCGCCAGCATGAGAAGCACCGGGGGAATCGTCAACCCGAGGGCCTCGGCGGTCTTGAGGTTGATGATCAGGTTGAATTTGATTGGCTGCTCCACCGGGAGATCGCCTGGATTAGCCCCGTTCAGGATCTTGTCCACATAAAAGCCGATGCGCCGGATGTAGGCAAGGCTATCCGTAGAATACGACATGAGTCCTCCGGCATCGACAAATCGTCTATCTTGGTAAATAGATGGGAGCCGGTGCCGCGCAGCGAGCCCGGCAATCCGGTGTGGGTGATCCCCCGTGTTAAACAAGGGCGTCGGTTCCACGAAGAGGGCTTCCTCGCCTGCCTTGGTCATCGCGGCAAAAGCTTCTGCGACCTCTTTACCTTCGGTGGCATAAACCTGCAGTTTTAAGCCGAGCGTTTGCGCTGCGGGATCCAGGTATCGGCTCTTCCAGCTGTCCCTGTCAGGACCCACAGGGGCGAGAATGCCTACGCGGGAGAGATTAGGGACGGCTTCCTTGAGCAACTGCAGACGCTTTCCCTCCATTTCAGCGAGCGTATCTGCCACCCCTGTGACGTTTCCGCCTGGACGGGCAAGGCTATCAACAAGGCCACGTCCAACAGGATCAATGACTCCTGCCATCACAATGGGGATGATGCCGGTGGCCTTCTTGGCAGCTCGCACCTGTGTTGTACCAATGACGACCATGAGGTCAGGCCTGAGACTCACGAGCTCAGCAGAGAGAGACAAGGCGCGATCATCTCGCCCCTCTGTCCACCGGCACTCCAAGACGAGGTTCTGGCCCTGGTCATACCCATGCTCGCGTAAACCTTCCAGGAATGCCCGCCAGTAGGGATTGCCCGCTTTTGGGCAATCCCGGGGGTCTCGTTCATAGTCCCCGGGAGAGATTGCGAGGTACCCTATACGATATAGCTTCCCTTGCTGTTGCGCTTCGGACGCGCAGGACCCCATGAGGATTGCGAGGGCGAGGAAGACACCCAATATGATCCGTCTCCCCTTCATAAATAACCTTGCAATTTAACTCTCTCCACAACGGATCACAGCAAGTATATAAAAACCTATGGATCTGAAAGAACCTTCTCCAACAGATTCTAAAATGGATCTAAGCGTCTTCCTTTTCCCGCCATATCTCCAGCAATGTCATATCGTCGCCAGCCGGTGTATTCGCTTGCCATAAACGCACTGCTTCTAAAATATTTTTGCCCCACGGAGGCCCTTTTGAATTAGCGATCAAATCAGCCAAGCGACCATTGCCAAGGAGTTCCATATTCTCATTCCGCGCCTCGATAATCCCATCGGAGTAAAAAAGGACCGACTCGCCAGGAGAGAGTGCGATTTCCCATTTTTCGTATCTAGCATCAGGCATTACGCCCAAGGATATTCCACTTGGCGCAGGCATCTTGCGAATACCACTTTCATCTATCCACAATGGTGGAAAATGCCCTCCAACGACGATCTGCATCTTTCCGGAATCAGGCCAATACCTTGCAAGAACTATCGTTATGAAAAACCCTTCTTCGGACATTAACCGGTATGTGCTGTTATTTATGCTTTCAATCAGTTTTTCAACTTCGCTCTCCAGTAGTGCCTCGCTGCGGATTTTGGTCGACAAGGCCGCCATTATCAAAGCCGCCGGGACACCCTTGTCGGAAACATCCGCAACATAGGCCAACACGCTTCCATCTGAAAGGGGAATGACATCGAAAAAATCGCCCCCGACATACGCAGCCGGGACTGAGATTCCCCAGATATGGCTGCCGCCCTTCAGTTCCGGCATTTTGGGCCAAAACAAGGACTGGATCTTGGTTGCAGTCTCAAGTTGAAACTTCAGCTGCGCTGATTGCTCGAGAACGGTATCGTGCAGTTCTTTGATCCGCAGCATCGATCTGACCCTGGAGACCAGTGCCGCATGGTCCACAGGTTTGGTCAAGTATTCCTCTCCGCCGGCCTCAAGTCCGGCCACAATATCCTTAGAGGCCGCTTTGGCCGTGACCATGATGATCGGCATAAAGGGCAGAGAGGGGTCTGATTTGATTTGCCGGCAAACCGAAATTCCATCCATTTTGGGCATCATGATATCCAGCAGAATCAAATCCGGCAGATGGTCCCTGGCCATCCGGAGTCCCGCTTCGCCGTCCATGGCGGTAATGATGTTATACTTGTTGGCCGCCAGGCGCGTCTGGAAGATTTCCACATTCGTCGGGTTATCATCCACGATCAGGATGAGGGGCGGCGACTTCATGTTGGTCCCTGCTCCATCTTCATAGGAGATATTCCCGCATTTTGGACAGAAGCTGACGCGGACTGAAGGGTTTCGCCAGGTAAGCGTCGCATCCCGCACCAAACGCTTTCAGATCATCTCCTCTCAGCGCATAGGAGGTCACCACGATGATGGGGATCTTCTTGGTTTCTGAGTTCGCTTTGATCCGTCGCGTCGCCTCGTAGCCGTCGATGCCCGGCAACTGGATATCCATAAGGATCAAATCCGGGCGGAAGGTCTCAGCTGCGCTCACTCCATTGATCCCGTCTTCCGCCTCGATCACGTCGTATCCCTTGCTCGTGAGGAGGTCCCGCAGAATGCGCCGATTGTCCTCATTGTCCTCGATCATCAGAATCCGCTTGCCCATGCCACCCCCTTGGTCGCTCCGTTCGAAATGGAATCGTAAATGAGAATACGGACCCCTTCCCTGGGGTGGAGTCTACCCAGATGCGCCCACCGTGCATCTCGACAATGCGCTTAGAGATGGAGAGCCCCAAGCCCGTGCCTCCCTTCTTCCGGGTGCTGGTGCTGTCCACCTGGCGGAACTCTTCGAAGATTTTTGCCTGATCCGGCGGAGGGATGCCGGGCCCCGTGTCCGACACCACCACCAGAAAAGCGCTGTCGAAGGCCTTGGCCTCGATATCGACTTCGCCGGCCTCGGTGAACTTGATTGCGTTGCCGACGAGATTGAGGAGCACTTGATGGAGGCGCCGCTCATCCCCGTACCCCGTGGGCAGGTCCGGGACGACGGTGGTTTTCAACACCAGCCCCTTTTCGGCCGCCAGCGCCTCCACCCCCGTGAAGACCGTCTGCACGACGTCCTGCATCGAGTACTCACTCAGGGAGAGCGTCAGGTGTCCCGCTTCGATCTTGGACAGGTCGAGGACGTCGTTGATCAGGGCGAGCAGGTGGCGTCCGCTCTGCTCCAGGCGTGCCAGCACGTCCCGCACCTTCTCCGACACGTCACCGTAGACATTGTCCAGGATCAGCTCCGTGTACCCTAGAATCGCGTTCAATGGAGTCCGGAGTTCATGACTCATGTTGGCCAAGAACTGGGATTTGTGCCTGCTGGCGGTCTCCAAATCGCGCCCCTTCTCCTCGACTTCGCGAAAAAGCCGGGCGTTCTCCATGGCCATGACCGACTGGGTCGCAAAGGTCTGGAGCAAGTTCACGACCTCGGTTGAAAACTTGCACGGTTCCCGACACCAGACAACCAAACCGCCTACGATTCGCTCCTCACGCAGGAGCGGCATGGCCAAGAGGGAACGATAGCCCAATCGGACCAAGATGGGCTGGAGGTGGGTGGCGCCGTAATCGTGGTCGTCCAGAATGTCGGACACTTGAAAGGGAGCCCGGTTGACCGCGGCCCGCCCGATCGCAGCCTCTCCCAGGCGGATCGGTGTTCCTCGAACGGCCTCAAACAGCTCTTCCTCCATCTGATGGGCCACACGCGGGTGAAACTCCTGCCTGGCCTCGACATACTCGTAGACCACCCCGCCGGCCGTTCCCGATAGCTGGACCGCCCGGGTGACGATGGTGGTGAGCACCTCCTCCAGATTGAGGGTCGAGCTGAGCGCCTGGCTGACCTCCCCGAGGGCTTTCAGTTGCTCGAGGGCTTGGGTCAACTCCCGCGTTCGCTCCGCCACTTTCTGTTCGAGGTTCGCATACGACGCTTGGAGCTGAGTCGCCATGCTGTTGAATTGGTCGGCCAGCATCTCCAGCTCATCCCCTGTCCGGACTTCAATTCGTTGATCCAAGGCACCGGCGCCGATCCGGGCCGCGCCGGCCTGCAGCGCCTGGATGGGCCGGGCCATGCTTCGTGCCAGAATTAGGCAGGTCACTACGGCCAATCCGAGCCCGAGGGCCAAAAGTGCCAGCGTACTCAGGATGGAGTCGTAGAGCGGGGAAAAGGCCTCACTGGCGGGCTGTTCCACGAACACCGACCATCCTAAGGGATCAATCGAGGAAGAGCCCGTAAATACCGATTCCCCCCGCTGATCCCGGCCGATCCCCGCCTCGAGGACCTCTGCGCCCGAACCTCGCACGGCCGAGATGGCCGCCTGGACCTGCGGTAATCTTGAGAGGTCGGTCTTCTGCAGCACCAGGCTGATGTCGTCGTGGGCGATGAGAATGCCGCGGGGATCCACCACATAGGCATACCCCTTCTCCCCGGCCTTGACCTGAGAGACCACGTCCCACACGAGCTTCAGGTTCAACTCCGCCGCTGTAACGCCGGCGCCCGGGCCCTGCCACTTCATCGACAGGGTCATGTACGGTTCGGACTCATTGCGGAAATACACGGGGCCGAAATAAACATTTCCCGTCATGGCCCCGAGAAACTTCGGCTCGGCCGAGTGGTCTTTTTGACTTCCCACCTCATCCACATTCAAGCGCGAAACCCGGAGTTGCTCCTTGCCGGTCGCATCCAGGTGACTGACTTCGGTGACGGAAGGGACCTGGTGCAGGAGCCAGAGGAAATCCAATCGGCGCTGCTCAGCCGCCTGCTCCTGCGCCATGAAGATGGGATGCGACACCCACCGGATCTGCCCCTGGATCTCGCGAATGAAATGCTCGATGCGAAGCGCTGCGGTTGCCGCTTTCTCCTTTTGGAGGCGCACGATGGTGGCCCTGTTGTCCCGATAGGAGATGTACAGTTCGATAAGGCCCCGGAAGATCAGCATGCTGCCGATGACCGTTACGAAAACGAAAACGTATTTTCGGAAAAGCGTGCGCCGAACTCTCATCACGCTGCGCTCCTAACGATCACTGTATCACCTCGTCCGCCAGGATGAGGAGCGTATGGGGAATGGTCAGCCCGAGGGCGGTGGCGGTTTTGAGATTGATGATCAGCTTGAACGAGTTCGGCTGCTCTACCGGGAGATCGCCCGGATTGGCCCCGTTCAGGATCTTGTCAACGTAAATGCCGATGCGCCGTCGGATGGCAGGCTCGTCCACGCAATACGACATGAGGCCCCCGGCTTCGACAAACCGTCTATTTTGGTAAGTGGCGGGCAGCCGGCTCTGTGCGGCGAACTCGACCATCCGTTGCGGGCTGTCACCCATTTCCCAGAGGCCCGTCGGAACCACATAAAGCGCTTCTTCCCCCGCCCTGGTCATCGCGGCAAATGCATTTACGAACTCCTCGGGGCCTTTGACGTAATAATCTTGCAGCGTTAGGCCGAGCGCCTGCGCCGAAGCGTCCAAGTACCGCCTCCAAATTTCAGATCGATTCGAACGATTGAAAACGGCCACGCGGGAGACGTTAGGTGCGATCTCCTTAAGAAACTGGAGACGTTTTCCCTCCATCTCAGCGAGCGAGTCCGACAACCCTGTTACGTTCCCTCCTGGGTGGGCCAGACTGGAGACCAGCCCGCGCCCGACGGGGTCAATGACCCCGTACATGATGATAGGGATCGTGCTGGTGGCCCGCTTGGCCGCCCGGACCAGGTAAGTACCATTGACAACCAGGAGGTCGGGCTTGAGGCTTACGAGCTCCGCCGCAAGCGGTGCGGCTCGATCGTCTTGATCTTCCGTCCACCGGCAATCGAAGGCCAGGTTCTGGCCCGGGATATACCCACGATCCCGCACCCCCCCTATGAATGCCTGCCAGTTAGGACTGCCCTCGATTGGGCAGTGGCGGGGGTCGGTTTCAAAACCGCTCGTCGTTATTCCGAGATACCCGATACGATAGACCTTCCCCGTCTGTTGCGCATTGGTGGCGGGCTGCTCCGCAAGGATGGCGAAGGCGAGAAGGATGCTCAAGGCGATTTCTCTGTGCTTCATGGCGATCTCCGACGTTCACTCCCTGCACAGCGCTTCAGTGCCGTTTTCAGAGACATGCCGCTCCGCATGCCGCATGGCGATACTACCCCCCAACAACCATGCATGAACCACGCACAAGATGCCACCCTTTAACTTAGGCGAATGAAACCTCAGGCAAAAACCATTCGACTGTCGACTTGGTAGCGTCCCTCTCTCTGGTAAGACGGGAATTTGTCAGGAAGCGCACTTCGAACGGAAGCGATGGATTCCATGCTGGCACAGTGCATGGGCACGACCCGTTTCAGCCCAACCGATCGAAGGTGGGCGATCGTTTCGTTTACGATACGTGCGGGGGCTCTTTCATGATGGGTGCCGCCGATGACCGCGTGAACCTGCTTGATCCCGGATTGACGGATGGCAGTATCAATGGCGCTTTCAAGACCACGATGAGAACAAGCCGAGATAACGATCAACCCCTTGCGGTTCAAATGCAAAAAGATTGCCTGTTCATCGACATCGTCATCGTATCCGGCCCACCCGGAATCTGTACCGGGAAGCGGCCCGGTTGCAAAGATGCCCGGCACGACCTCGGTTTTTTGCGCGATGCGCTTGACCCGGTATTGAGCCAAACGCCCCAGAAGGTCTTGATCGCCGAAGACTCCCGTTGACACATAGACCGGAATTTTAGCTTCAAACCGATTCAAAAATTCTAAAATAGACAGACTTCCCTTCGCATGGTCAGCGTACCCATGACTTAACACGACAGCGTTAATGGCAGCTGGGCTTATCCCGCACCTGTGGAGGGTCTGCAGAAGTTGGGAACCATCGATCCCACAATCAAAAAGAAGGCCGCTTGGCTGCCCATTTCTAACCGCTTCCACATAGAGGCAGAACCCGGGGTCGCTTTTGGAAGGATACGTGGCGTAGGCATCGGCAATAACAGCTACGGTTGCCTTCTGTGAAGCCGAATAATCATGTAGGCTGAGGCAGCTCCCGGTAGATAACCCGAAACCAAGCGATAGCCCCATCCCAATGAATTTTCTGCGGGTGAGGGTGGAGGTCATAACCATATCCTCCTTTCTGGTGTCGCGGATAGGCTGTCTGTCAAACCTCGGCTATTTAATTGCCGGAGTTAGAATAGACGATTACTTCCTCGGAGAACTCAACCGATGATCTTTCGGCTGCATAGCCCCCATTCTTGCACCTCCTTGTTGGTAAATGATAATAGCCCAACCGATGGAAGTGAATCTAAAATGAGAGGCCAAGAGGAGGAGAGGGCCCGGATCGCTATTCAAGAGGAGGGGTGCCTTGGGATCCGGGGGGAAGACAGACGTTGGGTGGAATTATATTTTTGCTGATCTTGAATAGCAAGAGGGTTTTTTTGAATACGTATAAATGCTACATGGTGGCATATATAGGCCGCTTTTCTAAGCGGCTCATAAAATCCTTCCGGCGGTTGGTTGGATGCCGGGGTGAGGCGGAAAGGTCGATCGAATTGCCGCCGCTGGGCCGGACCGATCTTCCGGGACGACATCGGTTGCATGGCCTGCCTTAGAGCGTCCGCACTGGACGCGTTCAGCCGGGCGGACCCTGGTCCTGGTTCGGTTGATTCTTCACCAGTGCGCTTATGATCCGAGGGAGATAGCTGTCGGCCTTGGCCGCCGGGAACCGGGTGGAGGCGGCGCCGCGGTGGCCGCCGCCTTCGAACCCGGCCAGCAGCCTGCCGACGTGGACGTTGCAGCGGGGGTTGAAGATGCTGTGGCCGATGTTGACCACAACGGTCTGCTGCTTGCGGTCTTCGAAACGGATGCGGACGCTGACGACGGTCTCAGGGAAAAGGCAGTAGGAGAGGAACCGGTTCCCGGAAGGCGGTCTTCCCAGGGTGCGGAAGTCCGTGATGGCCACCTGCCCCTCGACCCGCGTGTATTTCCTGAGCCAGTCGGCGTACGCGCTGTTTTCCTTGATGACTTGCCGGCAGCGTGCCGCGACGTCCGGCTCGGCCATGACCTGCTTGACGTCCGCTTCCCGCAGCAGACGCACCAGCTTGTTCCAATAGCCTTCTTCCTTGCCGTGTTCCCCCGACACCGTCATGGACAGCAGCACGTAGTCGTACTTTTCGGGGCGCCGAACCTCGTCCTGGGTGAAATCGGCCGAGTCGATGCGATCCGCCCAGTACACCAGCTCGTCGTAGTCGCGTCGGAAGCGCCCGTGGAAATAGTCGAAGACATTGCGGGCGGCGGAAGGGGTGTTGCGAAATAAGCCTTTGTAGGGCCCGCGCGGCGTGTTCGTGGAGTGGTGGTCGAACCAGGTGTCGCAGCGCGGATCGTAGGGGAGATTGGCGATGATGTCGCCGGGCTGGATGCCGGCCGTGCCCTTGTTGAACTCGTTCGGCTCAACCCAGTGGACCGGCTGCCGGATCTCCAGGGCATCCGAGATCAGGACGGCGCAGACGACCCCGTCGAAGTCCGGTCGCGTGACAATCCGCATTCAAGCTCCAAGTCCGCCGATGAGGCCCGCTGAGGTCGGTTGACGCTCACATCATGTTACCCTCAAAAGGGCGGAATGACAAGGCGACCTATGTCCCGCAGATCAGCGACACCTCCACCAGCACGTCCCGCGGCAGCCGCGCCACTTCCACCGTTTCCCTCGCCGGGGGGGTGTCGCCGAAATAACCGGCGTAAATGCCGTTGAACTTCGCGAAATCGCCCATGTTCTTGAGAAAGCAGGTGGCCTTGAGCGCATCGGCCAGCGTCATGCCGGCGGCCGTAACGATGGCCTTGAGGTTCTCCATCACCTGCCTCGTCTGGGCCTCGATGTCGCCCGGCACCAGGTTGGCGGTCTTGGGATCAATCGGTATCTGCCCCGAAACGAACAGAAGGCTGCCCAGCTGGATCGCCTGGGAATAGGGCCCGATGGCCTGAGGCGCCTTATCCGTCGAGATTTTTTTCTTCACGCGACCTCCTCGTTCAAAAATGGGTTCAAGGGCGCAGCGGATCGGACGCGGGGGCATCGGACACGGTCCGCGTTTCGATCGCCCCCTTTCGTTCTTGTCCCCTTGAACCCATTTTTTATTTGGCTTCCTTGATTTTCTCCGTCAGTTCGGGCACGAACTCCAGCACGTCGGCCACCACCCCCACGTTGGCCACCTGGAAGATGGGCGCCTTGGGGTTCTTGTTCACGGCGACGATGAAGGGGTTGCCCTTGAGGCCGCCCATGTGCTGGAAGGACCCGCTGATGCCGAGCGCCAGGTAGACCTTGGGCTTCACGGTCTTGCCCGAGGTCCCGACCTGCCGCCCCTTGTCCAGCCACTTGGCGTCCACGACCGGCCGCGAGCAGGAGACCACCGCGCCCATCGACTTGGCGAGGTCCTCGGCGATCGGCAGGTTCTCCTTGTCGCCGAAGCCGCGTCCGACCGACACCAGGACGTCTTCCTTGGTGATGTCGACGTCGCCGATCTCGGCCTGGACCACTTCTACGAAACGCCGGCGGGCGGAGAGCCCCCCGGCCTCGGCGGACTTGTCCACCACCTGACCGGCCGCGGACCTGGACTCCTCCGGCGCAAAACAACCGGAGCGCAGGCTGAGCACCGCTCCCTTGGAGATGTCGCAGGCCACATGCGTGCTGGCCTGGCCGTTGAACTCCTGGCGCACCGCCTTGAGGGTGGTGCCGTCCAGGCCGTCAAACGCCACCACGTCCGGCACGAAGGCCGCGTCCATCTTGATCGCCAGACCCGGCCCCAGGTCCATCCCGAAGGTGGTATGCGGCAGCAGCAGCACGCACCCCTTGGGCAGCACCTTGTGCAGCAGGGGCCGGATGACCTCGGCGTTGGGATACGCCAGCGCATCGTTCGCGAACTTCCAGACCTCCTGGTAGGAAGCGGCGGCCTCCCGGCACACGGCCTCCAGCCCCGCCCCGGCGCCGGTCACGACGGCGACGGGGGAGGCGTCGGGAAATATCTTTTTGGCGGCGGCAACCAGCTCCAAGGCCGAGTCGTCCGCTTGGCCGTCCTTGTGAAGCATGAAGGCGAATACCTGCGCGGCCATCACTTGAGCCCTCCTTTGGCTTTCAAAAGATCGATCAACTGGGCGGCCATCTCATCGGTGCTGCCCTGCAGCATCTCGGCCCCGGCCCCGGCCGGCGGCACGAAGTAGTCCAGGCGCTTCACGCGCGCGCCCGTCCGTCCGACCGCAGCGGCGTCCACCCCGAGGGCCGCCGCGTTCCAGACGGGGATCTCCACCGAGGCCACCTTGCGGATGCCGCGGATGCCGACGTAGCGCGGCTCGTTGATGCCGGTCTGGATCGAGAGCACGCAGGGCCGTTCGATCTCGCTGATCTCCTGGTTGCCGCCTTCGATCTCGCGGCCGATCTTGATCGTCTTGCCGTCCCCGACCTCGATCTTGTTCACGAGCGACGCATAGGGCCAGTCCAGCAGGGCGGCGAGCATGCCGCCCACCTGGGCCGCGCCGTCGTCGGCCTGGGCGCCGCAGAGCACCAGGTCGTAGTTGCCCTTCTGCACCGCCGCTTTCAGGATCGTGGCAATGCCCCTGCCGTCGGAGCCCTCGAAGGCCGGGTCCACCAGCATCAGGCCGTTGTTGGCGCCCATCGCCATCTCGCGCCGCACCACCTCCTCGGAGTCCTCGCCGCCGATGGTCGCCACCGTCACCGAGCCGCCGACGCGGTCGACGATCTGGATCGCCTCCTCGACGGCGTAGTTGTCCCACTCGTTCACCGAGTAGACCAGATCGTCGCGTTTGATGTCCGATCCGTCGCCCTTGACCTCGATCTCGTTCTCGGCCGAGTCGGGGACTCGCTTGACGCATACCAGAATCTCCATCACGCCCCTCCCTTGGTTGGACTAGTTACGAAACCATCACCGTTGGATGTGCCGGTCGATCAACTCGCACAGATCGACGACTTCCATTTTTCCTTCGAGCCCCGCCACCTTGATGGCGTCCTCGATGTTGACCAGGCAGAACGGGCAGGCCGTGACCACGACGTCCGCGCCGGCCTCCCTGGCCATCTGCACCCGCACGACCCCCATGCGCTGTTCCTCCTCGGGCTCGTAGAACAGCATCAAGCCCCCCCCGCCGCAGCAAAACGAGCGGTCGCGGCAGTCGCCGGCCATCTCGGCGCGGCGGATTCCCGGGATGGCGTCGATGGCCCGGCGCGGCGTGTCGTAGAGCGCGTTGTGGCGACCGAGGTAGCAGGGGTCGTGATAGACGTAGGTTTTGGACCCGTTATCCCCCGGCGCGAGCTTGAGCCGGCCGCTGCGCACCGAATCCACGACGACCTCGCTGATGTGCTGGACCGGCGGCAGCCCGCGGTAGTCCTTCTTGAGGGCGTTGTAGGCGTGCGGGTCGGCGGTCACGATGCGCTTGACCTCGGCGGCGCGGATGGCCTCGGTGTTCTGCTCCTTGAGGCTCTGGAAGAGCATCTCCTCGCCGAAGCGCCGCACCTCGTGGCCGCTGTCCTTCTCGTCCTTGCCGAGCACGCCGAAGTCGACCCCGGCCGCGCACAGGATGCGGGCCGTGGCCTGGGCGACCTTCTGCATGCGATCGTCGTAGGAGGTGATGCTGTCGACGAAGTAGAGGGTCTCCGCCGCCTCGCCCTTTTCGAAGAGCTTCACCCGGCAGCCCTCCCCCACCCCCGCGACCCAGTCGACGCGCTTTTTCTCCATCTTGCCCCAGGGGTTGCCGCGTTTTTCAAGCGCGCTGAGCGGTTTCTGCAGCGACTGGGGCACCATGCCCTCGTCCACCATGCCGCGGCGCAGATCGACCATCTTGTCGATATACTCGATCCCGAGCGGGCATTCCTGCTCGCAGGCCCCGCAGGTGGTGCAGGACCAGATCTCGTCCTCGCTGTAGATGCCGCCGATCAGGGCCTTGGACTCCTCCGGCGTTCGGCCCCAGAGCGGGTACCGCTTGAAGCAGCAGTCCCGCGCCTTGATGGAGATGAACCGGGGCGACAGCGGCCGCTTGACGCGGTTGGCCGGGCAGCGGTCCGAGCAGCGGCCGCAGTCGGCGCAGGAATAGAAGTCCAGCATGTGCTTCCAGGTGAAGTCCTCGAACTTCTTGACGCCGAAGGATTTGAGCTCGTCGAGCTTGCTCTCGTCCACGCCGTGCCGGACGGGCTTCACGTTGCCGTAGTCCAGGCGCATGAAGAACACGTTGAAGATCGAGGTGATCACGTGAAAGTGCTTGCCCATGGGCAGGAAGCACAGAAAGAAGAAAAAGGCCAGGTCGTGGATCGTGTAGGAAGCGAGATGAATGCCCTGCAGCGCCCCCGTCGAAACCCCGCCGAGCAGGTGCCGGAAAAACCAGCCGAGGGTCAGCGGGGGCAGCCAGTGAGTGGGTTGCCCCGCGGCGGCCTGCGCCGCGACCAGGCTGGCGTCGAACAGGCTTTCGCTGACGAGCAGCGTGCAGATGAGCCCCAGCACCAGGATCGCCTCGGGCGTGTGGTCCTTGCCGTAGCGCTCGGGGACGTCGTAGCGCGCGGGCTTGAAAGCCAGCCGGCGCACGGCCAGGATGACGGCACAGATGAAGACCGCCGTGCCGGCATAGTCCTTGACCGCGTTGTAGAAATGCCCGAAGGCGCCTCCGAAGCCCGGCAGGGTGAACCCGTCGATGAACCCGAGGATCACCAGTTGGGTCGAACGGGCGGCCAGCGTCAGAAACCCGAAGAAGACGATGATGTGCAGAACCCCGGCCAGCAGATACCGGGGGTGCCGCCACTGGGCGAGCCAGATCTTAAGGACCGCCCGAACCCGCTCGGCATAGCGGTTGAAGCGCTGGTCCGGCGCGGCCTTCAGCAGCGGCTCGATGCGGCGCTTCATGATGTAGGCAAAAACCCCGATGCCGATGAGGGGGATGAGGATGTAAAAGATCTTGGCGGGGACACCGAGGAGCAAGGCGGTCGCAGGGGAAATCAGAGCCGGTTGCATAGCTCTCCTTATTTAAATTCAATGTGAGATCGCAGGTCGGCCCGTCAGCCGGTCCGTTCTAAGTTACGGGATACCCGGCCGGCGGTCTACATGAGAATCCCGGTCAGGCCGATGACCCCTGAGTTTTTGCCTATAGCATGAACGACCGTTCAGGACAATGCCAGAGAACCCTTTTTCACGGATCCGCCGGCCGCCGGTGCCGCGCCTACTTCCCGCCGAACGAATCCTCGTGGATGTCCACCATGGCCGTGTTGCCGGCCAGGATGGCTTTCATCTTGCCGAAGGTCACCGGCAGGATCGTGCTCGCGAAAAATTCGATGCTCTTGAGCTGGCCCTCGTAAAAGAGCGCGTCTTTCTCCTTGGCGCCGGCGGCCAGTTTTTCCGCGGCGATCCGGGCGCGCCACAGCAGCATCCATGCCATGACCACGTCCCCGCAGACCTCCAGGAAGGGGTGGGCAAAGGCAAAGGCCGTGAGCACCTTGTCCGACATGGCCGCCGCACCCATGTGCATGGCGACCTCCCCCAGCTTGTTCAGCATCCCCTCCACCGTTTCAGCGAAGGGCGCGGTGCGCGGGACGGCCTTGGCGGCGGCCAGGGCGGCCTGGATCTCGCCGAGCAGGTCCATGATGGGCCGGCCCTTGTTCTGGCCGAGCTTGCGGCCCAGGAGGTCCATGGCCTGGATGCCGTTGGTGCCCTCGTAGATGGGGGTGATCCGGCAGTCGCGCAGCAGCTGCTCCATGGGGTATTCGCGGATGTAGCCGTAGCCGCCGTAAACCTGGATGCCCAGGTTGCAGACCTCGCAGGAGCGATCGGTGACGTACCCCTTGGCGATCGGGATCAGAAAATCGATCATGCCCTGGTACTTGGCCTTGGCATCCGGGTCGGCGGCCGTGTGCAGGCAGTCCTCCAGTGGACGCGTTCGCGCGCGTAGGCGAGGGCGTACATGTAGGCCGGGCTGGCGCAGGCGAGCCCCTGGGAGCCCACCAGCAGCCGGGCTTCGTTCATCATGAGGAACATCGCCCGCATGCCCTTGTTCTCCTCGCCCAGCAGCATCCCGCGGCAGCGGCCCTTGCTGCCGAGGGCCATCGAGCAGGTGGCGTTGCCGTGGATGCCCATCTTTTCCTCGATCCCCGTGCAGACGATGTCGTTGGGCTCCCCGAGGCTGCCGTCGTCGTTCACCCAGATCTTCGGCACCAGGAACAGCGAGATCCCCGCAGTTCCCGCCGGGGCGCCGTCGACCCGCGCCAGCACGGGGTGGATGATGTTCTCGGCCAGGTCGTGCTCGCCCGAGGAGATGAAGATCTTGTTGCCCGTGATGGAGTAGGTGCCGTCGGGGTTTTTAACGGCCGACGTGGTGAGGGCGCCCACGTCGGAGCCCGCCTCGGGCTCGGTCAGCAGCATGGTGCCGGTCCATTGGCCCGTGTACATTTTTTTTAGAAACAGCTTTTTCAGTTTTTCGGTGCCGAAGCTTTCCACGAGCTTGCCGGCGCCGTGGGTGAGGCCGGCGTACATCATGAAGGCGAAGTTGGCGCCGTTCAAGTAGTCGGCGGCGGCCATGGCCACCGCCCGCGGCATGCCCTGCCCCCCCCAATCGGGGTCCTCGGTCATGGCCAGCCATTCGCCCTCGATGTAGGCCTTCCAGGCCTTGTGGAAGGATTCGGGCACGAGGACCTTGCCGCCGTCGAAGCGGGCCCCCTGCCGGTCTCCGTCCTGCCGCGTCGGCAGGATCTCCTTGATGGCGAGGTTGCGGGCCTCGGAGATGATGAGGTCCACCGCCTTGCGGTTGAACTCGGCAAAGCGCTCGTGCCGGGCGAGTTCCTCGACCTTCAGTTGCTCGTGCAAAACAAAATCGACATCCCTGCGGTCGGCAATCAGCTGCGCCATGGGTGCAACCTCCTCGTTCTATGGTTTCCCCTGAAGTTTCAAATCCGGTTTTTCCGGAATCCCGATACCGCGCATGAACAGGTCGACCAGCGGGTCGGCCATGGAGGCCAAATCGTAGCTGCGGCCGGAGTGCAGCCAGGTGCCGATGGTCTCCTCCACCGCCCCGAGAATAAAGCGCTTCACCAGACCCACGTAAAGGTCCTTGCGGATGGCGCCCTCCTGCTGGCCCTGCTCGACGATCTCCGCAAGGATGTCCTGGTACATCTTGGCCATCTCCCGGATCTGATCCTCGGCCAGGCGGCTGCTCTGGTGGGTCTCGATCTGGTACACGACCGCCATGTCGGGATCGCGCTGGAACTCGCCCAGATGCACGCGGACCAGATTGCGAAGCTTCTCGGCGCTGCTCGCCCCGCGGCCGACCTCCGCGCGGAAACAGTCGAACACCTGCTTGGCTTTGGAGCTGAAGAATTGGACCAGGATGTCGTCTTTGTTCTTGAAGTAAAGGTAGATGGTCCCATCCGCCACGCCGGCTTCCTTGGCGATCTGCGCGACGGTGGACTGGCGAAAACCATGGCGGGCAAACACCTTGACCGCCGCCTCAAGAATTCGATGATACTTGGAATTCTTGTCTTTGAGGTCGCTTGGGTCCATCGAGATTCCAGGCTCATGCATGAATGTTCATTCATTTATTTACCAGCCTAAAACAACGCTGTCAAGATTAAATTAGAATGTTTTTACCTTATTTTATACAATGATAACATTATTTTTAAGTTTTAAAGATATTCAGGCGGCCAATTTGTCCAATATAAAAACTAATGAATTAGTATTCATTAGTTGGGCAATAAAAAAACCCCCGACCGACCTTCTCAGATCGACGAGGGTTTTTGCGTTGGCAATCTTCCAGGGCTTCAGCCCGCGGGTTCTTCGCCTGGTGCCCTGAAATTCAGACTTCTTGAAGTGGGCTTCGTATTTGGCAGGTCGATCTTCCCTGCACCTATACCTGCGGCCGCGGCAGCATCCCGGCCCGCTCGGCGATTTCGGGCACGCGGTGCTCCCATTCGATCGCCATCAGATGCACGCCCGCAACGCCCTTCATCTCCTTGAGCTCCGCGATCTGCTCCAGGGTGATCTTGATGCCCTCTTCCGCCTGCTTGTCGCGCGCCACCCCTTGCAGACGAGTGATGATTTCATCCGGGACATCCATGCCCGGCACCTTGGCCTTCATGTACTTGGCCATACCGAGGCTCTTCATCGGGGTGATGCCGGCCAGGATGAACACCTTTTCGGTCAACCCCATGTCGTTCGCCTGGCGGATGAACTCGCGGAATTTGGGCATGTTGTAGATGCACTGGGTCTGGATGAAATCGACACCGGCCTTGACCTTCTTGGCCAGCCGGTGAACGCGCCACTCGAAGGGGTCCGCAAAGGGGTTGGAGGCCGCCCCGATGAAAATCTGGGGCTTTCCATCCACCTCGGTCCCGCTCAGGAACTTGCCCTCGTCGCGCATCTGCCGCACCATGCTGATCAGCTGCATGGAGTCGATGTCGAAAACGCCCTTGGCCGTGGGGTGGTCGCCGAACTGGCAGTGGTCGCCGGACAGGCAGAGCATGTTGCGGATGCCCAAGGCGGAGGCCCCGAGGATGTCGGCCTGCATGGCCAGGCGGTTCCGGTCGCGGCAGACCATCTGGAAGTTGGGCTCCAGCCCCTCCTGGATGAGGAGCAAGGAGGCGGCCCAGCTCGCCATGCGCACCACGGCGGTCTGGTTGTCGGTGATGTTCACGGAATCCACTTTCCCCTTGAGGTGGGCCGCCTTCTTGCGGACCTCCTCCGCGTGAGCGCCGCGCGGGGGGCCGAGTTCGCCGGTGAAGGCGAAGTGTCCGGCTCTCAGAACTTTTTCCAGATTGCTTCCCGATTTCATAATGCGCACCCTTCCAACGAGGTTGATTGAAAACGATCCGGTGTCAGGCCTTGGCTTTTTCCGGCTTCTTGTAGCCGGGCTGGATCAGCGTCCGCGGCGTGGTGTCCTTCCATTCCTGGGGCAGCGTCAGCTCCAGGATGCAGTCCAGCCGGCCCTGGGCTTTCAGCCGGTCGTAGATCGCGTTCCAGGCGCAGGGCTGATCCGCGCTGATCTCGCAGTTGCCCTTGTTGGTGCCCCCGCAGGGCCCGTTGTAGAGGCCCTTGGCGCACATGGTGACCGGGCAGATGCCGCCGGTCAATCCCAGCACGCACCGGCCGCAGGAGCGGCAGCGCTCCTCGTACCAGCCGACATCCTGGTTCACCGCCAGCCCGCAGGTGTCCACCCCCGGGTAGACCGGCTTGTTCGGGAACCGCTCCGCCAGGAACTGGATCCCGACCCCGCAGGCCAGGGAGACCATGGCGTCGAACTCCCCCGCCCGATGGTCGAGCTGGGCCAGGTATTCACGGTCGCACTGGCGCTCCAGGGTGGTGGTTTCAAGCTCCAGGGGGTTGCCTTTGAGCTTGCGGGCCATGTCGAGCTCGGTGGCCAGCACCGCCACCTCCTTCTCGCCGCCGGCCAGGCAGACGGCGACACAGGTGCCGCAGCCCACCAGCAACACCTTCTTGTGGTCCTTGATCAGGTCCATGATTTCATCGAACGGTTTGCGCTTGGCTACGATCATGTTGCCTCCAGGACGTCAAATTTGAAATTTGAGATCTGAGATTTGAGATTCGAGGTTGATCCCCCAACCCCAGATGCCCAAACACCAAAAACTCAACACCACTCCCTACGCCGCGGACTTCTTTTTCAACGGATTCGGTCCGAGCTTCAGAATGTTCTCCGTCATCTCCTTGGCGTAAGCCACGAACGTGGGCGCCTCGCCGGAGGACAGGTTGTACATCCTCACGCGCTCGGGCTCCAGGCCGATCTCCTGCAGCAGGGAGCGCACGTGGTTGACCCGCTCCCGGCAGCGCAGGTTGCCCTCGTTGTAGTGGCACGCCCCCTCCAGACAGCCCACGCAGTAGACGCCGTCGGCCCCCTTCTGGATCGCCTTCAGCATGTGGACCACGTCCACCTTGCCGGTGCAGGGCACCAGGATGATTTTCACGTTGGAGGGGTAGCTCAGTCGCATCGAACCTGCCAGGTCCGCGGCCGAGTA
The DNA here is from genome assembly GCA_025454075.1 of Desulfobacterales bacterium. The sequence goes on along the minus strand of JALOPD010000001.1, from coordinate 1,427 downwards.
CCCTCAATATTCGCAGCAGAAGGCGATGATGGTGGGTTCGAAGTCGGGCATCAGGCCACCTCCTCATTCAGCAGCGCGTCGATCTTGCACACGATCTGCTCATCCTCGTAGAAGCTCAGGTTGATGGTCTGCCGCGGGCAGACCGCCGTGCACACCCCGCAGCCGTGGCACAGCGCCTCGTTGATCTCGACCACCTTGGTGGCATCGTTGAACTGCGGCACGCCGAAGGGGCAGGAGCGCACGCAGGTCAGGCACTTGACACAGTGCTCGGGGTCGACCTTGGCCGTGATGGCGGACAGCTTGATCGAGTCCTTCGAGAGCAGGGTCGAGGCGCGCGCCGCCGCCGCCTGGGCCTGGGCGATGGTCTCGGAGATCAGCTTGGGGCCGTGGGCCGTGCCGCAGAGGTAGACGCCCTCGCTCGGCATGTCCACCGGCCGCAGCTTCACGTGGGCCTCGATGAAGAAGCCCTCCGGGTTGCGGTTGAACTTCATCAGCCCGCTGACCTCGGCCGTGTCGGCCGCGGCCACGCCGGCGCTCAGCACCAGCCGGTCGGCCAGGATCTCGATCTCCCGCTGCAGCACGCCTGGGGCGCCGCCTCGGGCTCGAAGCGGATGAAGATGACGCCCTGCTTGCGCGCCTCGGTGTAGTAATCCTCCATCAGCCCGTAGGTGCGCATGTCGCGGTAAAGGACATACACCTGGGCCTCGGGGTTCTTCTTTTTGAGCAGCAGGGCGTTCTTGACCGCGTTCTGGCAGCAGATCCGCGAGCAGTTCACGTTCCGCTCGTTGCGCGAGCCGACGCACTGGATCATGACGACGCTCTGCAGGTCCGCCGCGCCGTTTTTATCCAGCAGGTCGCCGAACTCCACCTGCGTCAGGACGCGGGGGTCCTGCCCGTAGAGGTACTCCGTGGGCCGGTACTCGGTGGCCCCCGTAGCCACGATGATGACGCCGTGCTCGATCTTCTCGGTCTGGCCGCTCGGGCCCCAGGCGACGGTCGTGGCGAAGTTGCCCTTGAACCCCTCGAAGGCCGTGATCGTGGCGCCCGTCAGGACCCGGATCTTCGCATGCCCGGCCACTTCACCGGCGAGCTGCTTCAGGTAGGCCTGGATGTCCGCGCCCTCGATGGTGTGGTGCAGCCGCCGGGCAAAGCCGCCCAGTTCGGCCTCCTTTTCGACGACCACCACCGGGAACCCCTGCCGGGCGAGGCCCAGCGCGGCGTTCATGCCGGCGATGCCGCCGCCGATGACCAGGGCCCGCTTGTTGATCGGCACGGTCTTGCTTTTCAGCATCTTCAGCGTGGCGGCGCGGGCGGCGGACATCCGCACCAGGTCCTTGGCCTTGCGGGTGGCCGCCTCGTGGTCGTTGGCGTGCACCCAGGAGTCCTGGTTGCGGATGTTCGCCATCTCGAACAGGTAGGGGTTCAGG
>JALOPD010000586.1 GCA_025454075.1 Desulfobacterales bacterium | reverse complement strand
GCTTTGCGCTGAAGGAGATCGACCCCACCCTCTTGACCGCCGACGCATCTCTTCAGCAGCGCATACGATCTCAGCCGCTCCTCGAATGGAAGGCGCACAACGTGCGGGGGCACAATCCAAGGGGGGAATAGACACGGGAGCCCGAAGGCACTCTCCCGCGCCTTCGGGCTCAATGGTAAGCGCTAGTCTCTCTTGTACTTGAACGAGAGGCTCACCCGGGCCCGGTAGCTCACCACGGCGCCCTTTTCGACCTTCATATCCAGCTTGGTGATCTCGGCAACGCGCAGGTCTTTGAGGCTCTTCGACGCGGTTTCCACGGCGACCTTGGCCGCGTCCTCCCAGGATTTCGTGCTCGTTCCGACTAGCTCGATGACCTTGTAGACACTTTCTGCTGCCATGACATCCTCCTTTCTGTGAGTGATCATCGCCCCGCCGGAGCGTTTCCGGCCGGCGCCTTCCCGGGTTTCGGGAACAGGTCGTGCCGCACTGCAAACAGAAGGGTATGCCGATCAAGGCCGATTCGGGAGGTGAGAGGGGATGGGTCGGATGATACCCCGGCCCGAGAACCGCTGCAACAGCAAATTGAAATCGCTGTGCCGCCGCAGCCCGCACAGCGTCCTGGACAAAAGTCAAGGCGCAGTCACCGCTTCCGGCGCACCACGAAGAACTCATAGGCATAGTAGTCGGAGTGTCTCCGGTGCATCGCGGGTTCCTGCGCGAGTTGATCCAGCACGGCGAGCGCTTCGCCGTCGTCGGCGTATCTGCAGCGGAGATCCTCGATGTGCTGCTGCATTGGTGCATAGAAATCATCCCACCACGCCGCATCCGGAAGGCTGAAGTGGTCGATGAGTGAGAAACCGCGTCGCGCGATTGCGGCCAGGACGTCCGGAACCCGGCCCATGGTCGGATAGTCGTCCTCGAAGCTCGCTTTGACCTCGGGCGGCGGGTTCTCCTTGCGCCAGACGGCATCGGTGAAGGCGAGGTAGCCGCCGGGGCGGAGGAGGCCGTGGCAGATCCGCAGGGCATTCTCGATGCCGATGTTGTAAAGCGCTCCCTCGGACCAGACGAGGTCGGCCGACCACCGGTCGAATGCGCTCAGCGAGCCCTCGAGCAGCGACCGTCGCGCGCAATCGTTTGATGCTCGGCGCATGGCTGTCCAGTGCCACGATGGAGCCGGATGTGAGTTCGGCGAGATGGATCGTCTGCCCGCCGACGCCGCAGCCCAGATCGAGCACTGCGGGTGCGGGCGGCAGGTCGTGACAGAGGGCGAGCGCCTTGGCGGCACAGGCTCGGCTGCCCGGCCCCTGTCTGGGGAGCGATTCGAAAACTTCGAAAAAGATCTGCCGGAAACGGGGTGTCGGCTCGCTCATTTCACCTTCTGCGCCTCCACCATTATGGGCTCACCTTCGCAGGCCGGCCGCCGCGCTTTTCTATCGCCCGCACCACATACGGGAAGAGATTTTCGACAATCTTCCCGTAGCCGGCCGGATTGGGATGGATGCCGTCCTCCTGGTTGAGCTGGCGGACCATCGCCACGCCCTCGAGAAAGAAGGGCATGAAGATGACGTCGCTTTCCCCGGCCAGTTTCGGGTAGATGTCGTTGAAGCGAGCGACGTAGTTCGGACCGAGGTTGCGAACCATCCTCATCCCGGCCAGGACCACGGTGATCCCCCGCTCTTTGAGGGTTGTCATCATCTTGCGGATATTGTCCTCGGCCACCTGGGGGTCGATGCCGCGCAGGCCGTCGTTGGCGCCGGTCTCGAGGATGACGATGTCCGGCTTCATGGTCAGCACCCACTCGAGGCGCGACAGCGCGCCGCTGCTGGTCTCACCGCTGACCCCGGCGTTGATCACCTGGTAGGGGTGGCCGGCCGCCCGCAGCTTCTTCTCGAGCAAGGCCGGGTAACTCTCCTCGATGGCCACGCCGTAGCCGGCGGTGAGGCTGTCACCCATGGCAACGATGACCCCGGCCGTCGTTCCGCCCCCCGACGCCTGGGACGTTGAAGGGCCCGGCTCGTCACGGCAGGCGCCGAGCAGGAGGAGAACCGCCACCATCAGACCGGACACTCTCTTCATAAAGCCCTCACCAAGATTGTTCGCGGAGATAGCTGCCGGGCTTTTTGACGATCACCGACAGCGAGGTGATCAACCCGAGCGCCAGCACGAGAATCGCCACAGCGGCCAGCAACGACACGGCGGCGAGCGGGTGGGGTCGGTAGAGGATGTCGAGGACCAGACGACACAAGGCCCAACTGCCGACTTCCGCGACCAGTACCGCCGCGCCGCAACTGAGCAGGGCGAGAACCACGTTTTCGAGCGAAAAGACTTTGAGAACGAAAGCGGTATCGGCGCCGAGGATCTTGTAGTGTACCGCCTCCTCGAGTCTCGCCAGCCGCGTGGCGAGGATCGAGCCGACCAGGATCAGGCCGCCCGCGAGGAGGGAAAAGGAGGCGAAGAAGGCGACCAGCAGCGAGAGCTTGGCCATCAGCCGCCCCAGTTCGGCTGCGGACTGGCCGACATTGATCGGGCTGGCGTTGGGAAAGCGCCTCACCATCCGGTTTTCCAGAGCCCCCACCTGATCCTCGGCCACCCTCAGGGCGGCAAAGAAGGTCTGCGGCGCTGCCCTCAGCGTTTGCTCGGGAAAGACGAAATAGAAAAACGGGTAGAGCCTAGACTTGGTGCGACTGCGGATCGAGGCGACCTCGGCCTTGAGGCTCACCCCTTGAATGGAAAAGTGGAGCACGTCGCCGATTTTAATATCGCCGATCTCG
>JALOPD010000585.1 GCA_025454075.1 Desulfobacterales bacterium | reverse complement strand
GACCATGACATGGGCGATGGCGTCTCCCATCCAGTAGACGGCGAGCAGGTCCGCGCCGTCCAGCCGGCTGAGGTCGAAGGTCTTGTCGTAGTGGCGCACTGCGTAGTCCGTCTCCGTCCGGTAGTGCAGGTTGCGGATGTTGTGGATGGTGACCAGGTCCCCCTGGATGCTGGCATAGGGCAGCAGCGCCACGTCGGGCTGCCATAGGCGCTGGTTGGAGGCCGGGATGCTCAGCCACCAGGCCGCGATGCCGACAACGACCAGCAGAAAGCCGACCAGGGTCCTTCTGCGGTTGGGCAGGAGAAGAAAGGCAAGCGCCGCTGCGAGCGCGAACCCGCACGCCAGGCCGAGCCGCAGCGGCTCGCCGGCCAGATCCGAATAGTAGATCGCCAGCGCAGCCCAGGCGGTCATCAGGATGACGACAGGTATGCAGACCAGAAGGACGACCAGCTTTGTTATTTTGCGCATGGCTCTCTCAAGAGGCCCTTTAGCGAGATTGCACGTTAAAGATTTGCGATTGAACGTTCGACTGGCTTGGCTTTGCGAAAAATTCGAATCACCCAAACACACGGCGATGCCGCTTCGGTTTACGATGGATTGGGGTTTATTTGTGGCTTCCAGGTGTTATGAGTTCATAAGAAGTCTTTTAGGCCGTCACCCCGGCGGACGCCGGGGTCCATAACACGTTGAAACAACTGGATTCCGGCCTACGCCGGAATGACAGGAAAACGGAAATTCCTACTTTTTACGAGTTCATCAGGTTTCGAACATTTGAAAATTCGGATTTCGGATTTGTTTCGAATTTCGATATTCGAATTTCACCTGATCGAGTTTACCCCGTATCGGTAGAACCTCTCCGGCTCCTCCACCATTAGCCTATCCTCTTCCCGTTCAGGGTTGCCTCAGGTTTTCCAGGAGAATCCGGCGCACCTCCTGTCTCCTGGGTGGAGTGGCCGGAGTGGACGATCAGCTCGGATGCCACGCCGTCCAGATGGGCGCTGCTGTAGGCCACCACCCCGTCGGCCCACTCTTCCCGGGGGTCTTCGGGGTTCTTCACGGCGATGATGGAGTGCACAACGACCCCCGGTGCGATGGGGATCGAGCCATAGGTCTTGATGAAAGCGCTGTCCGGGTCCATGTTGTCCGTGCTGCGCGGAATGGCCTCCTGAATGGAGCGGTTGGCGACCGCCTCGGGGCTGCGCTGAAGAACCTCCTGCAGCGGGCTGAGCACCGTCAGGGGCAGATAAATCACCTTCTGCAGAAGCTCGCTGATCCGCCCCCCGACCAGGAAGCTGCCGCGATGGGGGGTCGCAATGAACACGACGCGCCGTACGCAGGGAACCGGCTTTAAAAAGAGGCTGCGCTCCAGCAAACCCAGCGCCTCGGGCGACAGCTCCAGCTGGCCGATGGGAACTGAGAAGGATTGATCCCAGAAACGGCTGCCGCTATCGACGGCAGTCAGTTTGGTCAGCATTCCGCCCTGGCTGTGGCCGATGACCACCATTTTCCGCAGCGCCGGGTCCTTGCCCTCGGGGTCCAGTTCCTGGACGACGTTGCGCAGGCCTTGGGCGAGAATTCCCGCCGAGTAGAGGATGGGGTTTCCGGTGTTGTAGGTAAAGAGCCAGATCTGGTAGCGGTTGCGCAGCTCCGGATCGTTGATGATCTCATTGAGCATCTGCGCCCAGCGGGCCGGGCTGGAGGCCGTGCCGTGCACGAACACCACCGGAATCCGCCCCGGCCGGTAGGGCGTCATGAGGAAGACATTGTCCTTGAACCGCGCGCTCTGCTTGAACAGGGCCAGATCCCCGAACAGCAGCCCCTTGAGCTCCAGGTCGTAGACCTGGGAGCCTTCCAGCGTATAGGCCAGGGCGGCCGTCGGCCGGTACTCCAACGGGGCCGTGAAGCCGTCGACCTCGACCGACGTGCCTTCCTGCGCGGTGTAAAGCGCCAGCTTGCCCGCTACCCGTCCGCTGCGCAGTCCCTCCGCCAGATTCTCCAGGCGCAGGAAAGCGGTCGCCGGGACCTTCAGCGAAGACGGAACCCTGGCGAAATCGCGCGCGTATTCGCCCTTGACGTGCTTGAGGGACGCGACCAGCGCCATGCCGACCCCGGGCCAGCGGTAGTCGTTCCTCAGGCCGCGCACATCCAGCTCGGAGGCGGCCACGAAATCCTGCAGGCGGAACGGCCCCCAGCGGAACTCTTCCGGGTCGATGGCGACGACCAGCTCGCCGAAAGGCAGCCGGTAGGTGCCGGCTTCGAGAACGACATGCCGGTCCTCTCCTTTTGCGGTGAACCCTTGAGCGAGGCCCCGGTTGTAGAGATCGACGGCGGATCGCAGGCGCGGGTCGAGAGAATCCGGTGCGTCGCGTGCGTCCTGCGGGAAGATGAAGCCATAGGCATACACGGCGGCGGCCAGGTAATGGGAGCGATCGCCGGTGCGGGTCGCCTGCAGGAAGGAGAGCTCCGCCAGGGCGAAGAGCCGGTCCGGCTCCCTCGCCGTGGGCAGGCCCTGGTGGATGGCGGCGATCGCCGCGGCCGGTTTCTCCTGTATGGTATCGGCGTGCCCGGACCGGTTTAGAATCTGCATCGTCGGCGCGCTCAGGTTGGCGCCGGCCAGGACGCTTCCGGTCAGCTTCCGGTT
>JALOPD010000059.1 GCA_025454075.1 Desulfobacterales bacterium | reverse complement strand
CAGCACCTGCTGCACCATCTCCCGCAGCTTGTTGCCCGTGGTCGTGGTGATCTTCAGCCGCAGCTTCTTGCCGTCCTTCTGGCGGATGCCGTCCGGACCGGCTTTCCAGCCGGCCTCGTCCAGGAGTTTTTTGGCCTTCTCGGGATCGTAGGCAACCGGCTTGAGGTCGCGGTTGGCCGCCCAGCCGTGAGCGATTTCCGAGGCCCCGGCCTGTGCCTTGCCGAAGAGCAGCTTGTCGACGATCGCTTTGCGGTCGATGGCGCAGTCGATGGCCTGGCGCACCTTCAAATCCCCCAGGATCGGGTGGAGGAAATCCGGGTTGCCGTTGTTGGGGGGCACCGGCGTGCTGTGGTTCAAAATCAGCCGCTCGGAGGTGAGCGAGGTGGACAGGCAGAGGGCCAGCGCCGGGTTGTTCTCCATCATCGGGATCTGCGTTTCGATCAGGTCCCAAACCCCATCGATGTCGCCGGCTTGAAGCTGGGCGATGCCGACTTCGCGGCTGGGGATGATTTTGAAGAAGAGCTTGTCGACCTTCACCTTGTCGGCATCGCGGTAATGCGGGTTCTTGGCCATGGCGATGTAGTTGCCGGAAGCCCACTCGGTCACCATGAAGGGGCCTGTGCCCACCGGCATGCGATTGTAGGGGGCGTCGTTGATGTTCTCGAACTTGCCCAGGACATGCTTGGGCAGCACGGGCGCAAAGCGGGTGAGGAAGGGCGCGTAAAACTCCTTGTACTTGACGACGGCCGTGTGCTCGTCGGGGGTCTCCACCGACTGGATCAGGTCGTAGCCCGACTTGCTTTTGACCAGGTTCTTGGGGTTGACGACGGCCTCCCAGGTGAACTTCACGTCGGCGGACGTGAACGGCGCCCCGTCGCTCCACTTCACGCCCTTGCGGAGCTTGTAGGTGATCGTCAGCCCGTCCTTGGACACGCCGCCGTTTTCCAGCGTGGGGACCTCCGCGGCGAGGACCGGGAAATACTCGCCTTTTTCGTTGACGTCGATCAGGTATTCGGAAAAAGGCTTGTGGACGTAGGTGATGACGGTTTGAACGCCGATGTAGGTGTTGAGGTTTTCGGGTTCCTGGTAGACCCCCAGGGTAATGGTCTTTTGGGCATTCGCGATGCCGCAGAGGCCCAGAACGGCAGCGGCAAGCATCAAGAACAGGACTCCCCTTTTTGCCATAACCACCTCCTTGATCGTTTGGATGCATTCAGGGACGAAACACGCCCATACCGCAGGGGGCAGCACCACCTTAGTACTCGAAAACGAATTTCGATGCATAAAAGACAGAAATACCTGCCGGAGTCAAGCATCGAATGAAGGCGCCAGGCTGCCGCCAGAGCGGTTTGAGCCTCACCGACGGCAGCGCACAGAGGCCAATCGCGTCTTGACAGCCCATGCGAATCAGGATAGTCGGCCGATAGTCAGCGCAAGGGGCAACTCGTCTGCAACCGATGGCAGGGTGTCGGGCCGTGGGAAACAACAGCGGTGTACTGCTGGAAATCAAGGGGCTGAAAACTCATTTTTTCTCCGACGAAGGCGTTTCGCCGGCAGTCGACGGTGTCGACCTGCGGGTGCACAAGGGGGAAACGCTCGGCATCGTCGGCGAGTCGGGCTGCGGCAAAAGCGTGACCGCCCTTTCCATCATGCGGCTCATCCCGGAGCCGCCGGGACGGATCACCGCCGGCGAGATTTTGCTCGAGGGGCGGAACCTGCTGGAGCTTTCCGCCGATCAAATGCGCAAGATCCGCGGCAACCGGATCTCCATGATTTTCCAGGAGCCGATGACCTCCCTCAACCCGGTCTACACCATCGGCAACCAGATCGCGGAGGCGGTCCGGCTCCACCAAAAACTCTCCCTCCCGGATGCCCTGGAGCGATCCCTGGAGATGCTCAAGCTTGTGGGCATCCCCGCGCCGGAGCGCCGGCTGCACGAATACCCCCACCAGTTGAGCGGCGGGATGCGCCAGCGGGCCATGATCGCCATGGCGCTGGCGTGCAACCCGGCGCTGCTCATCGCCGACGAGCCCACGACCGCGCTCGATGTCACCATCCAGGCCCAGATTCTGGATTTGATGGGCGACCTCAAGGCGGAACTGTCCACCGCCATTATTTTGATCACCCATGACCTGGGGGTCGTCGCGCAAAGCGCGGCGCGGGTGGTCGTGATGTACGCCGGCAAGGTGGTGGAAGAGGCGGACGTGATCCGCATCTTCGAGGCGCCGCTGCACCCCTACACCGCCGGGTTGCTGCAGTCGATTCCGCGGATCGACCGACGCAAAACGAAGAAGGAGCGGCTGACCGAAATCAAGGGCGTGGTCCCCATCCCGTCACGCCTGCCGCCCGGCTGCGCCTTTCACCCGCGCTGCCCGGAGGTCATGGAGATCTGCTCGCGCGATGCCCCCCGGCTGAAAGCGGCCGGGGACGGCCACCAGGTCCGCTGCTGGCTGCACACGTGAGGGAACGCGTGCGTTCTCACGCGGCTCCCTCAAAGGGGGGGGGAGCGGAGCCTTGGCAGCAGCGGCTGAAATTTCAAGGTCGGCCGGTTCGCGGTTCAAAGTTCATGGTTGAAAAACATGAACATCCATTGAACCGCTGAACCATTGAACCCTTGACCCCGGTAGTCGCCAAAAGGTCAGAACCACGGCGGTTCATTCACCCGAGGTGGAGGGTTCAGGGAAAAAGCAAAGGGACTGCCCATGAGCCAGCCGCTGCTCGAAGTCAACCGCCTGAAAAAGCATTTCCCCATCAAGGGCGGGTTTTTCCAGAAAACGGTGGGGCGCGTCCACGCCGTGGACGGGGTGAGCTTTCGTCTGGAAACAGGCGAAACCATCGGTCTGGTGGGCGAAAGCGGGTGCGGCAAGTCGACCACAGGGCGGCTGATCCTGCGCCTCATCAAGCCCACCAGCGGCGAGGTCCGCTTCAACGGACAGGACCTCAGCCGGCTCGACCGCCGCCGGATGAAGGCCGTTCGCCGCGACATGCAGCTGATCTTCCAGGACCCCTTCGCCTCCTTGAACCCCCGCCTGACCGTCGGCGGCATCGTGGGCGAGGCGTTCAAAATCCACGGGGTGGCCTCCGGCACGGAGCTCGAAGACCGCACGGCCGCGCTGCTGAAACGGGTCGGCCTGCACGCCGATCACCTGCGGCGGTACCCCCACGAGTTCAGCGGCGGCCAGCGCCAGCGCATCGGCATCGCGCGCGCGCTCGCCCTCAACCCCAAGCTGATCATCGCCGACGAGCCGGTTTCGGCCTTGGACGTTTCCATCCAGGCCCAGGTCATCAACCTGCTCCAGGACCTCAAGCACGAATTCCAGCTCTCCTACATCATCATCGCCCACGACCTGAGCGTCGTCGAATACATGAGCGACCGGGTGGCGGTTATGTACCTGGGCAAGATGGTGGAAATGGCACCAGGGGCCGAGCTTTACCGCCGCCCCAAGCACCCTTACACCGAGGCTCTGCTGTCGGCGATCCCCATCCCGAACCCGCGCCTGGAGAAGAAGCGCCGAATCCTGCAGGGCGACGTCCCCAGCCCGATCAATCCGCCCAGCGGCTGCCGCTTCCACACCCGGTGCATTTACCGGAAGCCGGAGTGTCGGCGCTTCGAGCCGGAGTTTGCCGACACAGGCGGGGGGCATTATGCCGCCTGTCCGGTGCGGGCCGGCGGGCGATTCATGGAGACACCGGACGGCGGCTCTGCCTGAGCATCCAGCCTCCGAGATGAAGGAGTTTTGAACATGCATGCTTACATCGCGTCGCGCTACGACCAGTTTCTGCAGGACCTCGAGACCCTCGTCAATGTGGACAGCGGCAGCGGACACGCCCCGGGGCTGTCGAGGGTCGCCCGGTTTTTCCAGGAGCGCTATGACCGGCTTGGGTGGAGCACCCGAGCGCTGGAATTCGACGGCGGGTCGGCGCCCTGCCTGGAGGTCATCAACCGCAGGGGCCTTCCGGCGGATCCGCCCTTCGATTTCCTGTTTTTAGGCCACATGGACACCGTCTTTCCCGAGGGAACGGCGCTGCAGCGCCCCTTCAGCATTCGCGACGGCCGGGCGTATGGTCCCGGCGTGTGCGACATGAAGGGGGGGTTGGTGACCATGCTGCACGCAGCGGAAGCGATCGAGCAGGCCGGCCTCGCTGGCGCTCTTTCCATTTGCATGGCGTTCAACAGCGACGAGGAGATCGGCTCGCATGCGTCGCGTGCATGGTTCGAGGGCCTCGCCGCCAAGAGCCGCCGGGTGCTCGTGTTCGAACCCTGCCGTTCCACCGGCCAGCGGGTGCTGCAGCGCAAGGGGGTGGCCGACTTCGAAGTTCTTTGCCACGGCCGGGCGGCCCATGCCGGTGTGGAGCCCGAGAAGGGCGCCAATGCGGTTCTGGAGCTCGCCCACCAGGTGCTGGCGGTGACCGGTTTTGCCCGGCCGGAGGCCGGCACCACGGTCAACGTCACCACGATCACAGGCGGTAGGGCGGGAAATGTGATACCGGACTTCGCGCAGGCAGGGTTCGATGTACGAATCGCCGGCCTGGAAGAGGCCCGGCGCATCGAGGGCTGTTTTCAGAACCTTTCTGCCAGCGGCCAGGCCAACGGCGTGCGGGTGGAGGTTCGGGGTGAAATCAACCGGATGCCCATGGTGCCCTCGGAGGCAACCTGGCGGCTGTGGGAGCAGATCGCGCGCATCGGGGAGGGCCTGGGTCTCGAGATGAAGCTCATCAGCACCGGCGGCGGATCGGACGGCAATTTTACCGCCGCCATGGGGGTCCCCACCATCGATGCCATGGGGCCGCGCGGCGGTCGCGCCCACAGCGCGGACGAATACATGGATCTCGACAGCGTGGTTCCCAACACCCAAATGATCTGCGAGATCCTCAAGGAGGCAGCCGAAAAACGCCTGCCGTGAGAGAGGGAGACGGAGGATGACCGGCCGGGCGTACGATGCCTCCGACTCCAATGCCGATTAGTCGGCCGCTTCCACAAGATACGTCTGAATCAACGGCTGCTTGCCGGGGCCGTCCACCAGCGTCCACTTCTGACGGAACTTGAAGACGATGTATTCTCCATGCCTGGACTCGGCCTGCCAGACTCCCACGATATCCGCCTGGTAACGACTCCCTCCCAAGACACTCACCTGCACGCTTTCCAGGGTGTGCGTGTTGCTGGCGATGGTCTTCCCGATGCCCGCATACCAACGCTTGAAGTCGGCATGCGACCGCAGCGTCGTTTCCGGAAAGCGCATCTCCAGGTTCTTGCCTGCCAGCAAGGGCAGAAAACGCTCGACCGGCACATGCCGGTCATACATGGCGTAAACCTGGTACACGTAACCGATGATGTCGTTCTCGTTGAATTTGTTGCTCAGCTGGCGTTGAACCGCCTCCTTGTAAGCGGCCGGCGGAGGTTCCGAATAGCCCGGGCCGGCAACGACGATGAATAACAGCATCAAGCCCACGCCTATCTTCTTCATGGACGACTCCTATGGTGCGCTAAAATCAATTGAAATTATTAGGCATTCTACCATAAACCCTTTGGCCGCCCCGCCTTCCCTTAAAGGGCTTTCATTTATTTATTTTTTTTGATAGTGAGAATTCGCTTTCAATCGTTTGATAGCCATCCGCTTCTGTTCAACCATAATACGACGATCAACTCAAGATGAATACGGCCTCGATGGAGGCCACATAACGATCTCGCATATACGCAAGAAACCTAAGGTGAAAGGAGTTGGTTCTATGCGCAGCAGAATCGTCTGGGTGGCTCTGTTGGTTGCAAGCGTTGTCCTCATGGGTGTGATCCAGGGTTTCTCCGGCCAGGACAAAAGCAGCTGTTTCGGCGAAGAGAAATACGCGCTCAAAGCGCCCGAAGGGGTTGAATCCAGGCGTGGGCCGGTCAACTTCCCGCACCAGGCGCATTTCGAGTTCGCCTGCGTCAAGTGCCATCACACGTTTGACGGCTCCGAGCCGCCCATGGGCTGCATGGTCTCAGGTTGCCACGACACGACCGAGGCCCCCCCGGTTAAATCCGGAAAGTCCAGCGCCTCGGAGAACATGGACTATTTTAAGAACGCTTACCACCAGACCTGCTGGCTGGGCTGCCACAAGGAGATCAAGGCCAAGAACGTGGAGTTGCAGAAGGCGGCCGCTGCAAAAGGCACCAAGGCCAAGCTTGTCAAGAGCGGCCCGACCACCTGCGATGGCTGCCACGGCAAGGCGGGCCGCGTCAAATAAGGACCTACTTTCAGGCTCGTATCAGCTAAAAACCCCCGAATCAATCGATCCTGGCGCGCCCGGGCAGGTAAACGCTCCGGGCGCGCTTCTGCCGTTGGACTCCCGACCGACATCACCCCCTGGTCGGCTCAGCCGCGGGGAGTAGTTGACGTGCCCGACCTCCACCACCCCCACCTCCGGCCGGATGTTGAGATAGCTGGCGACACCCGTGGCGCGGGAGGTTCTCAGATCGATGACGGCGTGAAACAGGGGATCCTCGCCCGCGGCGGATGATTCCAGCCATCTCCGATAGTCCTCGAAGATGTGAAAGGGTCCATAGGGCATGTAGGTCCAGACCCGGTGCGCCTTGTCCTGCTGAAAGGCCGCATAGAGGTCGGCGGCGTGGATGCCGGGCTGAAGCGGCTCGAGGGCACAGTGTTGCCCGGTCATCGCCGCCCGCGGCGGCCGCGGCCGTTCGCGCCACCCCTCCACGGCAAACCTGATGGGCTGTCCGATTTCGTTGATGCCGTTCGTCATGAAATCCGGTCCCGTGCGCCACGCCGGCACTCATTGAGGGTTGCATATCAATTTGGGCTCGGTTCCCCCGCACCCGGTCTACACCATTTCGAAACGCTTTATAAATGCCGGAGTTCGAGGCGTTCCTTGATGCACGATTGATAGCTGAAACGGGCTGAAAACTAAAGCCGCTTTTCAAGGTCACCCGGATGCGTGGTTGACTTGGTTCGCACGGGGGTGGTATGGGTGCTGGCGGAATTGCAGCCGAAAAACGCCACCGCGCACCAGGGCAAAGCCAAACACCCAAACACCAAACCCCCAACCTCCAAACCACAGGACTCCCCATGGTCATCAAGACCATCATCGAGCCTTTTCGGATCAAGACGGTTGAACCCCTGCGCGTCACGACCCGCCAGGAACGCGAGGCCATTCTCAAGCAGGCGGGGTACAACCTTTTCAGCGTGCGGGCGGAGGACGTGCTGATCGACCTTCTGACGGACAGCGGCACCTCGGCCATGAGCGCCCGGCAGTGGGCCGGGCTGATCGACGGGGACGAGTCCTACGCCGGCGCCCGCAGCTTCTACCGTTTTGAAAATACGGTCAAGGATCTGACCGGCTTCAAGCACATCATCCCCACCCACCAGGGCCGGGCGGCCGAGAAGATCCTCTTCGAGATCATGGGCGGCAAGGGGAAGGTCATCCCCAACAACACCCATTTCGACACCACGCGGGCCAACATCGAGGTGAGCGGCGCGGCCGCCGTGGACCTGCCGGTGAAAGAGGCCCTGGTCCCTTCGATGGTGAAAGACTTCAAGGGCAACATGGACATCACCGCCCTGGAGCGCCTGCTCAAGGAAAAAGGCCCCGAACACATCCCACTCGTAATGATGACGGTGACCAACAACTCCTGCGCCGGGCAGCCGGTCTCCATGGGCTGCATCCGGCGGGTGTCGGACCTGTGCCGGTCGTACAAAATCCCGTTCTTCATCGACGCCTGCCGGTTTGCGGAAAACGCCTGGTTCATCAAGACGCGCGAGCCGGGGTGCAAGGGCCGGTCCGTCAAAAAGCTCGCCCAGGAGATGTTCTCCTACGCCGACGGCTGCACCATGAGCGGCAAGAAGGACGGGTTGGTCAATATCGGCGGGTTCCTGGCCATGAACGACGACGAGCTGGCCCAGAAGGCGCGCAACATTCTCATCGTCACCGAGGGGTTCCCGACCTATGGGGGGCTTGCCGGCCGCGACCTCGAAGCCTTTGCCCAGGGTCTGGAGGAAGTGGTGGATGAGGACTACCTCAGGTACCGCATCCGTTCGACGGAGTACGTGGTGGAGAAGCTCGACGCGATGGGGGTGCCGGTGTTCAAGCCGGCCGGCGGCCACGCGGTCTACCTGGACGCGAAGGCCTTCCTGCCCCATGTCCCGCCGCCGCAGTACCCCGGCCAGGCGCTCGCCTGCGCGCTCTACCTGGAAGGCGGCATCCGCTCCTGCGAAATCGGCAGCGTCATGTTCGGCAGGACGGACCCCGCGACCGGCGAGTTCCACCCGGCCATGCTCGAGATGGTGCGCCTGGCCATCCCCCGGCGGGTCTACACCCAGAGCCACATGGACTACGTGGTCGAGTGCGTCGGGGAGGTGTTCGCGCAGCTGGACAAGATCCGTGGGATGCGCATCGCCTGGGAGCCGCCGATCCTGAGGCATTTCACCGCCCGCTTCGAGCCGTCAGAATGAAGGCTCGCCGTTCCAGAAGGGCCGGGCCATCTTCGCGGTTTCTTCGGGCGCGGTGAAGGTCGCCATGTCGCCGAGCATCACCTCGAAGCCGGTGTGGTCGCTGTGCACCCTGGCGATATAGTTGGATCGCACGACCCATACGACCCGCAATTCAAGCACGCCTGAATGTTTTTCTTCTTGAACGACAGCATGGAAGGTCCTTTCCGAGACCGTCAGCCGGTTTTCGCCAGCAGCCGATGCAAAAGAGGCAGCTTCCTGAAGTGCAGAATAAGGCCGAGCTTCCAGAACTTCATTTTGACCTGTCGGATTTCCGGCCTCATGGCCTCGTCGCCTCGGCAAAAAGAAGTGATGCACACCTCCGGGCGGACATCAGGCGGGAAGATGCACGGGCCGGCGCCATTTTCCAGGAAAGGGCAGTTCGATGAAAAAAGCGGGATTTCGTGACGGAGACACCTTTCTATCGTCGCGTTCAGCGCGGGCTCCAGGGTCAGGATATACGCGAAATCGGGAACCCCGAAAACGGCATCGAGGTGAAGGTTGCGACAGCAGAGCCCTCTGCAATCCTCCAGGCAGCCCTTGAGACGAAGGACCGACGCCGCATTCAAGTTTTTTTCCGCATCCTGGATTCGGCGGCAGAGGCGGGTCAGCAAGGGCAGACTTTCGGAAGGCCATTTCCGGACGATTTCAGCGGCCTGGCGGTGGGAATACCTCAGACTCATCTTGAGCCCCGCTCGATAGCAGTTCCCAGTAGGGAATGAAACGGATGTGGGTTTTGTCTACGGTGGTCTCCGCATTTATCGAATTTGAACCGTGGAGCGAGCAACGGCCGAACCAAAACCCAACAGGCCTTTCTGCGCCAAGGCGGAAGGGCTGTTGGATGGTGCACAATCGGGTCCGATTTATGCGGTTACGGCGACGCGCGCGCCGACCCGCCGCTTCTGGACGTAGTAGATCAGGGCGAAACCGATCAGGCCGATGATGTCGGTATAGAGGCCCGGCTTCACCAGGCAGAGGGCGACGGCGAGCAGCAGGATCCGCTCGTACCACGTGTCGTCGTCGATGAAGAATCCCTGCATGCCGCCCGCCAGGGCATACATGCCGAGGGATGCGGTGATGAAGATCCAGCTCGCCTCGAGCACGCCCATGATTCCGGGGGCCAGGCCGATCAGGAGCATCTGGGGCGCGGTGATGAACATGTAGGGCAGCAGGAAGGTGCGCATGTCGAGCTTGAAGGACTCGAGGCCGGTCTTGAACGGGTCGGCGCCGGCGATGCCTGCCGCGGCATAGGCCGCCAGGCACACCGGCGGTGTGCCGTCCGCGAGAATGCCGAAATAGAACACGAACAGGTGGGCTGCGATCAGCGGGGTGTCCGGCTTCAGCGCGATTAAAGCCGGCGCCATGATGGTTGCCATGATGACGTAGTTGGGCGTGGTGGGGACTCCCATACCGAGAAGCAGGCAGGCCAGCATGGTGAGAATCATGGCGAGGTAGACGTTGCCGAAGGAAAACTCCACGAGGATGTTGGTCATATTAAGCCCGGCGCCCGTCAGGCTCACCATCCCCACCACCATGCCCGCGCAGGCACAGGTGACGCCGATGGCCGACATGGACCGGCCCGCATTGAACATGGCGTCGATCATCTTGCGCACGCAGTCTTGCATGGGCTCCCAGGACTTTGCGGCGGCAGGGGCCCCCGCGGTCGTCTCCACCCGGATGATTCCAGCGCTGATCAACAGCCCGCGGAACAGGAAAATGGTGCTGGCCGCGCCGATGGCCATTGCTGCCGAGGTGAGCGGGGTCAGGCGCTGGATGACCAGGGCGTAGAGCAGCACGAGAATGGGCACCAGCAAATGCAAGCCGCTGACCAGGGTGGGAAAGAACTTAGGAAGCTGCGCGCGCGGGACGCCCTTGAAGCCATACTTGGTGGCCAACAGGTGCACGGCGCCCAGCAGCGCCAACTGGTCGATTACCGCCGGCAGCGCCGCGGCGACGCAGACATCCAGGTAGGGAATCCCCAGGAACTCGGCCATGACGAAGGCGGCTGCCCCCATGACAGGCGGCATGATCTGGCCGTTGCCGCCGGCGGCGGTGTCGATGCCCCCTGCCAGTTCAGGCTTGAAGCCGACTTTCTTCATCAGAGGGATGGTGAGCGTGCCGATGGTGGCCGTGTTGGCTATGCCGCTGCCGGAGAACGTTCCCATGAAGGCGCTCGCTACGACCGATACCTTGGCCGGCCCGCCGCGGGTATGGCCCACGAGGGACATGGCTATTTTCATTAGGTACTCGCCGGCGCCGGTCCTTTCGATTATCGCCCCGAACAGCACGAAGGCGTACACGAAGGTGGAGGAGACCCACAGCGGGATCCCGAAGATGCCCTCGCTGGTCAGGTAAAGATGGTCGACGATGCGGCGAAACGAGTAGCCCCGGTGGGCCAGAATCCCCGGAAAATAGTTGCCGTAAAGGCCGTAAATGATGAAAAGACCGGTGATGATCACCAGCGGCCAGCCCACGGCCCGACGCGAGGCTTCCAGAATCAGGACGATGGCCAGAACCCCCATGGCCAGATCCAGGCTGGTCGGGTCGCCGATTCGCTTGACGAGCTCCTCATAATACAGGGTTACATAAATGATGGAGGCGCCGGCCACCATCGCCAGGACGAAGTCCAGGAAATGGATGGTCTTGCGCTTCGACTTCTTCGAAAAAGGATAAAAGAGGAAGCACAATAGAATGGCGAAGGTCAGGTGGATGGAGCGCTGCAGGGTGGAGGTGAGGACCCCAAAAAAGGCGGTGTACAACTGGAAGCAGGAAAACGCGATGGCAATCAAGAAGGTGATCTTGTAAGGAATTCCGGAAAGCCGCCGCCCACCGAATTCCTGCTCTTGAATAATCTCTTCGGCTTTTTTCACCAAGGCTTCGTCGCGAACAATGGTCTCTTCCATACCACAGCACCCTATTTGGCAAGACCCAAGCGCACCAAGAGATGGGGATACCTGCGCACAGCCACGGTAACGATGTCTCCCGATTCGATCAGGCGATTCAAGTCCAGTGTTTTATCCCCTAAACGCAAAGAGGATCGGTTGATCGGCGAAATGTAGAAACTGAATTCGGGCAACCGCTGCCCACCCGGCG
Source organism: Desulfobacterales bacterium (assembly GCA_025454075.1). The sequence continues at coordinate 5,633 of JALOPD010000059.1, read as the reverse complement.
CCACCATCCATTTCCCGTCGTCGCTTTTGCCCGTCACTTGAAACGGCAGCCCGGCCCCGTAGGACGGGTACCGGGTTTCCACGACCCGGAGCGAACCATTGTCTTCCACGGCAAAAACCCCCTCGACCGGGATGTTTTCGATGGAGTGGGTGTAGGCAAACGTGAAAATATCGCCCGGAGCGGTTATCTCTCGGAAAATGACCTTGTCCACTTTCCGGCTGCGCACCTCCAGCGTCTTCACGGGGAAGAACAGCAGACCGGCCAAGGCCGCTCCCGCCAGGGACCAACCGATTATGGCCTTTCGCGTCGGCATGACACAACTGCCCCGCCGGTTCGCGGCCGGCGGGGCAGCATCGTCTCCATGTTGAGAGAGAAGAAGCTACTTCTTGATGCCCTTTTCCTTGAAGAACTTCTCGGCGCCCGGGTGCAGCGGGACCGACATGCCGGTCAGCGCGCTTTCCAGTGTCAACTCCTTGCCCTTGGCGTGCGCCCGCTCGATGTCTTTCAGGTTGTCGAAGATGGCCTTCGTGATCTGGTAGGCCATGGCCTCTTCCATTTCGGCCCTGGCCACCAGGATCGCCATCACCGCCACGGTGGGCACATCGGCATCGACGCCCTTGTAGGCCCCCTTGGGTACCACGGCCTTGGTGAAGAAGGGGTACTTCTTCATCAGCGCGTCGCGCTGGCTGCCGTCGACGGGCACGATGACGCAGTCGACGGTCATGGCCGTGTCCATCAGGCCGGATGCGCCCACACCGACGGAGTAGAACGCTGCGTCGATGCGGCCGTCCTTAAGGTAGTCCGAGGACTCGGTCGCCGTCAGGCGTTCGACCTTGCTGAAATCCTCGAACTTCATCCCGTAGGCTTCCAGGATCTGCAGGGCGTTCTGCTCGGTGCCGCTGCCCAGGGGGCCGACGCAGACGCGCTTGCCCTTGAGGTCGGCCACGGTGGCTATTTTGGCGTCTTTGCGCGCCTGGATCTGGCAGTGCTCCTGGTAGAGGGAGGTGATGCCGCGGATGTTCGCCACGGGCTTGTCGAACATCGGCTTGACGCCCTGCAGGGCATAGAAGGAGATGTCGTTCTGCAGAATAGCCATGTCGGCGTCGCCCGAGGCGATCAGCTTGGCGTTGGCCACCGATGCGCCCGAGGACTCCACCGTGATCTTGATGTCGGGCAGGTTCTTGTGGGCGATGTTGGAGATCGCGCCCGCCAGCGGGTAGTAGACGCCCACCACCCAGCCGGATGCGATGGAGACGAACTTCTTGGCGGCGAAGACCGTGGTGGATGAGAACGTACACATGAAACCTGCAATCGCCACAACCATCAATCCTACCAACAGCTTTTTTTTCATCTTTTCCCTCCTTGGTGGTGAATGTGGTATGATGCTGTCGACTAACTGCGGCCGGGCTACCGGCCATTTTTTTAAGCGATCATCCCCCCCCCCGCAACCCTAACCGGTCGCCTTGTCCGCTGAGTGCCTAAACTCATGGGGAATGCCGTGCGGAACAGAATCTCTTGTGGGCGGAACGCTTTGAGATATGTAGGAATTGTTCTTCAAAGTCAACACTAAAGGTTCCTGCCGGGAGCTTTGTGCCGTCTTTTTGGAGGCCGCGCGGAGGTGAATCCCTGCTTTGTTCCTTCAGCGACGGGCCGACGGGTCCTTCGGCAGGAGAAGACACATGAGCAGGCAGAGGATCGAGGCGGCGAGCACCATCCAGAAGACCGACATCACGCTACGGGCGACGGCCTCGTGGAGCCTCTGGAGCATGTCGGCGGAGAGCAGGGACTGGACCTCGGGGCGGAACAGGTTTTCCGGGCTCTGCTGCACCTGGGAAGCCAGCGCCGCCGGCCAATCCGACGGGGCTGCACCCTTCAGGACGGCGCCGAGTTCGTCGTCGAAGCGCAGGCTGAAAAAACCGCCGCCGACCCCCACCCCGATGGTTCCGCCGAGCGTGCGGGAGAACTGGTTGGAGGCCGTCGCGACACCCAGGTCCAGGTCGGACAGGCTGCTTTGCACGACCAGGATCGTCCCCAGCGCCACGAACCCCATCCCGGTCCCCACGAACAGGAACACCCAGAAGCAGGTGGAGAGAGAGGTCGCCGTCGAGAAGCTCAGGGTCAGGCCGCAGCCGGCCGCGAGGAAGACCGCCCCGGCGATCGAGGCGTTGCGGGTGCCGATGCGGTCCACGATCTGGCCCAGCAGGAGCGAGCCGGCCGACCAGCCGAGGCTGAGCGCCAGCACGGCCGTGCCCACCTCCATGGCGTTTTTCCCCAGGGCGGACTGCACGAAGAGCGGTGCGTAGGCGAAGAGGGCGAAAATCGTGAAGCTGCTGAGGAAGACGGCGCCGTTGCCGGCGCTGAACCCGCGGACCATGAAAAAGTCCAGGGGCAGGATGGGGTCGGCGGCACGCTTCTCGATGCGGCAAAACCAGTAGCCGGCGATGACGGTGATGACCGCCAGCGCAGCGACGTGCGGCGAGGTCCAGTCATGGGTCTGTCCGCCTACCATGAACACCGTGAGGAGGCCGAGGATGGTGATCGACAGGCTCAGGGCCCCGGCGTAGTCGATGGCGGCGCCCCGCTTCTTTTTTCGGGTGTCGACGAGGCAGAACGCCACCCCCGCCATGGAAAGAACACCCAGGGGCACGTTGATGAGGAAGATCCAGCGCCAGGAAAAATGGGCCACGATGAACGCGCCCAGGCTGGGCCCCAGCACGCTCGCCAGCCCCCAGATGAAGCTTCCCAGGGAGAGGCTTTTCGCCCGGGTCTCCGGCGAGGAGATGTCCGTCAGGACGACATACACCAGCGCGAAGCTGCCGCCGGCGCCGATGCCCTGGATCGCGCGGCAGGCGATGAGAAACTCCATGCTCTCCGTAAAGCCCGCGGCGAGGGAGCCGGCCACGAACAGCGCAATGGCGATGAGGTAGAGGGTTTTGGTGCTGAAGATGTCGGCGGATTTGCCGAAAAGCGGCAGCGACACCGCGCGGGAAAGGAGGTAGATGGAGTAGACCCAGCTGTAAAGTTGCAGCCCGCCCAACTCCGCGACCACCGTGGGCATGGCGGCCGCCATTACCAGGGCGTCCAGCGCCCCCAGGAACAGGGCGAGCAGGGATGCGGCGATGATATAGGCTCGCCGCCGCGGGGTGATCGGCCCGGGTCCCGGGGTCGAGGGTGTTGCCGCTGGGCTCATGCCACGCTCAATTGACGGCCTTGGCCGAATTCGGTAGATTCACCCGCCAAAGGGAGGAAGCCGCCATGAAGACCTATCCCATTCCCATGGTTCCGGGCCCTGTAAAGGCCCACCCGGACGTTCTGGAGGCCTACCGGGTTGACTACGGCTCGGCCGACCTCGAAAAAGAGTATGTCGAGCTTTACACCCGAACCGAGGCAAACCTCAAGGCCATCCTGCAAACGAAAGCAGCCGTGGTCATCTTCCTGGGCGAGGGCATGATGGCGCTGTGGGGCGCACTCAAGAGCTGCCTTGCACCCGGCGACCGGGTGCTGGCGATCGGCACCGGGGTCTACGGCTACGGGATCGGGGAGATGGCGGCCGCCGTGGGCGCCGAGGTGCGCACGGTGGGCCTGCCCTACAACGAGACGCTGTCGGATCTTGCCGAGGTGAAAAAGGCCATCGCCGGGTTCAAGCCCAAGATGATCACGGTCGTGCACTGCGAAACGCCCTCCGGCACCCTCAACCCCATCGACGGCCTGGGGCGGCTGAAGCAGGAGATGGGGGTGCCCCTGCTTTACGTGGACGCAGTGTCGAGCATCGGCGGGGCGCCGGTGCTGCCGGACGAGTGGCACATCGACCTGTGCCTGGGCGGCGCCCAGAAGTGCCTGTCGGCGCTGCCGGACACCTGCTTTCTGTCCGTGAGCGCCAAGGCCTGGGAGATCATCGAGAAAGTGAACTACGTGGGCTACGACGCGATCAAGCCCTTCCAGACGGCGGTGGAGAAGCACTACTTCCCCTACACCCCGGGCTGGCAGGCCACGGCCGGCCTCAATGCCGGAGCCGAGGCCATTTTGAATGAAGGGCTCGAGGCCTGCTTCAGACGCCATGCCGAGGTGGCGGCTTACTGCCGCAAGCGGCTGGCCGAGATCGGCTACACCCTGTTCCCGGCGCCCGGCGCGGTGCCGGCGCCTACCGTCACGGCCGTCAACGTGCCCGAGGGTATCACGTGGGCGGATTTCGACGCCCGTTTGCGCCGGCACGGATTGGTGGCCGGCGGCAGCTACGGGCCGATCGCCGGCAAGGTCTTCCGGCTGGGCCACATGGGCACCCAGGCCGACATGGGGCTGGTCAAACAGGCGTTGGGAGTGCTTGAGAAGGAATTTTTGAAACTGAAACGATGACCTGCTGGCGCTTTGGTACAGTTACAACAAGCTGCTGCTGCACATGGTCGCCGGCATCCCCGCCGGGGATCTGGATTCAACCACCACCGTCGGCGATAAGCCGCCTGTGCCCTTGCGGCAGTCGATCCCGGATTATTTCGCGCACCTGGAAAACCACGAGCGCCAGGCGCGGCGGATCATTTCAGGCTGATCCGATCCGGTTAAGAAGCGGCTCCGGCTTCAAAGCCGGTTCCGACGCGGGAGGCCATGCTGTCGGTAATTAAGTGTGGGAGAGGCTTTAAGCCTCGATGATCGCGGCTGGAAAGCCGCTCCCACAGGCATTGCAAGGCCGCTTCATTAAGAAGCAAGTTGTGGAGCGCTTCGTTATCCCAACGGAAAGAAATCCCCCCCCTTTTGGCAAAGGGGGTGGGGGGATTTTGAACCTCAGGCGGCGAACACCATCTTCGTCCCCGACATGTTCAGCAGGAAATTCTCCGGTTTCTCCGGCATCTCGCGCTCGATGTGCATGGAGGCCTTGCGGCCCGTGCAGTGGGTGGGCACGACGTAGCGCGGGTTGAGCGACTTGAGGGCCTCGGTCGTCCGGCCGATGATGGGCTCGAAGTCCGCACCCGTCAGGTGAAAGCCGCCCATCACCGCGAATATCCGGTCGACGCCGGTGACCTCACGGGCATAGGTTGCCGTGTTGACGATCCCGGAGTGGGCGCAGCCGGATAGCACCACCAACCCCTTGCCTTTCACATGGGCGACGACGGCGGAGTCGTCCTCGATGGGATCGAACTTTTCTTCGCCGCCTTCCTTGTAGCGCGCCTTCAGCATTCCTTTCTCGAATTCAGTCCGTCGGGGGATCTCCCCCAGGAAGAGCAGTGTGTCGCCCAGGAGGGTACGGGGAGCGGTCGACGGTACCACCCGCATGCCCGCCTTTTCGAGCCGGCCGCGATCGGGTGACGGAAGCCGCAGACGGCGCTCTTCGGAGAGCTTGATATAGCGCGAGCCGCGGAAAGCAACCGGGTGCAGCACCAGTTCGACGCCTTTCCCGCCGAGGCTTTCCACGAAGGCCGGCAGCCCGCCGTGATGATCCATATGCCCGTGGGAGAGAATCATGGCCTCGATCCCCGTCAGGTCCACCCCTAAAGTGCGGGCGTTTTGAAAGGCGCCCTGTTCGGAAAACCCGAAATCGAAGAGCGCCTTCCGGGTTTTGCCCCCCGCCGTCAGGCTGACCGCAGCTGAAAATCCGTGCTCGGCTAAAATGCTCACCCGGTTGCCGGAGGCATCCTCCGACG
>JALOPD010000252.1 GCA_025454075.1 Desulfobacterales bacterium | reverse complement strand
AGGGGTGGCCCGCTCCGGGGCCGTGGTGCTGATCGGGATCAAGGACGCCCTGCCGGTGGGCCTCGATTGCGGGGCCTGCGGGTTTGCCGATTGCAGGCGTCTCCAGGACCAGGCCAAGCAGGAAGGGGAGTTCCGGGGGCCCGCCTGCGCGTTCCGGCTGCTCGACATGGGCATCGCCCTGGGATCGGCCGTCAAGACCGCCAGTCTGCTCAACGTGGACAACCGCATCATGTACCGGATCGGCGTCGTCGCCCGCCGGATGGGCATCGTCGACTGGGACTTCGTCATGGGCATCCCCCTGTCGGCCACCGGCAAGAACATCTTTTTCGATCGGTGAGGATGTCGTAAAACATCCCCCCTCCCCCGACCCCTCCCGCCGGGGGAGGGGAAAGTTGTCGAGGGCGCTCAGGGGGGAAATGCGGTGCGCGCCAGGGCACTGTGCAGGTGGCGGATCAGGGTGACGATGTCGTAGACGGGCAGGCCAACGGCCTTCCGGATCGCTGCGGCGTAGGGCGGCAGGTTGGTGCACTCCAGCACCAGGGCGCCGATGGCAGGCTCCTCCGCTGTCATCCGGCGGGCGAGCGCCACCACCTCGGCTTCCACCCCTTGCGGGTCGATCCGGCCGCATCCCCCGAATATGGCTTCCCGGAAATGAGGCTGCTCCTCCAATCCCCGGACCGTCAGCCGGGTCAGGTCTCCCCCCGCCTTCAGCAAATGCTGGGCGGTGAGGTTTGCGGCGTCGGCCGTGATCACCCCGATCCGCCGGTGAGGGCTCAAGCCGCGCTGCACCAGGGGCAACTGCAGCAGGCTGGAAGTGAAGACCGGTACCGGCAGCGCGGCGGAAAGCTCCTCCTGGAACAGGATCATGAAGCCGCAGGAGGTGGTGAGCGCCTGCACCCCCCGGCGCACCAACTCACTCCCGCCCTCGACAAACGGTGTGACCAACGAGGGGTCCCGCTGCCGGATCAGCCGTTCGAGGCCGGCGCCGGGAACCGTTCGGCGCAGGATCGGAAAGGGGAAGGTCGACGGGTTGCCCACATCGCCCGGGATGCGCCGGATGTCGGTATCCATCATCAGGATGCCGATAAGGGCTGCAGGTTCTATAGGAAGGGGTGCGTTCATGGTCAATCTCCCTACCACCGGCCGCCCCGAATCACAACGCCACCAACATTGTCTTGACACTCTTCTTTCCCCGCTGCTATGGGCTTTTATCTTCTACCGTGGATCCACGGAAACCCATCACTCATATCCATCCGGGAGGTGACCCATGCAAAGGTGTGCCAAGGTGTTGGTTGCGGCGTGTGCGCTGGTCGTCATGGCGGTCCTGCCGCTTAAGGCGCAGCAGGTGACGTTGACATGGACCGCCGGCGGGGCCGGCGGCGGCTGGTACAGCATTGCCGGCGGGATCGCTGTCATCATCAAGGAGGCCGACCCGGACATCGTGATCAAGGTCATCCCGGGCGGGGGCCTGCAGAACCCGGCCGTGGTCGCCAGCAAGGGGGCCGAGATCGGCTGGGGGCTGCCCTTTTTGAACGCGGCGGCCTACAAGGGCATGGCGCCGTTTGAAAAGCCGCTCGAGGAGCTGCGCGCCCTGGCCGGCGGCATGAGCATGAACTACTTCCACTTCTACGTGGATGCGGACTCGCCATTGAACACTATGGACGAAATCTTCGGGCAGAAGAAAAAGGTGCGGTTGGCCATTTCTCAGGCCGGCAGCTCCGACACCTGGGTCCTGGAGCGGGTGCTCGACGCCTACAAGACCAGTATCCCCGAGCTCGAGAAGGCCGGCTTCACCTTCCTGCGCGGCAACTACGCATTTCAGGCGAACCAGTTCAAGGACAAGAACGCCGACGGCGTCTTCACCTTCCTGGCCATCCCCGGCGCGGCGGTGACCGAAGCCTCGGTCGGTCGGCGGTTGAAGCTGATCGATTTCTCGGATAGCGCCCTCACCCATCTCGCGCAATTCGGCATCACGAGAGGTAAGATCCCGGCCGGAACTTATGAAAAGGCGGCCAACACCAAGGACGTCCTGACCGCGGTCGCGGGCAGCGTCATCACCGTTCACAAGGATATGAGCGAGGAGCTCGCCTACCGGCTGACCAAGGCCTTCAACGAGAATGTCGAAAAAGTCCGCAAGGTCCACTCCAGCATGGAGACCTACGAAGTCAAGGACGGACCGACCGGCCTGGGAGTCCCGCTCCATCCGGGCGCCGTCAAGTATTACAAGGAGAAAGGCATCCTGTAGGAGAAACACCTGCGGCGTTTCTCCTGACATGGGGCAGCGGTAAAAGCGCCTCCTGCTCAATGATCCGAATCCCCCCTTGCCCCTCTTTGTCAAAGAGGGGGAGGGGGGGATTTGTCAAGAGGAGGGGGGTGTACCTTCTTTAATTCGGATACCCGGCCACCGGAGTGAGTCGCACATGCGCCAGCTGACATTGCCCTGGAAGCTGCCCGTCCTGGTGATGGCGGTGATTGCCGGGGTCTTCCATTACTACTGCGCCGGGTTCGGCTCTCCGGAACCGCGCACCTTCCGCGGCCTGCACCTGGCGATGCTCCTGCCGTTTGTCTTTCTGCTCTACCCGTGCCGTCCGAAATCGCCGCGGCATCGCCCCAGCGTTCCGGACCTGGTGGCGGCGCTCCTGTGCCTGGTCGCCTCCCTTTATACCGTCATCTTTGCCGATCGGCTGAACCAACGCTTCGTCGGCTATCACGCGGTGCGGCCGGAGGAGGTGGTGCTGGGCGGGCTGCTCGCCATCGCGGCCATCGAGGCCTGCCGGCGGTCGATCTCCAAGTGGTTCGCCGCCACCGTCGTTCTCGTGGTCGTCTACCTCTTGACCTGTCAATACTGGCCGGGGCTGTTTCACTACAAGGCTTTCAGCCTCGATCGGGCCGTCGAAATCCTCTATCTCCCGAACGATGAGGGAATGTTCGGTTTTCTCATGGGCATTTCGGCCGACATTCTCTATATCTACATCCTGTTTGCGGCCGTCCTGATCAATACCGGGGCTGGGGACTACCTGATCGAATTCGCAAGCTGGGCGGCCGGATGGTCGCGGGGCGGTGCGGCCAAGATTTCCGTTGTCTCCTCGGCCTTCTACGGCACGGTGTCCGGGTCGACCGTGGCCAATGTCTACGCCACGGGCTCCTTTACCATTCCCATGATGAAACGCAGCGGCTACACCGCCAAGCAGGCGGCGGCCATCGAGTCGGTCTCCGGCGTCGGCGGCCAGATCATGCCGCCCATCATGGGGGCCGGATCTTTCATCATGTCGGAGGTGACCGGGATCCCCTATTTCACGATCATCAAGGTGGCGGTAATCCCGGCCGTGCTGTATTACCTGGGCGTCTTCTGCATGGTGCACTTCATCGCGTTGAAACGCGGGATTCAGGCCATCGACCGCAGCGAGCGGCCCCCCTTCCGCAACCTGATCCGGCGCAGCTATTTTTTCCTGCCCTTTCTGATCGTGGTAGGGCTCCTGGCCTACGGCTACTCTCCCTCCAAGGCGGCGTTCCATACGATCTGGGTGACGGTTCTGCTGAGCTTTCTGGATCGCCGGACCTGGATGACGCCCAAGAAGTTGCTCGAGACCCTCACCAGCGCCATGATCAACTGCGCCCTGATCGCCGCCGTCCTGGCCGGCTCCGGCATGGTGGTGGGCATTCTAACCCGCACCGGGGTCGCGCTGGCCTTCGGCTCCATCCTGGTCTCGGTATCTCTGAATTCGCTCCTGCTGATGCTCATCTTCGTCTTTATCGTCATTAGCGTCCTGGGAACGGGCATTCCCACCACCCCGGCCTACATCATCGCCGTGACCGTCGCCTCCTACGCCCTCAGCAAGTTCGGGGTGGCCCCCCTCGCCGCCCACCTTTTCGTTTTCTACTACGCCGTTCTGGCCGACCTAACGCCTCCGGATGCCGTGACCTCGTTTGCCGCGGCCAACATCGCCGGCGCCGAGCCCATGGCGACCGGCATCGAAGGCTTCAAGCTGGGGCTGGCCGGCTTTCTGGTGCCCTTCGCCTTCGTGTTCCAGCCGGCCTTGCTGCTTCAGGGGGATATGGTCCAAATTGCCGCCAGTGTCGTGCTGACGGCCTTAGGGGTCATTGGCCTCGCGGCCGGCGTGATCGGTTACCTGCTCGCCCCTCTAAACGCCCTGCAGCGGCCGCTCCTGCTCTGCGCCTCGGGTCTCCTGGTTTTTTCGGCCCCCACGGTGGAGATGGTCGGGGTGGCGCTTGTGATCGGGGTCTCGTTCTGGTCCTTCATCGATCGCCGGGCAGCGGGCCGTCGCCGGACCGCCGCCGGGGCGACAGGCTGAAGGGAATCCGACCCCATGGGCTCGCGCTCGGCCGATGCCGTTATCGTGGGGGCCGGCGTCATCGGGGCCTCCATCGCCTACCATCTGAGCCGCCGGGGCATCCGCCCCCTCGTCATCGAGAAAGACGATCCGGGCGCCGGCGCCTCGGGGGCCTGCGACGGGCTGATCTTTTTGCAGTCCAAAAAGCCCGGCCTGCACCTTGCGCTGGCGCTCGCGAGCCGTCGCCGGTTCGACGGCCTCAAGGAGGCGCTCGGCGGCGGCATCGAATTCAGGGCGGCAGGCGGGATATGCCTGATCGAGAGCGAGGCCGAGTTTGCCGCCATGCGGCGTTTCGTGGAGCAGCAACGCACCGGCGGACTCGAGGTCGAGCTGATCGATGGCGAGGAGGTGCGGCGGCGCGAGCCCTGCCTGTCCGACAAGGTGATCGGCGCAACGTATTCGGCACTGGATGCGCAGGTCAATCCCTATGCGCTCACCTTTGCCTTTCTCGCCGCGGCGAAAGCGGGCGGAGCGCGGGTGGTGACGGGCGAGGCGGTCAGGGCCGTCGTTGTTGCCGCCGGCAAGGTCCGGGCGGTCGTGACGGACAAGGAGAGGATCACGACCGGCACCCTGATCAATGCGGCCGGGGCGTTTGCACCCGAGATCGGCCGCATGGCGGGGATCGAAATTCCCATCACCCCCCGGCGCGGCCAGATCCTCGTTACGGCGCCGGTGCCGCGGATCCTGCGCCACTGCCTGATCTCCGCCCAATACATAGCTGCCAAATTCGACCCGGCGATCGCCGCGGCCGGTATGGGCTTTTCGGTCGAGCAGGCCGATAGCGGCAACCTCCTGATCGGATCGACGCGGGAGTTCGTGGGCTTCGACCGCCGCACCACCTTTGAGGGGATTCGTACCATCGCCGGCCGCATCGCGCCGGTCATCCCGGCCCTGAGACGGGTGCCGGTGATCCGCACCTTCAGCGGCCTGCGCCCTTACACGCCCGACGGCCTGCCGATCCTGGGGTCGGTGGCTGCGGTGGAGGGGTTCATCATGGCTGCGGGCCACGAGGGGGACGGGATCGCTCTCTCGGCGATCACCGGTGAGCTCATCGCCGATCTGGTTGCAACCGGCCGGACCGGGATTGCCCTCGATCCCTTGCGGCTGGAGCGGTTCGGG
>JALOPD010000251.1 GCA_025454075.1 Desulfobacterales bacterium | reverse complement strand
TCGATCTTCTGGGTGCCGATCGGGTCGAGCGCCGAGCAGGGCTCGTCCATGAGCAGCACCTCGGGCTCCACGGCCAGGGCCCGCGCGATGCACAGCCGCTGCTGCTGGCCGCCCGAGAGGCTGAGCGCCGATGCGTCCAGTCGGCCGTTGACCTCCTCCCACAGGGCCGCTTTCTTCAGGCTTTCCTCCACGCGCGCCCGGATGAACGCCCTGTCCCTGCGGCCGTTGACCCGGAGGCCGTAGGCCACGTTGTCGAAAATGCTCTTGGGAAACGGATTGGGCTTCTGGAAGACCATGCCGATGCGGCTGCGCAGGTCCACCACGTCGACGCCGGGCGCATAGATGTTCTCGCCATCGAGCCACAGCTCCCCCGCAACGCGCGTGCGAGGGATGAGGTCGTTCATGCGGTTCAGACAGCGGATGAAGGTGCTCTTGCCGCAGCCCGACGGGCCGATCAGGGCCGTCACCCGGCAGGCGGGAAAATCGATCGAGACATCGTGCAGCGCCTCGGCCGCGCCGTAGAAGAAGTGCAACCGGCGTGCGGACGCCTTGACGGCGGGCGGCGGGGGCGCCATCATGCCGAGCGGCTCCGCAGGTGCGCGCGGTAGAGCACGGCCGCCAGGTTCAACCCCAGCACGAGAGCGATCAGGACCAGCGCCGTGCCGTACTGCAAAGGCCGGGTCTGCGCGATCTCGGTGCCGGCGGTGGCGAGCACGTAGATGTGGTAGGGCAGCGCCATGATCTCGTCGAAAACCGAGGCCGGCAGGCCGGGGGTGTAGAAGACCGCCGCCGTGAACATGATGGGCGCGGTTTCACCGGCGGCGCGGCTCACGCCCAGAATTCCGCCGGTGAGGATCCCGGGCAGGGCCACGGGCAGCACCGCGCACCGGACGGTCTGCAGACGGGTGGCGCCCAGGGCGAGCGACGCCTCGCGGTACTGATCCGGTACGGCCTTCAGCGCCTCCTCGGCCGCACCGATGATGACCGGCAGACTCATCACCGCCAGGGTGAGCGCGCCCGACAGCAGGCTGACCCCGAATTTCAGGTAGATCACGAAGAACGCCATCCCGAAAAGCCCGAAGATCACCGACGGCACCCCGGCCAGGTTGTTGATCCCCAGCCGCACCAGCCGCAGGAACCGGCCGGGGCGCGCGAACTCGTTGAGGTAGATCGCCGCGGCGAGGCCGACCGGAAAAGCGATCAGAATGGCGCCGATGCTGAGCAGCAGGGTGCCGATGATGCAGGGCAGAATCCCGCCGCGCGTCATGGAATGGGTGGGCGGGCGGCTCAGGAACTCCCAGCCGATCGCCGATGCGCCGTGGTAGAGAATGAAGGCGATGACCAGCAGCAGCGCGGCGACGTTCATTGCGGCCGTGGCGCGCAGCACGGCGAAGGCCGCCGCCTGAAGCCGGCGCCGCCCGAGCTGGCGCGGTGCGGCTCCCTTCTCGATGGCCTGTCTTCGTCCGGCGGGTTCCGGACGGTCGGCCGCGTCCGCGACGACGTGCGGCATGCCCGCTCCCGGCGTCACAGCGTCGCCTCGCCGGTGCGACGATAGCGGTGTGAAATCATGTCGGCCGCCAGGTTGAAAAGGAAGGTGAAGACGAAGAGCACCAGACCCGTCGCGAACAACGCGTGGTAATGCGGGCTGCGGAAGGGCGCCTCGTCCAGTTCCGCGGCGATGCTGGCGGGCATGGGCCGCGTTGGTGAGAACAGCGATTCCGGCGGCATCGCCGCCCCGCCCGCCACCATCAGGACGACCATGGTCTCGCCGATGGCGCGCGACATGCCGAGAATGACCGCCGTGCAGACCCCGGAGAGGGCCGCCGGGAGAACCACGCGGCAGATGGTTTCGAAGTGGTTGGCGCCCAGCGCGAACGAAGCTTCCTTCAAACTGGGAGACACGCTGTAGAGCGCGTCCTCGGAGAGGCTGCAGATCGTGGGCACGGACATGAAGGCCAGCATCAGGCTGGCATTGAAGAGATTCAGGCCCGTCGGTATGTCGAACGTATCCTGCAGAAAGGGGGCGACCACCACCATGCCGAAAAACCCGATCACCACCGACGGCAGCGCGGCCAGCAGCTCCAGCAGCGGTTTCACGACCTCGCGCAGGCGCGGCGAGGCGATTTCGGCGAGGTAAATCGCGGTCATGAGCCCCAGCGGAATCGAGATCATTGCGGACAGGCCGGTTACGGCCGCCGACCCCATGATCAGCGCGAATATCCCGAATTCCGGCGGAGAGGAAGTCGGGTACCAAAGCCGGCCGAAGAGGAAATCGCCCACCCCGGTTTCCCTGAAGATCGGAACGCCTTCCCGGAAGAGAAACAGGCAGATCAGCGCCAGGGTGACGATGGATGCGGTCGCCACGCTCAGAAAGAGACGCCTCAGCCAGCGGTCCGCCCTCACGCGCCGCCGGCGGAAACGGTCGGCCTGGGGGACGGGATGCAGGCGGGGGTCGCGATGCATCCGGCGCATCCCGCCATGCGCCGCGCGGTCCGTATCGGCGGCCTTTGACATGAATACGGTCATCCGGTCCGGTCAGTTGCCGGGCGCGAGATACAGCGGCACGAACCCCGCCTCGCGGACCAGCTTCTGTCCTTTTTCAGGGTGCATGAAGTAATTCAGGAACCGCTGGGCCTCGGATTTGGGCCAGCCCGGAGTGAACATGAACAGGGGCCGGCTGATCGGATAGGTGCCGTCGAGGGTGGTCTGCTCCGATCCGACGATGCCGTTGACCGAGAGCGGTTTGACCTCCGGATTGGAATAGCCGATGCCGATGTAGCCGACCGCGTTCTTGTTCTTGGCGACGGTCTGCACGATGGCCCCGTTGGAGGCCTGGAGCAGCGCGCCGGGGTAGACCTTGTCCCCGCCCAGCACCATCTCCTCCCAGACCTCGTAGGTGCCGGAGGAGGTGTCGCGCGAGACGACCACGATCTCGCGGTCCGGACCGCCCACTTCCTTCCAGTTGCGCACGCCGCCCCTGTAGATGGCCTTCAGCTGCTCGACGGTCAGGTTGGCGACCGTGTTGCTCGGGTGGACCACCGGAACGATGCAGTCGTAGGCGATGCAGAAGGGCACCGGGTAGACGCCCCGGCCGACGGCCAGTTCGACTTCCGGTTTCTTGATGAAGCGCGAGCTCTTGGCCACGTCGCAGGTGCCGTCGATCAGGGCCTTGATTCCGTTGCCGGAGCCGCCGCCGGCAATCGAGACGCGCACATCCTGGTTTTCCTTCATGAACTCCTCGGCCACCTTCTGGGCGATCGGCAGGACCGTGGTGGAGCCCTTGAGAACCAGATTGCCGGCAGCGGCCGCTCCCGCCGCCATCAGGCTCAACCCGCAGACGGCCGCCAGCCACCATCCGTATTTTCTTTTGCGCATGATCGTTCCTCCTTTTTGATTCATTCGAAAGTGCGTTCACTTGCCGGCGCTTGTTATACGGCCCGTCGTAGCGGATCGTTAACCGGCGGTTAAAACTCGGTTAGGTCCGCCGGTCAACGGAGGGCGCCATCCACGCCGGCAGTCAAATAACGAACTAGCACGTTTCTATCACCATACCCAAAGAGATCCATTACGCTCCGCCCCTCACGTGCGAGAAAAGCAGAAGGGCTGGGTGGCGATGCCGGAGCGACGCATTCTGGTGGTCGATGACGAGGAGGATATCCGGGAGCTTCTGCGGCATCACCTGGAGCGGGAGAAGTACAGAACGGTCTCGGCGGAATCGGGAGAAAAAGCCCTCGAACTGGCGATGGCCGCTGCCTTCGATGGGATCATCCTGGACATCCTGCTGCCCGGGATCGACGGGTTCGAGGTGATCAAGAAGCTCAAGGGCTATCCCAGGACCCGTTCGATTCCCGTGCTCATGCTGAGCGCCCGGACCGAGGACGCCGATATCGTCGCCGGACTCGAACTCGGCGCCGAGGATTACGTCGTCAAACCCTTCAGCCCGCTGGTGCTCATGACACGGCTCAAGGCGGTCCTGCGCCGTCGCTGTCAGGAGAGCTGCGAAGATATTCCCGTCATCCGGATTTCGGATATCCGAATTCACCCCCGGCGGCGCGAGGTGGTGGCCGGGAACCGCAGCATCACGCTCACGGCCTCGGAGTTCTCCATCCTGCAGCTGCTGGCGCAGCGGCCGGGGTGGGTGTTCAGCCGGACGCAGATCCTGGAATCGCTGCGCGGCGACGACTTTGCCGTAAGCGAACGCAGCGTGGACTACCTGATGGCCGGATTGCGCCGAAAGCTGGGCGCGCATGCGGACAAGGTCGAAACGGTCCGAGGCTTCGGGTACCGGGTGCTGCAGTGCGATTGCGAGGAATAAGGCAGACACGCGCGCGCAGCGGCCGGCGGCCGGTCCGGGGCGGCGGCCCCGTTACGCTGCCGGCCTTCTACTGCACGCGGGGGTGGTTGGCCGATTGTAGATGTCTGTTCCGGTCTTCCTGGCGGGCGCCCTTTTGAATCGACCGGAACAGCGTGCGCGTGGGGTGGTTGGGTTTATCGACTTTTACTTCGTTGCGCAGGAAGTAAATGAGGCGGGTGAGCGCTCGGGAATATTCGCACCAGTCCCTGGACTGAGGGTGGTGCTCACTGCCGCAGCGCAGGGAATTGCGATAGGCGCGCGTCGCCTCGCGGTCCGCCAGAAGAATGATTTCTGATTTATCCTTTCCGGCCAGCGATTCGGCGAAGGTTCGCAGCAACGTGTCCGCGGCGATCATGATAAGGAAGCCTCCTTTCGTTTGACTTGAATCCGGATCGGGTCCGATGGCGTGAAGCGCACCGTCGCCGTCGCCGGCGCAGCGGGCCTCTGCCGATCGAGCCTGGAAAAGCCCCGGCAGCCGGGATATCGGGAGCACCTGAACCGGATTTTCTGCGCATCGCGCATGTAGACGTGCATTCTCGCGCCGCAGAACGTGCAGACCGGCCGCTCCGGCAGATTGAGCTTGTCCGAAGAATAGTCCGTTATGAACTGGCGGGAGCAGACCTGACAGAGAAAGCGCCGCTTACCCGTGGCCGTGTTTCCGAACCGGTAGATCGCTTCGGAGCCGCAGCGCGGGCAGCGGATGCCGGAGCCGGTTTCCATAAGTGCTCCTTAGTCTTTTGAACACCCCCATGAAGCCGATTCGAAAGACTGTCGAGCGCTTTCAAACACCTCGCGATTTTCGCATCTTCTTTAAACCACCCCCCGGTTTCTGAATTTGTGTCTCAAAAGTGGGTTTGAATTACGCTACATGGTACAATCCAGCCGCTGGGCAATGGAAGGAGCCCGGAGGGCGACTTCCGTTGCCCAGCGGAACCATCCGGAGGAACCTGCCATGAGTGTGATCGACCGCAATCAGCTACATGAGTTTCCATCTTCGGGCGGCAAGAAAAAGCGCCGCCTGCTTTCAGCGGAGAAAAAATTCCAACTCTTTCTTGAGGCTCAGCGCGGAGAGACGCAACTGGGGGAGCTTCTGCGTCGCGAAGGCCTGTATTCCAGCGA
>JALOPD010000584.1 GCA_025454075.1 Desulfobacterales bacterium | reverse complement strand
CTCGTTCTCCACCCCCAGCCGCCGGCCGCCGTGCAGGCCGATGGCCAGAAACACGGCCTTGTAGCCGTCGTTCTTGAGGCTGTCCAGGGTGACGTCCTTGCCGAAGGTGACTCCGGTGCGGATATCGACCCCCATGCGCCGGATGACCTCGATCTCGAGGTTCAGGATGTCGCGCGGCAGGCGGTAGGACGGGATGCCCACGGCCATCATGCCGCCGGCCACCGGCAGCTTCTCGAAGATGGTCACCGGGTAGCCGCGCTTGGCCAGATAGTAGGCCGCCGTCAGCCCGGCCGGCCCCGCCCCGATCACGGCCACCTTTTCGCCGCGTGCTTCCTCCCTGGAAGCCGCGGCCGGCTCGCCCTGGCTGCGCTCGAAGTCGGCCAGGAACCGGTGCAGCTCGCGGATGGCGAGCGGCTGGTCCACGTCGTTGCGGGTGCACATCTGCTCGCAGGGATGGTGGCAGACCCGGATCTGCTCGCAGGGATGGTGGCAGACCCGGCCGCAGACCCCCGGGAAGGGATGGTCCTCGCGGAACAGGTCGAGCGCCTCCTGGTACTTGCCCGCGTTGATGAGCGCGATGTAGCCCTGGATGCTGACGTGCGCGGGACAGGTCGCCTTGCAGGGGGCCGTGCCGCGCTTGTTGATGGCGTAGGCGCCCGGCATGGCCTGGGCGTACTGCTTGAAAATCGCCTTGCGGCTGGAGAGCCCCTCGTCGTAGTCGTTGACGGTTTCGATCGGGCAGACCTTGGTGCACTCGCCGCAGCTCGTGCACTTGGCCAGGTCCACGTAGCGGGCCTTCTTGCGCACGACCGCGCTAAAGTTGCCCGGTTCGCCTTTAAGTTCCAGCTCACATGGCGCAGTCGTTGGTGGGAAAGGTCTTGTCCAGCTGGGCCATCAGCCCGCCGACGGCGGGCAGCTTGTCCACCAGGTAGACCTTGAAGTCCGAATTGGCCAAGTCCAAAGACGCCTGCATGCCGGCAATCCCGGCGCCGACGACCATCACTGACCCGCTGTTAGCGCTTTTTGATGATCCCATTTCTTCTCCTCGAGTTGGGCAGACTCACCGCCGTCTGCGCGTGGTCATTCATGTCCGCCGGACATGGCTCCCGGCGCGGCATGCTTATGGGTATTCGATCCGAAGCCTTTCGGGGGGCTGGAACTGGAAATAGACGCTATGAGTGGGTCGACAGCCGCTGCGGATTCGAAAAGATGCTGAGGCACGTCTCGTTCCGTGATCCTGTGCTTGGATTCTGTTCCATCGCCACATGGTGGCAGCAACGCAAGGTGGCGATTATGCCCCCAAACCGTCAGCCTGTCAAGGAAATTTGGGTGGAGAAAATCCAAGGATTTCCGAACGGTTTCAGCTGACCCGGTAGACTTTCAGCTTGCGCCGCAAGGTGTTCAGGCCGAGCCCCAGGGCGCGCGCCGTGCGCACCTTGTTGCGTTGCAGTCTTTCGTAGGTGTCGAGGATGTGTTGTTTTTCCACATCGGCCAGCAGCAGGCCCGCCATCTCGGGATGCAGTCGTTCGCGCGCCGGGGGGGATCTGCGCCGCCGCAGGTCCTGCGGCAGGCAGGCGGTCGATACCCTGCGGCCCTGCGCCAGGTTGACGGCCGACTGGAGCATGGATTTCAGCTCGCGGATGTTTCCGGGGAATTCGTACCCCATCAACAGTTCCAGGGCGTCCTCCTCCAGGCGCAGACTCTCTCCGGACGCCCCGAACTCCCTCAGAAAGCGCCCGCTGAGCAGCGGGATGTCCTCGCGGCGCTCCCGCAATGCGGGCAGGTGCAGCCAGCTGCCCCGGATGCGGTAGTACAGGTCGCGGCGGAAGCGGCCGCTGTCGACCATCTGGTCGAGTTCCTCGTTGGTGGCCGCAACGAAGCGCACGTCGGCCTTCTGGGGCGCGGAGCTTCCCACGGGCGTGAACTCGCCGTCCTGAAGCACGCGCAGGAGTTTGCCCTGCAGGGCGAGCGGCAGGTTGCCGACCTCGTCCAGAAAGAGCGTGCCGCGGTGGCAATATTTCAGGTGGCCCGAGCGTTCCCGCTCCGCTCCGGTGAACGCGCCGCGGGTGTGGCCGAAAAACTCGGCCTCGAAGAGATCGGCCGAGAAGGCGGCCATGTTCAGCGGCAGGAACATCCCGGCGGCGCGGGCGCTGGCGCGGTGGATCGCCCGGGCAAGCAGTTCTTTTCCGGTCCCGCTTTCCCCGGTGATCAGGATCGGCACGTCGCTTGCGGCATGCAGCTCGGCCTCTTTGAGCACCCGCAGCAGCGAAGGACAGCGCGTCAGGATCCCTGCGAACGCCTCGGGATGGGCGAACACCGGCGGCCGCCGGCTCTTCTCGATATGCAGTATGTCCAGCAGCCGCTTGCGCTCCAGCGCCCGCTTGACCGCGAAAAGCAGGTCTTCCTCGGATACCGGTTTGACCAGGTAGTCATAGGCCCCCTGCCGGAGGCACTCCACGGCCGTGCGCGCGTCGTTGACCGCCGTCACCATGATGCATTCGGTCGTGGGGCTGTGCTTCTTGATCAGGTCCAGAAGCTCCTGGCCGTTCATTTCCGGCATGCCCAGA
>JALOPD010000583.1 GCA_025454075.1 Desulfobacterales bacterium | reverse complement strand
AGGTGCTTGGGAAAGGCCGTGCTGTCGGTGTCCGGGGTGTCGATCAGGCAGAGCCCCGCCGGAAAGCCGGGGGCGGACACCTCGCGGGCCTCGACGGACCCGGCGCCCAGGTCGCGCGTGAGCTCCGCGGCGTCCTCTCCGCCGGAGCCCAGTAGAACCAGCGCTCCCGTGGTCGGCCGGCGATGACCGGCCGGCGACAGCTCCGCACCGCCCGCCAGGGCGTTCACCAGCGTGGACTTGCCGGATCCGGACGGCCCGATGACGGTGACCACCAGGTTGCGTTCCAGCCGCGTCCCGATCGCGCGGATCATCCGCAGGGCCTCGGCGCACTGGCGGGCGAGCCCGGCGGCGGGCCGCCACAAAGACAGCGGCTCGAGCCGGGAGTTCAACAAGTCGATCTCGGCGCGGAGGTCCTCGATACGCCCGAGAGCCTGGAGCACCGCCTTCTGGCGGTCCAGCGGCGTCACCGCAGGTCTCCTTCCGCTGCGGAAACGATGGCCTTGTCCACTGCCGCGATGCACCGCCCGGCGGCGGCCGCCGTCTGTTCCAGGGTCTGCCGCAGATCGCCGGAGATCTCCTGTTCGAAGAGCGCCTGGACTTTCTTGAACTTGTGGTCGAACCAGGTCCGGGCGATCGGCGCCAGCATGGCCTCGAGCTGCTTCTGGTCGGCCTTCTTCATGCCGCGCGTTACGGGGATGGCCACCAGCGCGTAAAGATCTTTCAGACCGAAGAGCCCGGCCAGCTTGACCTTGATGGCCGTGCCGCCGACGGGATCGCCGGTCGACAGCACGTAGCTCACGGCGGCGGCGGCCGGCAGCACGTTCAGAAAGGCCCAGAACGTCTGGCCGACCTTGTCCCACAAGCCCATCCGGCTGCGGAAATGATCGGCCAGCGCGCGCAGCTCGCGCTCCATCTCCGCGCCGATGTCCCCGATCTCCGCCTGGCGCGCCAGCACGGACTGCAGGATCGCGTGAAACTCCTTCTGCCGCAGACGCTCCTGGGCCGGGGCCGCCACCGGGTGGGCGCTCACCGCGTCCTCCGCACTTCCGCCGCCGGGAGCCGGGCCGCCGGGCACCGCCGAGACCCCGCGGACCGCCGCCCGGGACACCGCCGGGCTCACCAGCTGCTGGTGCAGGGTGGTGGCCGCGACCACGAGGTTCTCCTCCAGCCGCCGGGCGAAGGTTTCGGTAGGTTTTTCCGGCGGCCGTTCGCCCGAAAACGTCTCCCGGGCCCATCCCACCGCACCGATCGCGGCCTTGAGGGGCAACTCGATCACGCTGCCCGTGCGCCGCATGAGCCTGACCGCCGGCGGATCGCTGGCGGCCCAGATCTTGGCGAATCGGCGCATCACCCGGTCCATGGGGAAGTAGCGCAGCGCCTCCTGCAGGCAGAGGTGCTGCACCTCCTGGAGGGCCGCGGCATAGCGCTGCAGCGCGTCCAGGGACCGGCGGGCGCCGGCCAGCATGACCCGCGCGTCGCGCAGGATGTCGGTCAGGGTGGCGGCGTACAGCTCGCCGCGCAGCCGCTGCACGTCGAGCGCCCCTCCTCGTCGGCGCGGAAGATCCCCAGGACCCAGCGCTCGGCGTCCGCGCCGTAGATGTTCCGCGCCACGGTCATGGCGTGCTCGGTCACCTCATCGGCCGTGAAGCTCGGGTAGCAGCGGTACACCAGGAAGCACTTGCGCCGGCCGATGCCCGTGAGCATGCGGGCGATGAAATCGGTGTTGTCGCGGTTGTTGTAATTCGAGTTGGTGAAAATGTAGATCAGGAGATCGGCGGCCTCGAGAGCGCCCTGCGCGGATTGGCGGTTGGCATACTGCCCGCCGGCGCCGGTGTCGAAGTCCGGGGTGTCCATGAGGATGATCTCGGAAAGGCCGGCCCGGGTCTTCAGATACAGCGGGCTGCCGGGCTGCAGCAGCTCTTCCGGCCGGCGGAGCGGCTCGGGCGCCGCGGCAAAGGGCTCCACGAGTCCGGCGATGAACCGGGCCTGCTCCGCCAGGCGCTCGGGGACGGCGAACAGCACGCGCCGGTTCATGCCCGCCCGCCCGCCGGTGGGCGCGAACCGGCCGCCGAGCAGCGAGTTGAACAGGGTGGACTTCCCCGACGATCCGCCCCCGCAGATCGCCGCGACCAGCGGGAAGCGCGGATCGAAACGGGTGAGCAGCCGAAGCTCCAGGATCTTGCTCCAGGAGTCCATCTCCGCACCGGCGTCGAACATCAGCAGCTCCGCGAGCCGGGGCAGTTCCGTGCGCAGGGTTTTCAGATCGTCGTACAGGGCGGTATCCACAGCCTCCTCGGTGATCGCGGCGATGCGCGATCGGGTGGTGACGTGTTCTCTCGTTTTAGAGCAGATAAAATAAGACTCGCCGGTCCGATTCCAACCGTTGGCGACGAAATTAGCACACCGCCGAGCCGAAACCAATCTCGTTGCGGTTCCGGCGGTTTTCGTGGTAGTCGTCTGCAGGTCGGAACGATCCTCGGCGAACCCTTGCGGATTAAAGGTGACCATCGATGAACCGCTTCAGGCATCTGCTGATCTGCGCGCTGATAGGCGCCCTGGCCGCGGGCTGGCCCGCTGCGGCAGCGCCCTATGACCTGGGCGCCTGGCTGCACGCCCGGGTGGCGCCGGCGGACATTCCCTTCATGGAGCCCTCGTCCGGCGCCTTCCGCGTGCAGATCGTGGCCGAAGGCCTCGAAAGCCCCTGGGCCGTGGTGCCCGCGCCCGACGGGCGGATCTTCGTCACCGAGCGGCCGGGGCGGCTGCGGGTGGTTCAGAACGGGACGCTCTCCGCCACGCCGGTGGCGGGCGTTCCGCGGGTCGCCTACCAGGGACAGGGCGGCCTGCTGGACCTGGCCCTGCATCCCGACTACCGCTCCAACCGCATGGTCTATCTCTGCT
>JALOPD010000058.1 GCA_025454075.1 Desulfobacterales bacterium | reverse complement strand
GACCAGCCCCAGCCGAAACGACCGCAGCGGCAGACCGAAGACGATCCTCCGGCCCGACCGCGTTTCCGCGCCCTCCTCGTCAACCTTCTCGTGCGCAATCCGCCCCTCGGCCGTCAGCAGGTTCTCCGCCCACAGCTGTTCGGTATGGATCAACGCGCACTGCCGAGGGCAGAAGAGCAGATGTTGCAAGGCTGAGATGGGCAGAAGCTCATCTTCACTGAACATGACTGAAAGGCTCCACTCCAATTAGCGAAAGCCGTATCAAAAAACCTCTTTAATCTGCTCCTCCAGGAACTGCTCGATATCTTCCTTCCTCGGCAGTTCAAGCTGGTATTTCGATACAAAAAGTCGGCTTTTCATGCCGGCCAAGGCAAACTCGACAAGCGTGTGATCCTTTTGTGTGCAAAGCAAAATGCCTATCGGCGGGTTGTCGCCCCTGTTCATCATGTTGCCGGCATACCAGCTCACGTAAGTGTTGAGCTGACCGAGGTGCTCGTGGGAAAAGGCGGCCACCTTGAGTTCGACGAGCACGTGGCATTTCAAGACACGGTGGTAGAAGACCAAATCGACAAACCCAAATGTGTTGCCGATCAAGATCCGCTTCTGCCGTGCTTCAAAACAGAACCCGTGGCCTAATTCCAGCAGGAATGCTTGAATCTTATCCAGCAGGGCATCTTCGAGGTCGGACTCGCCCATAACCTCCTGGGGTTTGATCCCCAGAAACTCGAACACGTAGGGGTCTCGGACGGCTATCGATGATTGCGAGCTTTCGCTGGCAGAATGTACCCGGTCGGCCAGTTCGGCCTTGTTTTTGGATAGGCCTGACCGTTCGAAGTAGAGGCTGCCGATCTGGCGCTTGAGTTCGCGGACAGACCAATTGCCCCGTAAACATTCGACTTCGTAAAATGTACGTTTTAATGGCTCGTCGATGGACACAAGCTGTTCGAAATGAGTATAGGATAGTCGGGTGAGGAGGTTGTGTTCCGGCGCCTTCAATTTCGCGGTCACTGACCGCACTTTTGAATCAGCCATATCGTTGTGGGTCTCTGTGGGCAGCAGTTTTTTGAAACTTGCGGTCACCGACCGCGCAATACCGGGGTAAGTGCGGTAAAAGGCCAAATACCCATAAAGCTGGCGTGCCCCGCAGCCGCTGACACCTGACTTGCGCAGCTCGACGGAAAGCGCTCTGAGCAAGCGCTCTCCATAAACCGCACGGTCGGCGCCCTTCAATTCGAATTCCGAGATATGACGCCCGATCATCCAATTCCGCAAGGTCAGGCTGACATTTATTGCCTGGCCGGCATGAGCCGAGCACTGCTCATGGGTCTTACGAATCGCGCAAACCAAATCCGAGAAGCCATTGCCTTTCCTTTTGTCACTCATACCCTATCCAATCCCTGCCTGTTTCGAATAACATTCCGGAACCCGAAGGCCTATTCACGATTCGGTTGAGAAAAACCCACCTGGTTGTTTATCGTGTTTTCCTTCCAGGCAGACCCGGCAATGAGAGCCCATACATTTCTTTAAAGTAAATGGTTTTCAACGCGCCCTCCGGCGCCGAAGGGTGCCTCCGCCGCAGCCCTTCCATGGCGATATCGCGTATCCGTTCGCTGAACGCCATCGCCAGCAAAAGTCTGCGCTCCCCGCTCATCTGCTTGAAGATTTCATGCTGCCGCTGTTCGGCGGCGGATGTGGTGTCGGAGATCATATAGATAACCAACCTTTTCTCGCCTGGTGTTGTAAAACTCTGCTATCAAGCAGTTAGGTCACTTTAGGCATTTCGATGATGGTGACCCCCTCCGGCAAACCTTCCCGGTCGATTTCAAGGCGATAATCCTCAAACCCGCGTGCCGGTCGCGAAGGCTCCTTGCGGCTCAGGCGGACTCTTTTGAACAAAGCGTGCGCCGGAGCATTGCCGAGCGCCGATCCGTGCTTGAAGACTATCAGGCGCTGGGTGGACATGAGCCCCCGTGCGGCCGACCGGTCGTGCTCGAACATGTTGCACAAGGCCTGCCAGAAAAGATCGAGGTCTTCCTGGCAGAACTTCGTTTGCTCGGCAAGAAATGGGGAAATGAACCCATGGGCGACGTAGAGGCCATAGGGAATGGTATGCTTCCGACCCATGGTCCGGTTGTCCCCCTGCTGTTTTTCGGCCTCGGCCTCGGTGGCCACGGCCATGCGGGTGATCGAGTGCTCGAGGGTCACGACCGGGTCGACGGACCGGCCGAATGTTAGCTGCACCGGCCCGCGCACCTGGCCGCAGTTCGGCGCGGACTTGAGAGACATGACGGCGCCGAAGGTGCGGATGTCGTAGAAGTCGGCGCACATCTGGCCGCGGCCTTTTTCGGTCTCTTCCGCCGTCGGCTTTTTCGGCTTGGCCTCCTTCAAAGCCTCCTTGATGAGGGCATCGATTTTTTTATCCGGCTTTTCTTCCTTAAGCCATTCCTTTATGGCTTTCTTGTCGGCATCGGGCGCCACGACGAGCATGCCCGGCCCCTCGCCGCCGCCGTCTACGAAGGTAAGCCCTTCGCATAGCGCGACTTCGGAAATGATCTCTGCCAGCTCGGCAGGAACCGTTTTCCGAGACTCCTGGCCGGTTTCGATTTTCAGCTATTTGAAGGCCTCGAAGTGGGCTCGGCCGAGCACGGCCTTCTCCTTGACGTAGATGTCATAAGGTGGGGCGCACTTTTTCACGAGCTGGACGAAGTTCCGAACCTTGCGCTTGAGGCAGACGTCGGTGACGATGCCGTGACCGGTCTCGGGATCGACGCGGGGCAGGTTCCCTGCGTCCGGGTCGCCGTTGGGGTTTCCGTCCTGGACGTCGAAGACAAGCGCGAAGTCGTAGCGATTCGTCACGGGTGTTTTCATTTTTCTCTCCTTTATATTTTGGAAGCGGTTTAGTTTACTTCTTTTTGGCGAAGAAATCCTGCTGCTGGTGGTAATAGCCGATCGCAAAGCGGCCCTGCTCCTCGAGGCTGAGATGGGCTGGGAAGCCGACGGCGGCAGGCATCCCCGAAATGATCTCACCCAAGAGCTTCTCGAAGTAGATCCTCCGGCCCTGACCGGCCAGCTTGGAAAGATGGTGGTTTTTCAGCCGCATGAGGTTGCCGAACACCGCGGCCGGGGTTCCGGAGGCGGCCCCGTAGAACCGGTCGCGGATGGTCGCGTTGATGCCGGGGTTCGCCTCCTGCTGGATTTTTTCGAGCACGGCAAAGAGCCGGCCGAGGCGATAGCCGATGTCGGTGTTGTTCTCGTCAAGGCTCATTTTCAGCTCCTCCTCCACAGCGGGGTTCTTGAAGCGGGTTATCCGGTTGATGCAGGCCTTGATCAGCGCCGCGCGGAAATAGGTTACCGTGCGCTCGGCCCTGATCCTCCTAATGGCGGCCTGAAGCAGGGTTTTCGGGTAAGGCGTCCCTTCCAGGATGGCGCGCACCGCTTCCCCGGCCACGTTCGGCGGGATGTTGTCGGCTTTGTTCTGGACCGCCGTGCATGCCAAAAGCCGTTTGAGAGAAAAAACGTCCTTTTCGGCTGGTCCGTGGACGATGTGCAGATCGTCGAAATGCCGCTTTATCTTTTTGCCGATTCCCGCGACGGTGTCTACGATCCAAAAGCGGACCGCGATGCGGGCAGCGTTGGGGGACAAGCCGAGGATGTAAAACCGGTTGCGGCTGTTTTCTTCATTCAGGTAGGCTCCGCTATCGATCGAGTTATAGAGGCTTGCAACGGCCTTGACTCCGCGGCCGGGTTCGTCCACCTGCGGTTCGCCGAAGAAATCGGCAAGCTGCGATTCGATTTCGTGGTCTCTTTGCGCCCAAAAAACGACCGTCGTTTCTCCAACCAGCAGCTTTTGCATAGAATCCTTTCCGAGCAGGTGGTTCAGGGCGGTAGTGTACGCGAAGGTGGTGCGCTTGCCGACCGGGGCGTTTGCCCCTTGAATTTTTCCGAACGATTCAGAGGCGTCCAGGTTAAACGATACGATGTTCGCGCCGGAGCTCTTGGCTCCATAAACGCCCTTGATCCCCGCGTGAAGGTTCTCAGTGGTGTCACGTTCCCCCGTTACCAAGCAAAGGCCTCCGGCTTCACTTGAGGAGCTTGATGCGGCTTCCGCGATCGCTTTGGCGACCGCCTCTCTCTCGGCAACGATTCCGGAATCCCCCACCAAATAGAAGGTGATGTTGGCGCCCTTGGCGAAAAGGTCCTGGGGCCGGCCGTCGCAGACTGCTTCCAGAAGTTTGATTTTGTCGGGATGCTTGAGGAATCTCAATACAGCCTGGATTCCCTCGTCAGAGGCTTTAAGGGCACCAAGTTTCTGAATGAAAGCATCATGCTGCCTCTCGGCGCGGTCGGCTGGGTTTTTCTCTGGAATCCCCAGGACGTATTCGGCATTGCCCCAAAGCAGATTAGCAGCAATGTTGCATGATTTTTTAACTCCTTGTGGAACCAAGAACCTCTTGGCCCGCTTTTCCTTGCCCTCGCCTTCCACCGTGTTTTCGAGCCTGACGGGCGTTCCGTCCTTTTTGAGGAGGATGACAAAGGGGATCTCTTTCCTCTCGAATCCTGGCGGCGCGAGGGCATCCGGATCCGCCGCCTTTCTGTCGTAGTACTCTTTGAGCGCCTGAGGGATCATCCGCGCACCTCCTCGGTGTTGCCGGGGTCGGGAACATCGATGACGCCGTTTTTCATCTGGGGCCGGAAAAAGAGCGGCTTGGGGTCGGCCGGATCGGAGAAATCGAGATCGTAGAGCATCCATCCCAGGTCGCGGGTCTCAGGGATCGGCGTGGCGGGCTCGGCGCGCGGGTCGACGAGCCGGACCTCGGCGGCGAATTCGCGGCACCCCAAATAGGGCTGGTGGAAGTGCTGCCCTTTTTTCGCCCGGCGCTTGAACATGGCCGCGTACTTGGCCTCGGTTTCGTCGCAGCGGGCATCCGGCCGCTCGAGCTCCAACCTCTCGAAATCGTCTTGAAGGTGCCCGGGGATGGGATTCCTTGATGGACTACGCTTCTCAGGCGGGATGAATTCGAAGGGCGCGTAAAGCCGGTATCGCACGTCCCGTAGGAGCAAGCCTGCGCGCTGCTGGCGGTCGTCCTCGACGAATATCCCGCTGGTCCGGGGGGAAGCGACCTTGCCGACCTCGTTGCGTCGAATTGAGATCCAGCGGATCGGGGCGAGAACCTCGATGCGCTGCACCCGCCAGCGGATAGCCGGTTTCCAGAGGATGGCCTCGAAGATGGCGCGCGCCGCCGAGGGGGTGATCACGTCGTAGCTCACGCGCTCGACCTTCATCTCGGGCCGTGTGAAGCAGGCGGATGGCCCGCTTGCCTCGATACAGAATCCTTTCATGCTCGACCTCCGTTGAGTCGTTTCACGCTATCAGGTCGTCGGGCGCCCAGCCGGCGCCGAAAAGATCCAGGCCCCAGTTTTCGCTGTATCTTCCTACCCAAAGCCAGAACCCGGGCCAAACCTGCTCGAGCAGCCCGTCGGATTGGGCGCGCTCGTAATCGCGGCGGGAGAGGTTCACCGTGAAGCGCTGCAGGCGACGCATGGTCGTGCGTCTGGGACCCTCGCGCCGGAGTTCCGCAAGCCAGCGCTCGCTTTCTCCGAAGCGGACGAAAACCGGCTGCTGGGCCTGGTCGTCAATGAAGTGGAACCGCTCCGCCGCGGTGCGGAAGGAGAGATACGGGCAATTATTTTACAGCAGCTCCATGAAGGTTCGGCCGGTGTCGTTCAGCCGCGAATAGAAGTGCTTGAAGTAGCGTCGGAGCTTCTGCGGGTCCTCGGGGTCGAGGTCCCCGGTCGCCATGAGGGCCCGGGTCGTGTCTTTGGCTTTCAGGAGCATGCCCCGAGGGGCGGGTTTGGGCGGAACGAAGACCTGCACATCTCCAAGACGGCCGGCGGCATTCAGCCGGCCCTCGCGGTTGCAGCGGCCGGCCGCCTGAACGATCGAGTCGAGGCCGGCGAGCGCTCGGAATACGACGGGGAAATCGATATCGACCCCGGCCTCAACGACCTGCGTGCTGACGACACGAAGCGGCTCCTTTGCGGCCAGGTGCTCCTTGATGCGAGCGATGACCCGCGACCGGTGCTCTCCGCACATGAGCGCCGAGAGATGGAGCGTTCCTTCCGGCATGCGACGGAATAAGTCATAGCAGTCACGACGCGTGTTGACCACGCAGAGCACCTGATCGTGGTTCTGGAGTCGGGCTGCGATTTAATCCCAGTCGGAGGGACGGGTGATATCGGCCGGAAGAGTGTATGCTGTGCGACGGAGCCGGTCGTAGAGCCCTTGAGGGTTTGGAACGATCTCCCGCGCCTTGGTTCGCGTGGGCAAGGGAGGTTGGGTGGCCGTCGACAGGAGAAGCGTCGCCCCATAGTTTGCAACCAGTTGATCGATCGCCTCACCGCAGGGGGACAACCACTGCGGCGGGAGGAGCTGCGCCTCATCCAGAACGACCACGCTGTGAGCAATGTTATGCAACTTGCGGCAGCGTCCCGGACGGGCGGCATAGAGGCTTTCGAAAAACTGGACGTTCGTCGTGACGACGACCGGGGCGTCCCAGTTCTCGGAGGCGAGCCGCGAGCGCGGGGTTTCCTTTTCCGGGTCGAGGTTGCTGTGGTGTTCGATGACGTGTTCATCTCCGAAGATGCGCCGCAGGACCTCGGCCGTCTGCTCGATGATGCTGGTGTAGGGGATGACATAGATGATGTGCGATTTGCCGTTGAGCACGGCATGGTCGAGCGCAAAGGCAACACTCGAGAGGGTTTTCCCGCCGCCGGTCGGAACGGTGAGAGAGAAAAGGCTGGAGGTGAGCGGTGCTGCCGCGCGGCAGGCCGCCAAAACCTCCTGGCGGGCCGCATTGACCGGCGTCGATGCCGCCCGCGCGAGAACCTCCCCGATATGGGTGTCGAAGGCCGATTTCAGCTCCTCCAGTATGGGATAACCGCCGCGCCGAGTGGATTGATCGGGCTGGATGAAACGCTCGGTATCCAGGAAGTCGGCGTCCGCAAGGCAGGAAAAGATCATCCGGACCCAAAGGTGAAAGTTGTCCCTTTTGACGAAGCCAGGGGGCCGGATGCCGCGGCGAAGCTGCGCCGCGAGCCCCTGGACCTTCAAGCGAATGCGGCCAAGGTCTATTTTCCCTTCTTCCAGACGGAATTGCAGCGCTCCGCGGCCGCCGTCGGCGGGCCAGTAATCCGGGAGCCCCGCATGATGGCCGGCCGCGATGAAGGCGAGCGGAAGCGAGGCGAACTCGCCGAAAAGCTCATGGGCAAGCGCCGCGCCGGCGCTGGAGTGGTTGACCCTTCCCGGAGCCGCCCCGTCGTATGCTTCGTCGTCGAGGCCGTTTTGCCCCAAAAGGTAGGTCTGGAATTCATCGGCCGCTTTCCCCGCGTCGTGCAGCCACGCTGCATTCCACGCCCAGTCCGCGGAGTCGAACTTCGAGGCGCATGCCTCCGCCGCGCGGGCAACCCGCTCAAGGTGGTCCCAGAGCGGCTGCCACTTCTCCGTGGGGCTGCCGGGCAGCGAGTGGGCGAAACACGAGTCCCCCAGCGTCTGCCGGTCTTTTTCTTCGTGGAGGCGGTCGGTCATTTCCGGCTCCTGTTCAGGATTATGAGCGGAGCCCCTCTGGCGGGGGCGGCAGGGCTCTCGCCTTGCAGGTTTCAACCCCTATTCAACCCGCTACTCCGGGAACGGCTTCCCCGGTGAAGCCGATCCGTCTTTTGGGGGGGTCTTCAACTTCCAAGAGCTTTTTCATCGCCTCGAAAACCACCTGGAAGCTTTGGTCGTACTTGGCCTCCATCTCCTCGATCTTGGCCTTGAGCTCCTCGTAGCCGGAGAGCATCCGGCGCAGGCCGGTGAAGGCGCGCATGATCTGGATGTTCACCTGGATGGCGCGGCGGCTCCGCAGCACGCTCGAGAGCATGGCGACCCCCTGCTCCGTGAAAGCCATGGGCGCATGCCGCAGCCCCATCTTATCCCCCTTGGAGGTCACAAATTGTGATCTCCAATCCCGCAGCTCGGCGGCTGTCAGCTCGAACATGAAATCGGCGGGGAAGCGCTCAATGTTGCGCCTGACGGCCTGTTTCAGTGCCGGGTTTCAGCATCATATCCTGTTCTCTCCCCCTCTTTCCCGAATTCCAAAGAAACTTTCAGCCAGCACCCCACGACTTCCAGTGCTAGTTTGAGCTTAGTAAGGGTTGCACAATTGTATAGACACGGACGCCCCCAAACCCTGCCCACTCCCCCAGGACGGGGGGAGAGGGTAAGGGAGAGGGGGTTGCTCTCGGTCCATACTATTTCGAGACGATTAATAACTTGCTGCTGTGGCATATCCGGTCACAGTTACAGTGAACGCTTCCGCAAGGGATGATCCGGCGGAAGCTTTTCCAGAAGCTCTTGTTGGAAATCGCCGGCTCTTTTCCCGGCATCGTATTGCCGCCGCGCTTTATCGTTTAAATGGCGCTGGCCCTTGATCTCCGAGTTCTGCAGGTAATCCGCCCAGCCTCGCAATTGACGAGAGCAACTCTTGGCTGTGGATTTGAGTTTTGAAATTTGAGATTTGAAATCGCCGAAGGCCTTGCGGCGCTCCAAGAAGCACAGCATGGAGCGAACTTCGCCGGCGGAGCCGCGCGAAATATAGATAAACGCCAGAAGCTCGTTGGTGGTGCCGCGTTCGAAACCCTCGGCGATGTTGTTGGATACCGAAAGCGCGGCTCGCTCCAACTGATCCTGCAGGCTTCGGCGGCCGGGCCAGTTTTTGCTTTCGGTCATGTCGTAGACCCCTTCGGCCAAACGGACGGCTTCCTGCCAGGCAGGTATGTCCTCAAATCGTGCAAAGGTCATGGCATGCTCTCTTTTGTCAGGTAGGCGGTTGGTTGAGCCTAACCAGTTTCATACCGTTGTGACAGATCCGGTCGCAGTTATGCAGAATTTTTCAGAACCTTGCGGATGTCCTCCTCGTGGAGGCGGACGTGCTCGTAAGCCCAGCGGATGAAGCGGTCGAGGCGGCCATGGCCGTGAAAGGCGTGCATACCTTCGCGGTCGAGGTCCTCTTCCTGCATCTCCCGGACGATGCGGACGGTCTCCCCCCGCACGGCCTTGAACCGTTCGATCAGCTCATCGAGCGTGAAACCTTCGTATTTGCGGGTCTGGGAGAGGTTGTAGCGCTCGAAGTCGAAATCCGGCGGCGCGCCCGGGCCGCCGGCCAGGATGTTCGCGAAGAGCCGGTGCATGGAGCGCTCGATGGCGGCGAAATGCGCCAGCACCTGCTGCACCGTCCACTGCGCGCCGTCCGGGTAAACCTGGGTCCCAAGCTCAGCCGGACTCAACGACTTGAAAAACGCCACGGTCTCCGCCAAGCCCTTCTCGAGCTCGGCTGCGATTTCCCCTCGACGATCCGTCATGCTGCCTCCTTTCGCATTCGTATTTGAATCAAAATGCTGCCGCTTTCGGCCAAGGATCTCAAATTTAAAATTTGAGATTTGATATTAGAAAACCGGGATAGAAAAAGCCGAAACGGAGAGGACTTGAATGACGCCGGGTCGGGATGCGCGCGGCAGCAGCGGTCCACCGGTCAACTCCTCGAATGGTTCGGCTTCGAGAATGCGGGTGCGGTGAAAAGGTTGGGTGCATCGACGGAACCACTTGACGCCGGACGGACTATAGCATGCGGAACGATGCCAAAACAACCAAGGAGATGAACGAATGAACGAGATGGAACGAGGCTCAGCTGAAGCCGAGCAGGCGGCCGCCCTGATAGACCAGAAACGCCGCCACCCAGGCCACCGTGGTGCTGTAGCCGATGCTGAAAAACATCCACCGGTAGGAGCCGGTCTCCCGGCGGATGGCGGCGGTGGTGGCGAGGCACGGCAGGTAGAGCAGCACGAAGACCATCATGGACAGGGCCGAGAGCGCGGTCATGCCGGATGCGGCCAGCGCTTTCCCGAGCGCGTCCTCCTCTCCGCCGTCGCCCGCTGCGTGCAGCACGCCCATGGTGCTGACCACGATTTCCTTGGCCACGAACCCGGAGATCAGCGACACCCCGCCGCGCCAGTCGATCCCCAGGGGGGCGAACAACGGCTCGACAAAACGGCCGAGCCGGCCGATGTAGGAGCTCTCGGCCTGCTGGGTCCTCTGCATGCGGCGGATCTCGTCAGCGATTTCCGAGGAGCCTGCCTCGCTGCCCTGCGCCTGCGAGACGGCAGCCGCCGGCCGGCTCTCCGCCGCGCCTTCGGGGAAGGTCGGAACCGCGCGCGGGAAGGATGAAAGCGCCCACACAATCACCGACCCGAGCAGAATGACCTTGCCCATCTTGCGCAGAAAGAGCTTGCTGCGGTCCCACATGTGGATCAGGAGGCTCTTGGCCATGGGCATCCGGTAGGGCGGCAGCTCCATCACGAAGGGGGCATCCGCGCCCTTGAGCAGCGTGGAGCGGAAGAGCCGCCCCGTGAGGATGGACAGCACGATCCCCAGCAGGTAAAGGCCGAAGATTACCGTGCCGGCCCGAACCCCGAAGAAGGCCCCCGCGAGCACGACGTAGACCGGGAGCTTGGCCGAGCAGGACATGAAGGGCGTGATGAGGATCGTGAGGATGCGGTCCTTTTCGCTCTCCAGGGTGCGCGCCGCCATGATGGCCGGCACGTTGCAGCCGAACCCCATGAGCATCGGGATGAAGGACTTCCCGTGCAGGCCGATCAGGTGCATGATCCGGTCCATAAGGAAGGCCGAGCGCGCCATGTAGCCGGTGTCCTCGAAAAGCGCGATGCAGAAAA
The DNA here is from genome assembly GCA_025454075.1 of Desulfobacterales bacterium. The sequence goes on along the minus strand of JALOPD010000058.1, from coordinate 13,963 downwards.
ACAGGATCAGGATGTTGGGCATGAACTTGACCACGCTGCCGACGCCGGCGATGACCCCGTCGACCACCAGGCTCTTCAGGATCCCCTCCGGCATCAAAGAGGCCGCGGCCCCGGCCGTCAGGTCCACACCGGCCTCGATCCACTTCACCGGGTATTCCCCCAGCGTGAAGGTCAACTGGAACATGGCCCAGATGAAAAAAATGAAAATGGGAAACCCGGCGAGCCGGTGGGTGAGGACCAGGTCGATGCTGCGGGAGACGTCGACCCGCTGCTGGGTGGTGGAGGTCTGCACCTCGCGCACGATCCCGGCGATGAACCCGTAGCGCTCGTCGGTCATGACGATCTGCGGGTCCTCGTCGAAGCGGTCCGTGAGGTGTTTGCGCAGGGCCTGGGCGGCCTGCAGGATCTGGCGGCCGGCGTCGGGGGCTGCCGCGATCAGCCGCTCCTTGACGATGGCGTCGTCCTCGAGCAGCTTGACGGCGACCCAGCGCGGGAGATAGGGCAGCCGGCCGTCGGTCTTGCTCTCCATGAAAACGGTCAGGCGGCCGATGGCCTCCTCGATGTCGGCGCTGTATTTCACCCGCCGCGTCCGCGCCGGCGGGGCGGCGGACTCGGCCAAGCGGATGGCCTGCTCCAGCAGCTGGTCCATGCCTTCGTTGCGGTTGCCGACGGTGAAGACCACCGGCAGGTCCAGCAGCTCGGACAGCTTGCGGCCGTCGATTTTCGTGCCGCGAGCGCGGGCCATGTCCGCCATGTTGAGCGCGAAAAGCGCCTTGCAGTCCAGCTCCCGGATCTGGGTGGCGAGGTAGAGGCTGCGCTCCAGGTTGGAGGCGTCGATGATGACGATGACGACGTCCGGCCGCTCGTCCAAGAGATAGTTGCGGGCCACGACCTCTTCGATGGAAAACGGCGTGAGGCTGTAAGTGCCGGGCAGGTCGACGATGGTCAGATCGACCCCGGAGCGGCTGATGTGTCCCTCTTTTTTTTCGACGGTGACGCCCGGCCAGTTGCCGACCTTCTGGCGGGTGCCGGTCAGGTTGTTGAAGATGGAGGTCTTCCCGGAGTTCGGGTTGCCCGCGAGGGCGATGGTCAGGTGGCGGGCCGGCATGGGGGCAGCTTCATCTCACGTTTTCGACGAGGATGTCGGCCGCTTCTTCGACGCGCAGCGAAATGTGAAACCCTTTCAGCACGATTTCCATGGGGTCCTTCAGCGGGGCATACTTCTCGACGTAAAGATCGGTTCCCTTTACCACGCCCATTTCCTGGATTCGTCGGCGCAAAAGCCCGTTTCCGCCGACGCGCACGACGGTCGCCGTCTGGCCTTCTTTCAGTTCACTGAGCCGCATGGAGCCCCACCCTCGTTTCCGCAACCGTTCTCGACCCGCCGCCGGCGTTGTCGGCATGAGCAACTTAAGCTCACGGGAGGGTATTGTCAACCGAGCGGCCGCGGGGTGCCTTCGGCCGCAATGCCGCGGCCGGCGGCCATCCGTGGGCCGCACGGCCGTGTCCGACGCGCGCCCGGAACCTTGCCCGAGCGAATCCGACAGGGGAGGGGTTGAGGAGGGGGCCTCGGGGGTCAGCGCGACCGCTGCAGGTCTTGAACCAGCGATTGCAGCTTCCGCGAGAAGACCGCCGGGACCGGCTGCTCGCCCGTCTGCTTGCAGAGGGCGATGGTCTGTTTGAGGGACTGCAGGCAGGAGAGGCAGGCCAGGCACTCGGCGATGTGGGCATCGATCTCCCGCAGCTCACCTTCCCCCATCTCCCGGTCGATGTAGTCGGAGAGCCTGCTGAACAGCTCCAGGCAGCGGTGATGGTCGTGGGGCTTACACGTCATGGCTGAAGTATCCTTTCAACCGATCCCTCAGAAACAACCGCGCGCGGTGCAGCCGCACCTTGACGTTGGCCGGCGACAGGTTGAGGATCTGCGCCGTCTCCTCGGTGCTGAATTCTTCGACATCACGCAGGATCACGACGATCCGGTATTTTTCGGGAAGCGACCATATGGCCTGGTTGAGGGTTTCGAGCAGCTCCTCGTTGAGGAGCTGATCGAGCGGCATGCGCGCCCACTCCGGAACCTGTTCGAGCGTCTCGACCTCGTCGGGCCGGGCCACTTCATCGAGCGACAGCTCGGGTTCGGGAGCGAACTTGGACCGCCTCCGCTTCTTGAGACAGGTGTTGGCGGCAACGCGGTAGAGCCAATTCTTGAACTTGGTCTCGTAGCGAAAATCATTGAGATGTCGAAAGACGTTTAAGAGGGTGTCCTGGACGAGGTCTTCGGCGTCGGATTCGTTCCGGCACATCCGCCGGCCGAAGTTGTAAAGCTTCTGCTCGTAGCGCCTGACCAGCTCCGGAAATTTCTCCGCATGCCCGGCGTTGATGGCCCGGATCAGCTCGGTGTCGTCATCGCTGACGGTCTTGCGATTCGGAGGCGTTTCCGCTGTCATGTTTTCTTGTCACCTGACAAGAACCGCGCAGTCAGGTGGATATCCCCAACTTGGGCAGCAGGTAGGCCTGCAGAAAAACCCATCCTCCCACCACCGCCAAAAGGATCAGAAGCTCGCTCATTCATATCTCCGAGGTGATTTATAGTGAAGTACCGGCGACTTGTCCACTTTTTTTAAGAAGGGGATTCAAAAAGGGCGCGCAGGTGCGTTCGTGGCCGCTTCCCCTCATTTGCGTATATACCGAGTCCCGCGCGTCGTTTCGGTTACAAACGCCTTGCCGCATCAGCTCGCCGGCCTCGTTTTTTTGCGGCCTCGTCAAACCAGCCTGGTCTTGTAAAGCCTCAGGCTGTTGGAGACGACCGAGATGCTGCTGAACGCCATGGCGAGCGCCGCCAGAATGGGATGGAGCTGGCGCAGCATCGCCGGCAGCGACTCGAACGGGTAGAGCGCACCGGCCGCGATCGGCACCAGGATGACGTTGTAGCCGAACGCCCAGAAGAGGTTCTGGGCGATGGTGCGCATCGTGGCGCGGCTGAGGCGGATGGCGCGGGGGACGCCGTTCAGGCTGCCGCTTGAAAGGATGATGCCGGCGCTTTCGATGGCGACGTCCGTTCCCGTGCCGATGGCGAGCCCCACGTCGGCCTGCGCCAGGGCCGGGGCGTCGTTGATGCCGTCGCCCACCATCCCGACCTTTTCGCCGGCCGCCTGCAGCTCCTTTACCTTGACGGCCTTCTCATCCGGCCGCACCTCGGCGAAAACGCGGTCGATCGCCACCCGGGAGGCGATGGCCTGCGCCGTTTCGAGGTTGTCGCCGGTCAGCATGACGGTTTTCAGGCCGAGCGCATGCAGCTGGGCCATCGCCTGCGCGGAATCGGGTTTCAGCTGGTCGGAGACCGCGATCCATCCGGCCGGGGCGCCGTCGCGGGCCACCACCATCACGGTTTTGCCCTCCGATTGAAGCGCGTGGATGCGCTCCCTCACGGCCACAAGGTCGATCCCGAGTTCCTGTTCGATCCAGGCCGCCTTGCCCACCGCCACCCCGGCTCCCTCGACTCGCCCCCGGACGCCGCGCCCGCCGGCGGCCTGAAAATCCGAGGGGATCTGAAGCGTCATGCCCTTGTCCTCGGCGGCGCGGACGATCGCCCTGCCGAGCGGGTGTTCCGAACCTTTTTCGGCGGAGGCCGCGAGGCGCAGCAGCTCCTGTTCCGATCGGCAGACGGCGGTCACCGGGACCACGTCGGTGACGGTCGGCTTTCCGCTGGTGATGGTGCCGGTCTTGTCGAACACGATGGTGGTGAGCCTGCTCGCCGACTCCAGCGCTTCGCTGGATTTGAACAGGACCCCGTGCTCGGCCCCCTTGCCGGTGCCGGCCATGATGGCCGTCGGGGTGGCCAGGCCCAGCGCGCAGGGGCAGGCGATGACCAGCACCGCCACGAGGCGGATCATGGCGGCGACGAAATCCCCGCTCAACACCCACCACAGGCCGAAGACGACCAGCGCCAGCGCGATGATGGCCGGCACGAACACCGCCGCCGCCCGGTCGGCCAGCGCCTGGATCGGCGCCTTGCTGCCCTGAGCCTCCTGGACCAGGCGGATGATCTGGGCCAGGACCGTGTCGCGCCCCACGGCCTTGGCCTCGAAAGTCAGCAGCCCCTGGCCGTTGATGCTGCCCCCGACCACCGGGTCGCCGGGGTGCTTGTCGACCGGCAGCGGCTCGCCGCTCAGCATGGACTCGTCCACCGCGGATTCCCCTGTCCGGACGACGCCGTCCACCGGCAGGCGCTCCCCCGGGCGGACAACGACCACGTCCCCGATCTTGACCCGGGCCAGCGGGATCTCCTTCTCGACGCCGCCTTCGAGAATGAAGGCCGTCTTGGGGCGCAGCCCGATCAGCTTGCGGATCGCCCCGCCGGTGCGCCCCTTGGTCCGCGACTCGAGCATCTTGCCCAGCTTGATGAGGGTGATGATGACCGCCGACGTCTCGAAGTACACGTGGTGCCCGAGGGCCGGGGCCAGCAACACGCCGACCGAGTAGGCGTAGGCCACGGAGGACCCCAGGGCGACCAGGACGTCCATGTTGGCGCTGCGGTTGCGCAGGCTCTTGAACCCGCCGGTGTAGTAATCCCAGCCGGTGTAAAACTGGACCGGGGTCGCCAGGGCCCAGAAGAGCCCGTTCACCCAGGCGGCGTGGCTCCAGTCGCCGGTGAGCCCGAAATCGCGCCCCATGCTCAGCAGGAAAAGCGGCAGGGCGCAGACCGCGCCGACGATGAACTTGCGGGTCTGCTCGGCGATTTCGCGGCCGCGGGCCCGCGCTTCGGCGTCCTCGGCCTCCGGGGACTCGCCGGGAGCCGCCGCCCCGAAACCGGCGCCCGCCACCGCGGCGATCAGCTCGTCCACCGAGACCGACTGGGGCACATATTCAACCGCCGCCCGCTCGGAGGCGAAATTCACGGCCGCCCGGACCACCCCCGGCACTTTCTGGTTCAGCGTGCGCTCAATGGTGGCCGAGCAGTTGGCGCAGGTCATGCCGGTGATGGCCAGCTCGACCCTGGCGGTGGGGACCTTAAATCCCGCCGCCTGGATTTGACCTGCAATCTGCTGGAGCGTCACCGCCTTCGGGTCGAAGGTCACCGCCGCCTGCTCGCTCGCGAAATTGACCCGCGTGTCTTCCACGCCGGCAAGCTTTTTTACGACCCGCTCGACGGTCGCCGCGCAGTTGGCGCAGGTCATGCCGTGGATGGGGATGTGGAGGGTCTGGGTGGGCATAAAGAGAGTTATGAGTGATGAGTTGTGAGTGATGAGTGATGGAAGCTAAATTGGATCCTATTTTTTAGCTCGGAACTCATCACTCGGAACTTTTCTCGTCACCACGTGCCAGGGGTTGAGAAGATCTTCCTTGTTGTAGGTCATCGGCCCGCCGGTGTCATGACGGGTGAGCGTCGCTCCCGCTGCCTCGGCGATCACCTGGCCGGCGGCCGTGTCCCACTCCATGGTCGGCCCCAGCCGGGGGTAGACGTCGGCGCGGCCCTCGGCCACCAGGCAGTACTTGAGCGAGCTGCCGGCCGACACGAACTGCACTTCCCCCAACTCACAGCGCTTCCGGTCGACATAGGCGTGCAGCTCGTCCGTGGCGTGGGAACGGCTGCCGACAATCACGAAGGGTTTGTGGACCCCATGGTCGAGGGGCAGCCGCGTGGAGCGCGCCTTGAGCTGCTCGACCGCCCGGCGCGCATCAGCGGGGTCTTCGGCACGAGCCAGCCCGTCGAGGATCGGTCCGTCGTCCAGGCGGTAGGAACCATCCTCGATCCGGCCGAAGTACAGGACGTTTTTTACCGGGACGAATATGGCGCCGAGGGTCGGCCGCTCGTTTTCGACCAGGGCGATGTTGATCGTGAACTCGCCCAGGTGCTTGACGAACTCCTTGGTCCCGTCCAGGGGGTCGACCACCCACAGCCGCGGCCAGCGGCGGCGCTCCGCGGCCGGGATCTCTCTGCCCTCTTCGCTCAACACCGGTATCCCCGTGCGCTTCAGGCAGCCGGCGATGATCTCGTGGGAGCGCGTGTCCGCCAGCGTCAGGGGCGAATGGTCCTGCTTGTAGTCCACGTGGAGATCGGATTCGTAGACCTCCAGCGTGGCCGACCCCGCCCGGATCGATGCCTGGACCGCCGTCAGGAGAAGATCGTCGCGCTGCATCGTCAGGCCGCCGGGAAATTGATCTCGTTGAGCGTGGCGCGGATCCGGGCCTCCGTGGCCGGCGCATCCCACTCTACGTCCACGGTTTTGGATTGCGGGTTGCCCTCCACCTTGCCGACGCCCTTCAGCTCCTTAAGTTCCTTGGTGATGGTCATCACGCAGTGGCCGCAGGAGATTTTGGGAATTGAAAACGTTTTGTGTTCCATGGCCGTACCCCCTTCGCAGTCGATCCGGGAAAAATCTTTGGCCCCGGAAATCAATGTTGGTGTCGGTCGGCGGGGTGTCAAACGCCAGCGCCGCAGAACCGTCGTGAGAAATCGTCGAAGTCGCGGTCCTCAAAGAGCTGCGCGAAACGCTCTCCGTGGAGACTGCGCTCTTTGTAGAGCTTCAGGCAGTCCTGAAGGATCTCGATCACCTGGTCCTCGCCGAAAATCCCCGGCAGCTCCCGGGCAAGCCGCGGGTGGCGGCCGAGCCGGCCGCCCAGCTGGACCCGGAATCCCTTCCAGGCCTCGGCGATGGTTCCCGTGGGGCAGGCCCGTACGCACTGGCCGCAATTCAGGCAGCGCACCGTGTCGATCGCGGGAGGGCGGCTCTCCGCGGCAAGCGTTATCGCCTGCTCGGGGCAGGACTCGACGCAGGCCTGGCACTGGGAGCAGGCCTCGTTCGTCGTTTCGGGAACGGCGGCGCCGATGATGCCCATGTCCTTGATCTGCGGCTGCGAGCAGGCGTTCGGGCAGTCGGCCAGAGTGATTCTGAATTCGTGATGGAACTTGATATCCCCCCGCACGCGGGACTTCAAAAAGCCCAGGAGATCGGCGGCCTTGATCACCGCTTCCACCCGCGCGAGCAGCGGGTCGCTGATCACCGCCCGGTTCGGGCAGCCGCTGGGGCCGAAGCAGGTGTCCAGCTGGTAGCCCTTGATGTCGGCGTGCATGCCCGAGAGGTAGCGCGCCTGAGTGGCCTTGACGTCGGCCAGGGCGACCCGCTCTTTTCCGGCGTCCGTCGCCTCTTTTTCGACGCGGGCGCGGACCCGCTTGCGGACAAAGAAGGGAACGTGCTGCAACGCGGCCTTGGCTTCAGGGGTCCATTCCATGCAAGGGTCACCTTTCCGGAAAACCCGCGCGGGTCCACCGCAGCGCCTGCGCGGCCAACTCACCCACCAGGCAGGCCTCCAGCTGCTCCTCGCGGTAGAGCAGGCAGGATGCGGTGTCCTTTTCCAGCTTTTCCAGCGGGAGGATCAGCCGCGCATCGGCCAGAGGCCCGCAGGCCCAAGCGGCAAGGCCCCGCAGGGTCGCCTGGGGCGATCCCAGGAAGGGCGCGAGAAGCTCAGCGCCGTCGGCCGCCGCCGCCGGCCGGGAATGTGCCAGGCGTCCGACCCCCCACAACACGCCTTCCTGCAGGGCGGGGTGATCGATGAAATTGCGCTCCGGATGCAGATAGGACAAGAGGATGCAGCCGTATTCGGCGGTCAGCCGCTCGCTGCGCGCCATGCTCTCGCCCATGGCCTCCGGGCACCCCCAGCCGATCCCGCCCGATTCCTCGTTCAGGTTCCACATGAAACGCCGCATCACCACCCGAGCGGATTCCACGTTTTCATCGGCCAGACGGGACACCACCAGCCCCATCGCAGTCACGGCCCGCCAGCGCTGAAGTTGGTCTTTGCTGCAAAACAACCCAAAGAGCGGGTTGACCACCTGCCGGGCCGGCAGTCGTCGGACAGCTTCAAACGAAGCCGGAAAGGCCTCGGACATCAGAAGGTCCGCGACCATTTTCTTGAGCTCACGCCCCGTGAGTTGATGGACGCCCATAAATCATTAAAGAGCTTCCCGCGATCGGCAATCGTCGCCGCGTTCGCCTCCGGTGTCGCCCGGCGGCCTCGTTATCCGGCCATCGTCAGATGGCCGGATCAGTCGTCTTCCCAGCGGATGCAGTCCGCCGGGCAGTTCTTGATCGCCTCGTAGACCTCATCCTCCGGGTAGGCGTCCAGGTCGATGACCTCGATGTATCCCGCATCGTTCATGCGGAATGCCGCCGGGCAGACCCCGACGCACACGTCGCAGCGGATGCAGTCGCTCAATTCCACAACAGGACGTTTCATCGCCTCACCCGGTCAAGAATCGGGGCATAGGGGCCCTCGCAGATCGATGCCGCGGCCGGCGCTGCGCTCAGGCCCGGGAACCGGCGGCGGAGGCTGCGGCGACAGCCCGGCCGATCGTTCTGCCGAATTCATGGCAGGCATCCAGGGCCGGTTTTTCGGGAACGAACTGGGTGCGCAGCCCCGGCTGGACCAGTTCGATCTTCATCTCCGTCAGCTCGTTTTCGACCAGTTTGACCGCCTCCCCGCTCCACCCGTAGGAGCCGAAAGCCGCCCCGATCTTGTTCTTGGGCTTGAGCCCTTTCAGGTAGCAGAGAAAATCCGCGACCGTGGGGAACATGCCGTTGTTCAACGTGGGGGAGCCTACGACCACGGCCCGGGCGTCAAAGACCTCGGTCATCACTTCGCTGCGGTGCCAGGTCCGCAGGTTCATCGGCTTGGCGGGCACCCCCTCCGCCGCTATCCCCGCGTGGATGGCCTCGGCCATCTTCTCGGTGCTGTGCCACATGGTGTCGTAGATCACGACCGCCTTTTTCCCCGGCTCCTGTCGGCACCAATCCAGGTAGGCCTTTACAATCCTGCCCGGGTCTCGGCGCCAGATCACCCCGTGGTCCGGGCAGATCATGCGCAGATCCAGTTTCATGTCCGCCACCTGCCGGATCAGCTTGTCGATGTGCGTCGCATAGAGCAGCAGGATGTTGGCGAAGTATTTCTTGGCGTGGACCATGATCCGGTCCCCGATCTCATCGTCGAAGCTCTCGGGGCCGGCGTAATGCTGGCCGAAGCCGTCGCTTGAAAAGAGGATGCCGTCCTCCTTGAGGAAGGAGAACATGCTGTCCGGCCAGTGGATCATGCGGGTCTCCAGAAAAGCCAGCGTGCGCCTGCCCAGCTTCAGCTCGTCGCCCGAGCCGACGGCCTGGTAGTTCCACTTTTGAGGGAAATGGCGCGCCAGGTTTTTGGCCCCCATTTTGGAGCAGTACAGAGGCTTGTCCTCGCCGACCCGGTGCATGACGCGGGCGAGGCTCCCGGAGTGGTCGAACTCGGTGTGGTTGCTGATCACCACGTCGATTTTCCGCGGGTCCACGATGCGGGCGATGTTGTCGATCAGCTGGTCGGAAAACTCCTTTTTGACCGTGTCGATCAGCGCGATTTTCTCGTCCAGCACCAGAAACGCGTTGTAAGTGGTTCCAAGATCGGTGGAATAGCCGTGGAAGTCCCGGACATTCCAGTCTCTGACACCCACGCTGTAAACCCCGGGGGCAATTTGGACAGGATCCATTTTTTACCTCATCTCACGTGTCGAGCCGTTTGTCATTTTGGATTCTAATCATCAAAGGAAATATGGCAACCGAGGCCGGCCGCAAGCCCGCACTCGACCGATCATCGCCGGCCGGCCTGCCCGCGGCGCCGCTAAGAGGGGATTCGGAAGCGCCAAAAGTCGATGCCCTTTTTTTCAGCGCCGAGGCTGAAAGCAAAGGGCATCTACCGTTTCCGGAATCGGGGCCCGGCGCAAACCGGCATTTGAGAAACAAGCATCGCACCGTCAGCCCAGGCGGGGAACGATTTGGTCCACGCCGCCGATCGACAGACAGGCGGGCAGTCGATTCAAGGGCCACGCAGCGCCGGATCACGGCCCGGAGCGCCGTTTTTCAAAGCCGGCTAGGCTTCCTTGGCGAAGTCCGCCTTCGAAGCGCCGCACACCGGGCACTCCCAGCTGTCCGGAACTTTTTCGAAAGGGGTCCCGGCGGCAACCCCATTGTCGGGGTCGCCCTGGGCGGGATCGTAGACGTAACCGCACACCTGACAAACGTATCTGGCCATGTTCTCTCTCCTCCTTTTATGGGTTTGGATTCCAGGTTTAGATTTTTATGCCTGTTCGTCTTGGACGGACCCCGGCCCGGCCAGCGGCTTGAACATCTTCTTGCCGGCGCCGCACACCGGGCAGACCCAGTGGTCGGGAAGGTCCTTGAACCGGACCCCCTTGGGGATCTTGCCCTTGCGGTCCCCGCGGTCCGGGTCGTAGATGTAACCGCAGGTGGCGGTTTGGCACTGGTACATCTCTTCGGGTTTGGACACGGGCATACTCCTCAAGATGGCAGGTTCATATCATCCGCACAGCGCGGCGATCAACTGTTTTACACGGGATTCGATTTCATCCCGGACCCGGCGCATGGTTTCCAACGGCTGGCCGGAAGGGTCCGGCAGGTCCCAATCCTCGCGCAGGGCCCCGGGGGCGACCGGACACTCTTCGCCGCAGCCCATGGTGACGACGGCGTCGGCTTGGCCCCCCGCCAGCGCTGCTTCAATGCCCTGAGGTTTGCGGAAGGCCAGGTCGATCTTTTTTTCAGCCATGACCGCCACGGTGTCGGGATTTATTTTTTCGGCCGGTCGGCTTCCGCCGGTGGAAACATCCAAACGGTCCGAGGCCAGGTGCTGGGCAAAGGCGCCCGCCATCTGGCTGCGGCAGGCATTTTCCCTGCACAGAAACAGCACCTTCTTCCGTGCCGCATAGGGGGCCATGAGGGCTTCGACCGCCTGCTCCACTTCCTCCCGTGCCGTCGGGTGGTTGGCGAGGTCCTTTGCGCCTTCGATCCCCCGATAGACGAGGCTGCCTTCATAGCGCGCGTCGATGGCGTCGAAAAAATACTTGGCGGTCAGCTGCAGCCCCTCGAAGAGGTTCTTGCCCTTCGTGGCCCCGACGCTGAGCAGGTAGCCTCGGCGCGACCCCTTGAGCGGGTCGCCCAGCTTCAGCCGGTATTTGCGCGCCCAGAAGGTCTGGCAGCGGTCCACCAGCGCCTTGAGCTGGGAGGTCATGTTGTAGAAAAAGATCGGCGACGCGAGCACGACGACCTCCGCCTGCCGCAGCAGCCCGTAGATCTCGCCCGCCATGTCGTCGTCGATGGGGCAGTACCCTTTTTTCTCGCAGACCACGTACTCTTTGCAGGGCAGGATGTTGCGCTCCACCACCTGGATGGCCCGCGTCACCGCCCCCCGCCGCTCCGCCGCCTGCAGGAAGGTGGAGAGGAGGAAATTCGTGTTGCCCTTCTTGCGCGGACTTCCCTGCAAACCGAGGATCAGCATGGCCCGGGTCCGATCACTGTTTGACGTGGCACGTCGTGCAGGTGGTGGGGCCGGCCTTCTCGCCGGCCTGCTTCTTTTCCCTGTGGCACTTGGTGCACTGCTCGTTCATGATCTGCTTCTTGGCAAGCTTGCCCTGCGCCTTGAGCTCCTCGATGGCGCCGGCCTTCTGGGGGAAGGCGGAGTGGCAGATCGTGCAGTCGGCAAGCTTCGCCTGGTGGCGCTGGTGCGGGAAGGCGACGTTGCCGCTGGTGCCCCCATCCAGGACGATCTCGGCGGCGCCGGTGTTTTGAGTTTGCGCGAAAACGGCCCCGGGCCCAACGGCAAAAACAGCGGCGAGCAGCAGCCGGCCCAGCCGCTTCCAAACCTTCGGGTTTCCCGGACCTTCAAACGACACCACGTGCCCCCCTCCGCAGCGACAAACGTTCGTTGATTATAGGTGCCCCGCTGTGAGCCTCAACGCGGGGATACGCTTTTGCCTTCGCCGGCGAGTTGGCAGCTCTTGAAGTCGATCGCCGCCCCGCATTTGCCGCATTTGTGGGAGCGGTCGAATTCGTCGGAAAAAACCTCCTTTTCCGCCCCGCACGCCTGACACTTGCAGGTAAAGGATTTCAGAGATTTGAAATTCGCGTAGCCCGGACAATGCTTGGGGGTGGTATCCTCTGCCGCCATGGTCTGTTCCTCCTCGCCTGTAACAGGGTTTTCAAGCTTTCAGTTTTTGGGCCAGTTGCCGGCCGTACTCCTGGGCCATCTGCACGCCGCCGCCGAGGTGGCTCGACTTGAGCCGAAGGCTGTCGGCCACCATGTCCATTTTAAAAATGTTCTGCATGGTCTTGTAGATGCGGTCGTTGGCCTCTCCGCTCCAGCCGAAGGAGCCGAACGCCCCGCCGATTTTGCCTTCCAGCTGCGATTTTTCAGCCATGAAAAGAAAAGTTTTCATCGCCTGGAGCATTTCGCCGTGGTAGGTGGCCGACCCGAACGCGTACCCGTCATAACCGGCCAGGTCGGCCTCGCCTTTGATCGTTTTCACGTCGACCACATCCGCCTGATGCCCGGCCATGCGCACACCCTCGCCGATCAGGTCCGCTATGGCCTGGGTCTCACCGGTGCGGGTGGCGTAGACCACCAGAATTCTCCCCATCATCAACCTCTCTCACCCCTGCGGGGGCGCGGCCCGCAGCCCCATCGGGCCCCGGGTCGTTTTTCCGATCAGGATTTCGGCTTTCCGATCCGCGGGTCGATCCCCTCCGCCGTGCAATCCGGCGTGTAGCAGGTGTTGTCCACGAACTCGCATTTTTCCTTGCACGACGGGCACTGGTTGGGGTAGGCGTCCGCCTCGAACGAGTATCCGCATTTGGAGCATTTCCAGCTCGGCATGGTTCACCTCCATTTCAATGATCGGTGGGCGTTTTCAGGCGCCGCGCAGCGCCGGATCGCGGCCCGGGGCGCCGTTTATCGCCCCCCGGTTACGCCTTCCACAGGCCGTGCAGGTTGCAGTACTCGCGGGCCGTGGCCTTGTCGGCCTTGATGCAGAATGTGGCCTCCGGCGCCTGACCGGGTTTCAGGAACTGGCGGTAGACCTTGCCGTCGACGATCAGCTCGACCCATTCGATCCAGTGCTTCTCTTCCATGGGATGCGCCACGCTGCCGACCTTCACCTTGAAGCCGTCGGCGGTTTTTTCGACCACCGGCACGTGCTTTTCCTTCGCGGCGTCCACGGTGTTCTCCTTGAACAGCTTCATGGGCTGCCCGCAGCACACCAACTCTCCGCCGCCGGCGTGCACCACCTCGACGATGTTCCCGCACACGTCACATTTGTAAACCTGAAGTAGTTCGGTCATGATCGCTCTCCTTTCAAATAAAATGGATGGGATGGATGGGTTACCAGTTTTCCCCCAGCAGCTCGAAATGGGCCTGCGGGTGCACACACGCCGGGCAGAGCTCGGGGGCGCTCATGCCCACGTGGAGGTAGCCGCAGTTACGGCAGCGCCAGGTCGCCTGGGCGTCCCGCTTGAAGACCCGGCCGGCCTGGATGTTGGCGGCCAGGTCGAGGTAGCGTTTTTCATGCTGCTTTTCAGCCACCGAAATCGCCCGCAGGGCGGCGGCGACCTCCTTGAAGCCCTCTTCATCGGCCATCTTGGCGTAACCGGGGTACATCGAGGTGTGCTCGTGGCGCTCGCCGGCTGCGGCCGCCTTGAGATTGTCCAGAGTCGTCCCGATGACGCCGGCCGGAAACGCGCAGGCCACCTCCACCTCGCCGCCCTCCAGGAACTTGAAGAAGCGCTTGGCGTGCTCCTTTTCCTGGTCGGCGGTCTCGATGAAGATGTCGGCAATCTGCACGAAGCCTTCCTTGCGGGCCTGGCCGGCAAAATAGGTGTAGCGGTTGCGCGCCTGGGACTCCCCGGCAAACGCGGTCAACAGGTTCTTCTCGGTCTTGCTTCCCTTCAACTTCGCCATCTTCCGACTGTCTCCTTCTACGCTGATTCTGATGAATGGATCTTCTATCGATTCTCTTCAGGCCACCACCCCTTGCGCATGTGGTTTTGCTTCTCGGCTTCCGCCAGTTTTCGCAGTTTGAACGCGGCGTCCCGCAGGACCCCGTAGAGGATGCCGCAGCCGTTGTCCTCGCGGTCGGTTTCCCCCAGATCGGCCA
>JALOPD010000057.1 GCA_025454075.1 Desulfobacterales bacterium | reverse complement strand
CGAGAGCAACCCCCTCTCCCTTACCCTCTCCCCCAGTCCTGGGGGAGAGGGCAGGGTGAGGGGGCGTCCGTGTCTATACAATTGTGCAACCCTTAATAAAATAGCGGCCAGTCATGAACTCATTCTTTTCGCATCCGGCATCATCTGAAAACCCTTACTGATTACAAAGTTTTCAAGATGTGCTATATTAATGAAAAAGTGGGTCAAGGTTCAATGCGGTTAACCATATAGAATTCCATCGGCAGGACGAAAGGCACCGACCCCTTTACATATGGATCAGAAAATACGCTATTGGATCGAGCTTGCGGAGTACGATCTCGAAACCGCCAAGGTCATGTTATCCAGCAAGCGGTTGTTGTATGTCGGGTTCATGTGCCATCAAGTCGTCGAGAAAGCCCTTAAAGGGCATTATCAGTTTTCTCGAAAAGATACACCTCCCCACACCCACAATCTAAGCGTAATCGCCAGTCAAAGCGGTCTTTACGACAGTATGGATGAAGCGCAGAAGAGCCTGCTTGATGTTCTGGGGCCTCTCAATGTCGAAGCGCGGTACCCGACCCGGAAGGATCAATTGTTCCGCTCGCTAACCGACGACCGGTGCAAATCCATCTTTGAACGCACCGAGGATTTGTTCACATGGATAAAACAGCAGCTATTGAATCAGTGAAAAAATATGCCGAGCGCGTTCGGCATGACTTTGATGTCAAGAAAGTCATTCTCTTTGGCTCGTACGCAAAAGGCACGGCCCGGGAAGACAGTGACATTGACGTGGCCGTAGTATTTGAAAGCATCGACGGGGATTATTTGGACGTGATAACCCGCCTGACGAGGATCCGGCGAGATGTTGAGCACCGAATCGAGCCGGTGGCTTTGGAGGAACTGAATGACCAAAGTGGATTACTGAAGGAAATCACAAAATCAGGTGTGACTATTTACGCGCGAGAAAAATCAATTTCTGTCGGATGATATCGGCTGCGATCCATATTATTCGGATAGCGGCATGAACCCGTTCTTTTCGCATCCGGCATCATCTGGAAACCCTTACCGTTGGCCAATTTCTCCCCACGATAGACCGCCTTCGTCACCGCCGACTGCGTGATGCCAAGTCGCTGCGACACGTCCACCGTCGTCATCCCCAATTCCCGCACCGCCCAATAACACGCTACGCTTCGTGCCTCCACGCGGACCGGTTGTTTGCCTGGCGATAAAACCATTTCGGGTTTGAGGCTGAAAATGTCTCCAACCCTACGGACGACCGCTTGAAAATCATAGCCTTGAGATTGCAGCGCATAGCGGCGGTCGAAACGTTCATTCTGTTCAAGCAGCACCGACTTCACAAAATCGCTGTCCCCTAATATGCGTTCATCGCCCTTGACATGCTCGCACAACCGGCGCAAAGACTTTACCGCACCCCACCCGCCCATGCTGCGGATCAAACCGCCCCCGGTCAACTCCGGCCGCTTGCCCTGCGAAATCCCCTCTTCCACGAAGGCACGGTAGGCTTTGCGGGCCGAGGAAGCGCGTTTCCCGAACAATTTGAGCACTGTATTTACATCCTGCCATGCGTGGTTCTGGTGCCCCATCAAAGTGCTGTGGCCGCTGAAACGGTATCGCTCCAATTCATCCATCGTTGCTGCCAACTCGGCTCGTAACGGATTAAGGTGAATATAGCGCACCAGTTCCAGCAGATAGGAATCTTCCTGACACAGGATAGATTTATAGCGGTTTTGAAACAAGTGACCCAATCGGCGATGCCGCCGGTTGAAACTGCCCGCGTATCCACTCAATAGCCGACTCATCACCTTAGCTATTGGTGCATTTCCCGTCCTCAGCAGCAAGTGGACATGGTTCGGCATCAGCGCCCATGCGTAACAGGGCGTCCCGGATTCCGCCAGAACCGTCTCAAGCCGTTCGATGAAATCATCCCGGTCAAAATCAGTCCAAAAAATCTTACGCCGTTCTATTCCCCGGCAAATGATATGGTGCAGCGCACCAGCGGCGTCTATGCGGGCTTTGCGTGGCATATCGCTTCGATATCATTCAATGCCCAAATATGCAATTCATATTTTCATGCCTGTCCCCTATTATTTTTTGTCCCCTATTATTTTTCCGACTCATCCGAAGAGCGAAGCCCCCTCATCACTCGCACGTGAAGCCCTCCTCGAACATCTCCGGATCCGGCTCGGTGGGCTGTTTGACCATGAGGAAGCTCGCGTCGGTGCGCGGCAGGACCTTCATGGGGAGCGTCCCCAGGGTGCGGCGGCGGACGTCGTGCATGTGGCTTTCGCCCATCACGATGATCGCGTCGCTGCCCGCCGCTTCCAGGATCACCTGGTAGCGCTTCGCCCCGCGGGGCTGCGACACCTTCACCGCTTTGCCGCAGCGGGTCAGCCACTCGTTGGCGAGGTTCAGGCAGTGCTCGGCCTGGGCGACCTCCTTGGGGTCGGGCTCCGGTTTCTGCACGCAGATGAGGTCGATCGGGCCGCGGATGGCGGGCAGCAGCTTTCTAAGAAAAGGGAAAATGCGGCGCGAAGAGGGAGAGCCGTCGGCGCCCACCACGAAGCGGCTGTCCGGGGTGCCTCCCCGAACCACCAGAAACGAGCAGTGCAGGTCCAGGGCCAGTTTGCGCGGGGTGTTCATGGGAGCGAACCGGCCGAGGGCGCCGCGCCGGGGGGCAGCGACGACCACCAGCTCGTATTGATTTTCGGCGATCTCGTGGTTGAGTTCGTCGACGAGGTTCCCGAAGCGCTCCGAAAACGGCACGGGCGCACCGCCGGCGGCCGGCGCCAAAAACAGGTGGCCGTGGGGTAGGTCGCGAAGCGTGATGGCCGGCAGCGGCGCCAGCAGACCGGACCGGACCAGGCGGTCTGCGCCTCCAAAAAGGATTCGAATGCCGTCCGAAAGCTCATCCCGATTTTGAAGGGGGATATCCACCCCGACCGGCGGCGGGGTTTCGGTGGCGTGGGTGCCGGAGCGGATCGTGATGACCCCCAGCTCCGCTTTCAGTCGCTCAGCGAGCAGCGCTGCGGCGTCAAGCGCTTTGGCGGAGGCGGGCTTGCCGTCGATGGCCGCAAGAATTTTCACTGCATTCTCCTTATGTCGCACGTTGAGGGATCGAGGCGCTTGGCGCGGAACCTTCCCGGTCGCTTCCAACGGCCAGGTCGCGTGGACAGCGAGGGCGGACCCCCTTCCCCAATATCTCCCAGTTGCCCCGCTTCAGGTCCCGGCACTCGTGAAACACCGCAACCTCACACGCGGCGCAGATGACGGGGCAGAAGGATTCGCGCATCGCCTGGCGGATGGCGGAGCGGGTGCTGCTGCGGATGTGGGTCTCGCCGACCTGGGTCAGCAGGCCGGAATTCTTGAACACCTGGAACACCCGGTTGTTGACCCCGGAGAAATAGAGGCCGCCGCCGCGTCCGCGCAGCTCCTCTGCGACCTGTTCCAGCAGGTGCACGCCGCTGGCGTCGAAGTTGTTGACCTGGTGCATGCGGATGAGCAGGCAGATCATGTTGGGGTGGCTTTTCAGCCGTCGCTGCAGGTCTTCCAGCACGTAGGCGGCCGAACCGAAGAAAATCGACCCCTCGACCCGGATGATGTCCATCTGGCAGCAGGTCCGGCCGTGGCTCGCCGCGACCATTTTGCCGCTGATGAAATCCGGCGCCGTGGAATAGATGCGCGGGTGCGACGTGGTCTTCAGATGCAGCCCGATCGAGAGCAGCACCCCCACGTACACCGCGAATTCTATGTTCAGCAGCAGGGTGGACAGAAAGGTCAGCGCGAGGACGGCGGCATCGTTGCGGGTGGCGCGGATGGTGCGCCGGATGTCGTCGACGTGGATCATCTCGACGGCGACCACCAGCAGCACGCCGGCCAGGGCCGCGACCGGAAGGTTCGCGGCCAGGGGCGCCGCTACGAGAACCGCCGCCGCGACGGCCAGGCCCGAGACGATGCCGCTGACGGGAGTCCTGCCGCCGGACCGGAAATTGACGGCCGACCGCGTGAAGGACCCGCTGCCGGGGTACCCGCTGAAAAAAGCGGCGGCGATGTTGGCAAGCCCCTGCCCCAGGAACTCCTGGTCGATGTCGAGCCGCTGACGGGTCTGACCGGCAATGGACTTGGCGATGGACACGGCCTCGACCAGCCCTAGCACGGCTACCGCCAGCGCGCCCGGGGCCAGCCGCCCGAAATTTTCGCTCAACGATGCCGCCGGAAAATGGAAGGGGGGAAGGCTGCGGGGAACCGCCCCCACCACGGCAACCCCGCGGTCGGCCAGGTCGAAGACCCCCACCAGGACCCCCGAGACCAGCATGGCGATGAGGGTGCCGGGCCAGGCCGGCCGGTATCTTTTCAGCGCTACGATGAGGGCGACGGTAAGCAGCCCCAGCGCCAAGGTCATGAAGTGGGTGTCGCCGAGGCGGTGCAGTGTGTCCAACAGAGACGTCAGAAAGGAGCCGCCCCCGCCGGAGGCCAGGCCCAGGAAGTTGGGGACCTGCTTGAAACCGATCAGAACCGCTGCGCCCGCGCTGAACCCTAAAATGACGGAGTGCGAGACGAAGTTGAGAAAAACCCCCAGCCGCGCCAGCCCCATGCCGATCTGGATCGCGCCCACGATCAGCGCGAGCGTAAACGCCAGCTCGACGTACTGCGGGGTCCCCGCCGGAGCCAGCCCCGCCAGAGACGTGAAGACCACCAGGGAGACGGCCGTGGTCGGGCCGGTGATGAGGTGCGCGGAACTCCCCCACAGGCAGGCGGCGATCGTGGGGACAATCGAGGCGTAGAGCCCGTACTGGACGGGCAAGCCGGCGATCAGGGCGTAGGCCATGGACTGGGGCACCGCCACCACCGCCACGGTCAGGCCCGCCGTCACGTCCGCCCGCAGGTGGCTCGCACGGTATTTCCGCAACCACGGAACAAAAGGAGCGATGTGTGATAAAACAGCCAGCACGCGGCGACGCCCTCGCTGGGTTGCATAAACTCGGCGCCCCGCCACGGCCCGGGAGGGGAGGTTTTCGTTTGCTCAGGCGAATGGGGCGCGGCCCTGCCGCAGTCCGGCGCTCCGCAAACCGGCACCGACCGCGTCAAAAGGCGCCCCAACTTTACGCGGTTGAACGGTGACAGTCAATCGCGAGCCGGCGTTCCGCCGGCTCGCGGGTTCATTTCTTTTGCGCGAACCGTTCCAGGTACTCCCCGTATCCCTGTTTTTCCATCTCCGCCTTGGGAATGAACCTCAGCGACGCCGAGTTGATGCAGTACCTCAAACCGGTCGGCGGCGGCCCGTCCGGGAAGAGATGCCCCAGGTGGGAGTCGCCGAACCGGCTGCGCACCTCCGTCCGCACCATGAACAGGGATCGGTCCGCCTTCTCCACGATGAAGAGTGGGTCCACCGGCCGCGTGAAGCTGGGCCAACCGGTGCCGGAGTCGAACTTGTCCGTCGAACTGAAGAGCGGCTCCCCGGAAACGATGTCCACGTAGATGCCCTCGTCCTTGTGGTTCCAGAACTGGTTTTCGAACGGCGGCTCGGTGCCCTCCTCCTGGGTCACGTGGTACTGGAACGGTGTCAACCGCTTCCGCAGCTCGGCCTCGCTCGGCTTGGTGTAGCCGGCCGAGGGCCCGGGGGTCTTGGCGTCCGCCGGACCCCAGGCCTGCCGGATGAATTGATCGCGGCCGGACCCCTGCCGGTACATGCTGTAGCGCAGCGAGTTTTTCTTGTAATAGTCCTGGTGGTAGTCCTCGGCGGGGTAGAATTTCCCGAGCGGCACGATTTCGGTTGCGACCGGTTTCTTGAAGCGGCCGGAGACGTCGAGCTGCTTTTTGGATTCCTCGGCCAGGCGCCGTTGGTCCTCGTCGTGGTAGAAGATCGCGGTCCGGTACTGAGGCCCGCGGTCGGCGAACTGGCCGCCGGGGTCCGTTGGGTCCACGTGCCGCCAGAAAACATCCAGGAGCTGCGGGTAGGAAATCTTGGCGGGGTCGTAGAGGACCTGCACGGCTTCCAGGTGCCCGCTGCGTCCGGCGCTGACCTCTTCGTAGGTCGGGTTTTCGCTTTTGCCGCCGGTGTAGCCGGACATGACCTCGACCACGCCCTCCGCTTTTTCGAAATCCGCCTCGCTGCACCAAAAGCAGCCGCCGGCGAAGGTGGCTTTTTTCAGGTGATCCGATTGAGTTTTCATGTCCTCTGGTTTTCCGGTTGCTGGTTGAGTGGCCGCATGGGCTCCCATGCTGAGGGAGCCTGCGAACAGTATCGCGGCGATGATCATGGATCGTTTCATGTGTGGCTCCTCCCTGAGTGAACACCCGGTAAGATGGTGCCGCGGCGGGAGGCTGTCAAATGACTCGATGGGGGGGCCCGTGTCCTGTGGAAACGGAGGGTTGGGTCATCTTTCGCTCCTCTGCGAGACATCCGCCGCGATGCAGTCGAGCGCCGCGTGAATGTCCACCGGCCTCATCCTGAGCATGACCCCCCTTTGCCCGGCGTTGATCAGCACTTCATCTTTGCTCATGAGGGGTGCATCCATCACCACGGGCAGCGGCTGCCGGGTGCCGAAGGGGCTGATGCCGCCGACATGGTAGCCGGTCAGGCGCTCCGCCGTTGCGGCGTCGGCCATCTCGGCCCGCTTGACCGAGAGCGCCTGGGCCAGCCGCCGCATGTCGAGCTGGCGCTCGCCGGATAGGAGGACCAGCGCGTGGCGATGCGCCCCGATGCCGACCACCAGTGTCTTGACGGTGCGCTCCAGCGGGAACCCGGTGGCCCGGGCCGCAAATTCAGCGCCCTTTTCGAGGTGGTCGTAGTGCACCGCTTCGAATGGTATCCGTCGTTGTTTTAGGAAAAGAATCGCTCGCGTTGGCATAACAATTGTACGAATAGTTACAATTTTTGAATACAGCAGGGTGTTTCCGAACAGGTCGCTCAGAGATGAGCCGTTTCACAGCGGGCTGAAGCCGCCCGCCCGGCGTTGTTTATTTTGCTTTATCAATCGTTTCCACTTGTGATAATGAATCTTGTGCTCCAAAGCTCGAACCATAAATTCGACTGCCAAACAAGAAGGCTCTGAGATGAAAGCCCAAGGCCTGCAACTCGGCAAGACGCCGGACTCCATGGTGCTGGCCGTCGTCCTGATCTCGACGGTCTACTGGGTGCTGGACTCGATCCTGAACATCTTCTTCTCGAACAAGTTCAACCTGATCGCCCAGCTGATCGGACCGGACCTGTACGATATTTACATCCGCATCGTGGTGTTGTGCCTGCTGGTCATCCTGGGGTCCCATGCACAGTCCATCATCAATCGCCTGAAAGAGGCCACCCAGAAGCTGAACGAGTCCGAGGAGCTGTGGCGGTCGCTGGTGGAAACCGCGCCGGACACCATCATGACGGTGGATCATTCCGGCGTGGTCCGCTTCATCAACCACCCCCTGGCCGAGATGCCGCCGGGGACGGTCACCGGACGGTCGCTCTACGATCTGCTTCCCGTCGGCTACCGGGCCACGGCGCAGGAGATCGTCAGGACCGTTTTCCAGACGGGCCAGACCGACATGTTCGAGGTGCTCATGGAGGACCAACGCAGCCCCGCCTGGTACACGTTCCGGGTGGGACCCCTGCGCCTCGACCGCCGCGTCATCGCCGCCACCATTATTTCGACCAACACGACCGAATTCAAGCGGGCGGAAGAGCTCATGCGCTACAAGGAGCTTTTCGAAAACGTCGGGGACAGCGTCTTCATCTTGAACCAGAAGGGCATCATCATGGAGTGCAACGACCGGGTCCAGGAGAGCATCGGCTTTGCCCCCCCGGAGCTGGTCTCCATGCCCATCAGCCAGCTGGCCGTCGACGACCAGGCCGCCCTCGCCCGCAGAATGCTGCAGCAGGTCGCAGGGCAGAAGGAGTCCCGCTTCGAGCTCCACCTCAAGACCAAGGACGGCCGCGCGGTCCCGTTTGAAATCAGCTGCCGGCCCGTGGTGTACCTGGGCGAGCCCTGTTTCCTGTGCGTGGCGCGCGACGTGACCCAGACCAAGCAAATGCAGAACCAACTGGTCCGCTCCGAGCGGCTCGCCGCCACCGGGCAGCTGGCCGCCTCCATCGCCCATGAAATCAACTCGCCCCTGCAGGGCATCACGGCCCTGCTGAATGTCCTGCGCTCGACCTACAGCAGCGATGAATACCTGCAGCGCAAGCTGGAGCTGATCAAGAGCGCCTTCAACAGCATCCGCGACACGGTCAGAAACCTGATCGACTTGAACCGCCCCGGCAAGGAGAAAATGCAGCTGACCGACATGAACCAGGTGATCGAGAACACCGTGGCGCTGGTCAAAAGCCTGCTCAAGAAAAACATGATCTCCGTGCACCTGCACCCGGAGGCGCAGAACTCGACCTTCATCGCCTCCCCCCAGCAGATGGGGCAGGTGCTGATGAACCTGATCAACAACTCGGTGGAGGCCATCACCGGCATGCCCGGCTATTTCGAGCACGTCCACCTGTCGCAAGGCGGAGAGTGCAGCATCTCCATCCGGACCTTCAACCGCGACGATCATTTCGTGATCGAGGTGAAAGACAGCGGCCCGGGCATCCCGCCGGGCGACCTCAACCGCATCTTCGACCCGTTTTTCACGAGCAAGAAACCCATGGGGATGGGGGTCGGGCTGGCCATCTGCCACGGCATCATCGAGGAGCACCAGGGCAAGATCACGGCGGAGAACGCACCCGGCGGCGGGGCCGCGTTCACCATCACGCTGCCGCTTCGCCAGGCCGTCCGCGACGGCCAATAGCCGTCGGACGCCGGGTCGGCGGAACGGGGCGGGGAAGGCGAGGGACCGGACACCGCCTCAGCCGGCAAACGGTTTGCCGCACTCCCTGCAGCGGCCGTCGGCGCCGATCACGCCGATGCAGCTCTCGTCGCTGCAGAGCCTGCGGGACGCCCACTCGTCGTCGGGAGCGCCCGTTTCAGCTGAAACGGGCGGCGGGTTGCACGGCTCGCTCGACGGTTCCGGACGGGGCGCCTCGGCATCCCCGCCCGCCGCCGCACCGGCATCGGGTCGGCCGCACTCCTTGCAGCGGCCGTCCGGGCCGATCACGCCGATGCAGCTCTCGTCGCTGCAGAGCCTGCGGTGATGCCATTCGGAGGCATCTGAAGCGGCGCCCGGCCCCATCTCGTTCACCTCGGATTCCATCGTGTCACTCCTTGACGATCGCGCAACGAATTAGCGGCGCGACGAAATTCCACTTGGCCCCTTTGCATAGGGGGATTTTCCGATGCGCGTCAACTTTCCAGCAGCGGCCTGAGATCTTTCAAACTGTCGATGTGATAATCGGCCTGCAGCGACGGGTTGCAGTAGGCGACGAAAGGGACCCCGGCGGCCCGGGCGGTGTTTTCGTCCACTTCCGAATCCCCGACAAACAGCGATTGGCGCGGTGCGGCCTTGAACTGCGCGAGAATCTTGAACAGCGGGTCCGGGAAGGGCTTCGGCCGCTCCACATCGAGGGAGGTGACCACGAGGTCGAACCGGTCCGCGAGGCCGAACTCGCGCAGCAGGCGGTTCATCGTGTCGGTGCGGTTGGTGGCGATGGCGGTTTTGAATTTCCCGCGCATCCAATCCAGCAGCGCGACCAGGTGCGGCTCGATGGTCAGGTGCTTGAGGAACCCGCCGTAGTCGATCGTCTTGCGGAAGGCGTGCGCCGCCTGCCGCTGCGCGTCGTCTTCGAGCAGATGCTCCAGGGCCTGCTGAACGGTGTGGGCGTGGACGAAGCGCAGCTGCCCGGGGGTCATGAGCGGCCGCCCGAAATGCTGCAGGATGTGGTTGTAGTAGTGCCGGTTGGCCTCGAGCGTGTCGAACAGCACGCCGTCGCAGTCGAACGCCACCACGCGAACGTCCCTCATGTCACTGGGCCTTCTTTTCCGCCGGCGGCGCCGCCCGCAGGTAGACGAACACCCGCACATCGAGCTCCGGCTGGAGGGGGCTGTCGGTTTTCAACACCACCGTGTCGTTGAAGGACCCGGCTTCGGCCTTCAGGTTTTCCACGACGACGGCATACGCCGTCCGGCCGTTCTCCTTGACCTCGCTCAGGCTCGTCGCGAGCTTCCCCTCGCGGGAGCGGGCGCCGAGCACCTTGAAGGGGTATTTCTCTTCGGGCACGATGGTCACGGTGCCCTGCAGTTTTTCGCCGGCCGTCCCTCGCAGGTTCAACATGCGCGGGTTGATGGCGGCAAACCGGTCCACCGTGCCGGCGATCGCCAGCTGCACCACGGGCTCTTTGGGGTCGTTGGAAAGGACCTCGGCGGACTTCTCCAGCTTTCTTCCGCCGTAGCCCGATGTGTCGACCTTGATGCTGATTTTTCCCTCGCCGCCGGCGGGGATCTGTCTCGGGAAGGAGACGGCCGCGCACCCTCAGCCGGTCCGCACGTTGCTGATCTGCAGGGGCGCCGTGCCCTTGTTGAAAACGACGAAATCGTGCACGACGCTGACGCCGTCGATCACCGGCGCGAATTCGAAGGCCTTTTCCGGGAAGAACACGGCCGGGGCATCACCGGCGCCCGCAAGGGTCTGCGCCGCGGCCGGCGGAAAGACGCCCCACCCCGCGACCACCACCGCCAGCAGTCCGAAAACCATTATTCGTTTCACGTACATTCCGCGCTCTCCTTTGCAGCGTTGACGCTTGAACACTGAATTTTAGGTGGAGGCCTGCACAAAGTCAAGGCATCGCTCGGCCAAAAAACCGATTTTCCGTGCCGGAAGCAACGCCTGAGGGCGCACGGCCCAGGCAATTTTTATGCAGACCCCTCCCGGAAGGGTTCGCATAAAAATTACATCATGAAGAACGGGTCCACATCGATCACGACCCTTTCGGAACGGGCGGCGAAGACCTTGGGATGGTCGGCGATCAGCCGGTCCATGAACCGGTGCAGGGCCCCGCCGCTCAGGGATTTCAGCAGAACCTGCCAGCGAAAGTTGCCGGCGATGCGTGCCAGAGCGGCTTCGGCCGGCCCCAGGATGTCCAGCGCGGCGAAGTTCTCCGGCTCCGCCGCCTTGAGCGCACGGCAGCAGCCCCCCAGCCGCTCGGCCGACTGCCGCGTGCGCTGCGGGTCCCGGCCGGAGATCCGCAGCTGGATCATGCGCGCCACCGGCGGGTAGCTCAAGGCCTTGCGGAAACCGATTTCCTTTTCGTAGAAAGCCTCGAAGTCCTGATCGCGGGCGGCCCGGATGTTGAAGTTCTCCGGGTTGTAGGTCTGGAGAATGACCTGGCCCGGCCGCTCGCCGCGCCCGGCGCGGCCGGCCACCTGCGCCAGCAGCTGAAACGTCCGTTCGCCGGCCCGGAAATCCGGGAAGCTGAGCGACAGGTCGGCGCAGATGATGCCCACCAGGGTGATGGCCGGGAAATCGTGCCCCTTGGCCACCATCTGGGTGCCGACCAGCACATCGACGGTCCTCTCGCGCAGGCCCTTCAGAAGGTTCAGGATGCTGCCCTTCCGGCGGGTGGTGTCGTGGTCCATGCGCGCGATGCGCGCCTGCGGGAAAAGGGCCCGAACGGCCGCTTCCACCTTTTCGGTGCCCATGCCCAGCCGCTTGATCTTGCCGGAGCCGCACGCGTCGCAGACGGCCGTGGCCGGCCGGCTGTACCCGCAATAATGGCACCGGTAGGCCTCGGCCGCCTGGTGCAGCGTGAGGGAGATGTCGCAGTGCCGGCAGCGCAGCGAGCTGCCGCAGGCGGCGCACACCGGGAAGCTGGCGTAGCCCCGCCGGTTCAGGAACAGCAGCGCCTGCTCGCCGCGCGACAGGGTTTCGGCCATGGCGTGTTTCAGCTCGTCGCTGATGAAGCGCCCCGGGCCGCGCAGGTCCCGGAGCTGCCTCAGGTCCACCACCCGGATATCGGGCAGGGGGCGTTCCTCGATGCGCTGCGGCAGGGCCAGCTCCGTGTATTTTCCGGTCCGCACATTGTAATAGGACTGGAGCGAGGGCGTGGCCGAGCCCAGAAGGGCCACGGCCTTGAGCTGCTGCGCCCTGACCACCGCGAGATCGCGCGCGCTGTAGTGCAGACCTCCCTCCTGCTTGTAAGAGGCGTCATGCTCCTCGTCGACGATGATGACCCCGAGGTCGGAAAAGGGCGCGAAGACCGCCGAACGGACGCCGATCGCGATCCGGGCCTCCCCCCGCAGGATGCGGGTCCACTGGTCGAGCCGTTCGCCCCCGGAAAGCGCGCTGTGCAGCACGGCGATCCGCTCCCCGAAGCGGGCGCGGAACCGGCGCTCGGTCTGGCTGATGAGGGCGATCTCGGGCACCAGGACGAGCGCGGAACGGCCGGAGGCCACGGCCTCGGCCGCCAGCCGCATGTAGACCTCGGTCTTGCCGCTGCTCGTGACGCCTTTCAGCAGAAAGGTGCGAAACCCCTTCCCGAGCGCCGCGCAGACATTTTTCACCGCCGCGTCCTGGGCCGCGGTGAGGGTGGGGGGGGCGTCCGGAGGGATCGGCTCACCGAAAGGGTCCCGGTAGAGCCTGCGGCTGAAGATCGCCAGGTGTCCCGCCTGCTCGAGCGCCCGCAGGTGCGCCGCGGCGCGCGGGACGCGGGCGGCCAGCTCGCTTACCGGCAGCTCTCCGGCGGAGAGGAGCGTCTCTAAGACGGCGCGCTTCTTCGGGGACAGCCCGCCCGAGGGCGGCGCGGCCCCCGCCCGCACCCAGCGTTCCTGCAGCGGCTTGGCCGCTCCCCCCCGCAAAAGCACCTGCCGCGCCAACAGCCCCCGGCGCTCGAGAGCGGAGAGCAGCGGCCCGGGCACCTCCTGCCCCACCTGCTTCCGAAGCTCGCGCGCCCGAAGCCGGGCGCGGGCGAGCCGGTCCAGGACCCGGCGCTCAAGCTCGGTCAACCCGCCGCCGTCCAGCTGCCGGCGGCCTTTTTCCGTGATGCTGAAGGCCGCGCAGTCAACGAAGGTCATGCCGCCCGGCAGCGCGGCCTCAATGACCTCGCCGAGAGGGTGTTTGTAGTAATCGGCCGTCCAGCGAAAGAAAGGGATCATGGATGCCGGAAAGACCGGGCTTTCATCCAGGATGTCCAGGATGGGCTTGATCTCCTTCTGCCCGGGGGAGCCGCCCCGGCCCAGGATGTAGCCGGTCGCCCGGCGGCGGCCGAACGGCGCCAGCACGCGCACACCGGGAACGGCCGCCAAGACGAACGGCTCCGGCACGCCGTAGGTGAAGGTCCCGCGAACGGGCATGGCCACGGCGACTTCGATGGCGGGTGCGGCAAATGCGGTCACATTAACGGTCATATAATTGTCTTTACGTTGTCATTCCGGCTGACCCCGGACTCGATCCGGGGCGGAATCCACTCAATTCGACTCGTCTGGATGCCGGATCAAGCCCGGCATGACGGTACTATTTCGAGACGATAAATAAAATGCGAAATGGGCAGGCTCTAAAAGCCGGTTTCAGACGAAATCATGCCGATGTTCAAGCTATGGAAAAAACATATTCAACCATTTGAATCGGTTAAATATTATTACAAAATTTGAATTTCCGGCCGATTTCGGGGTATAATACGTTTAAGTGCCGCCGCATGCAACAGGTTCGCGACACAGCCTGGTGCATCAGCGATGAGGATTTTTTTGAGGACGCTACCATATATCAAAATTTGAACCCGAGGAGGATCAGATGTCTGGATTCAAACCGAACTGGATGGCCGTTGCGCTGATTGCCGCTCTGCTGGTCGGCTCCGTGGGGTCGCCGGCCCTGGCCTATCAAAGCAGCACTGCCGGCTGCATGGACCGGGACTATTACTCCGGGTGCGAGCAGGAGCCCACCGGCGGCATGATGATGTGGGATGCCCTGGTCATGCGGCCGATCGGCATCGTAGGCACGGCGCTGGGGTCGGTGGTCTGGCTCGTCAGCTACCCGTTCGCCGCTCTGGGCGGCAACACCGATCAATCCACGCAGAGGCTTGTCGCGGACCCCTTCGAGTGGACCTTCGAGCGCCCGTTGGGTGAGTTTTAGCTGACCGGGCTTGCCCCCATCCCGACACCCTCCGAGCCATAAAAGCCGGCGGCAGTTCCGCAGCGCCCGATAAACGGGCGCTGCGGTAGATCGTCTGCCGGATCGAGGCCGACGATTGCCGAACCCCGCCATGAACTCGTTGGAAACGGCAGGCCGCAGCGCCACCCCGGGGGCCCCGGCCCTTAAGACTGCGACCCCGCCGCTGATGAAGCTCGGGGCCGGCCTGAAAGAGGCCATCCTGATGATCATGGCCTATGTCCGGCAGGCGACCGGAACCGAGCCGAGCCAGGACGAAATCGCCGCCGTCCTGAAATCCTATTTCACGCTCGACGAGGTCACCAACCAGATCAACTACCTCCGCAAAAAGCCGGCCGGGGAGGAGAGGGCCGAGGAAGCTCCCGGCCTGAGCCGGTTGTGCGTGCGGATCAACCTGATGTCCGGACCGCCGAGGAATTCCCTGGCCCGGGCCGGCTATTTCATCCGACCGATCGCCGAAGGCGTCCTCGGCATCCGCAAGCACGCCAAGGCCATGCTCGGCGCGGCCCCCAGCGAGGACGACGTCGCCCGCAGCCTGAAGAGCAGTTTCATCCTGAGCGAGATCAAAAACCAGATCGTGCACGCGCGCAAAGGCGGACGATAGGGACGGCGTTTCCGCCGCGCCGGATGCCGCCGCAGGATCGGCCTAATTTTTCATCTACCTTTCCCGGCCGGATTTTGATGTTATATTGCCTCCTATACCTGCGGGAATTTTACTGCCGCAATTCGCCGGCCATGAAAAAAAGGAGGCTTTCCATGAAACTCGTATTCCCCAAATTCATCTTTCTCGCCGTGAGCACCCTCTTGCTCGCGACCGGCTGGGGCTGTGCCGGGTGGCAGCGCTCCGAGTCCCCGCGCGACCGGCTTGCCGATGCGTACGGTCTGCAAAATTTCGACCAGGTGGAGGAGCTGCGGTACACGTTCAATGTCAAGCTCCCCGACCGGGTTATCAGCCGCGCCTGGTCGTGGGAGCCCAAGAAAGACCGCGTGACGTTCAGGGGCACGGCCGAGCAAGGCGGTACCGTGGCCTACGAGCGCTCCGTGCCGGCCGGCGCGGCCGGCGAGCAGGTCAAGAAGGTCGACCCCCAGTTCGTCAACGACAATTACTGGCTGCTCTTCCCGTTGCGCCTCTACTGGGACCGGTCGGCCACGGTCACCGTGGACAAAGCGCCGATGAACCTGCCCATCGGAACCGGCCAGGCCAAGCGTATGGTGGTGAAATACCCGGCCAACGAAGGGTACACCCCCGGGGACGTCTACGAACTTTTCCTCGACGGCTCCGGCCGGATTGCGCAATGGATCTACCGCAAGGGCGGAGACCCCCAACCCACCCGGGTCACCACGTGGGAAGATTACAAGAAGGTGGGACCGTTGACTCTGTCGCTCGACCACAAAAGCGCCGACGGCGCCTTCCGGGTGTGGTTCACCGACGTGGCCGTCCGCCTTTCGGGATCGTCCGAATGGGTGCCGGCCAAGTAAAGCGGGCCACTCGTCCGATGCGGCCGTTTTCGCTTGTCGACAGCCGGGTGGGGCGCGTCACGCCAACCTGATGTGGAACGAAATCCCCCCGGCCCCCTTTGGAAAAGAGGGCCGGGGGGATTTTAAAAAAGGCCCGTTTAAAAGCTTCGAACCAAGGAGCAACCCGCCCATGCTGAATCACGTGGTAGTCATGAAGTTCAAGGCCGGGGTCACCGAGGAGGCGATCCGCGACCTGGAAAAATCCCTCGACCAGCTGCCCAACAAAATCATGGAAATCAAAATGTACGAGTTCGGCCGGGACATCCTGCGGTCGCCGCGCTCCCACGACTTCGCCATCGTCTCCCTGTTCGCCAACCCCATGGCTCTGCAGCGCTACCAAAACCACCCGGACCACCTGCCGGTGATTGAAAAAGTCAAGGCCATGTGCGAGAACGTGGCGACGGTGGACTTTTACGGAAGCGATGCCGGCTCGACCGAGGCCGGCCCTGCGGCATGGGAGCAAGACCCTTTTGAAAAACTGAAGCGGTAACCCGGAGGGAGAAACCCGGATGAGTCGTGTGCTTGCGTTGGCCCTGGTGTTGTTGCTCGTGACGGGCTGTTGGGCGGGACCGGACGACAGCCCGGCCGCCAAGATCCAGTGGGTGCAGGACCTGCCCGAAGGGCTGCGGCGGGCGAAGGAGACCGGCAAGCCCGCGATGCTCTTCTTTACCGCCGACTGGTGCGGCCCCTGCGTGGAGTTGAAAAAATACGTTTTCTCGGACAAGCGCGTGGCCGCCGCCTCCGCGCGGCTGGTGAACATCTACATCGACGTGGACAAAAATTACGACACGCTCGCCGCATACAAGGTCCGCGGGATCCCCGCCATCTTCTTTCTGAACCCGGCCGGGGAGGTCGTCGAACGTTTTTCGGATGACCGCTCCGTCGCCGGTTTCGTCAAAAAAATGAACGCCGTGGCCGACAAGCACAAGCGCTGAAATTCCGACCCCGAGCCCCCCCGGCAAGGAGCCTAAACCCGGGTGATCGTGCAACGCATGGTTGAGGTTTCAACGGCTTTGTACTAAGATGGAACCCAACTCAGGCCCGTCGGAACCGATTTCGAATTTTCAGCGCCGCACGCCGTTTGAAATCCACATCTAAATAGTGTCCATCCAGAAATGGTGGATTTC